>JAGAVZ010000190.1 GCA_017941635.1 Cellulosilyticum sp.
AAGCAGACCACAAGATAAGATTTCCCATCCGAAAGGAGTAAGACCCCTTAGAGACTATGAGGTTGATAGGTTGGAGCTGTAAGTGTAGTAATACATTCAGGTGACCAATACTAACGGTTCGAGGGTTTGACCTAAAAAATGGACTAAGATCCAAAACGGTTAAGCAAACATTATGTAGTATTTGTTTTTGAAAGTATGAGAGTAAAGGGCATCCAAAAGGGTGTCTTTTTTATTATTAATAAAGTATAAGAAGAGATAAAATCAAAAACTAATAAGTAAATGTGTATAATCCGATAAATTGATTAAATTTATTGATAAAAAATAGTAAAATCTTTATAATAATTATTATAAAGATTTATAAGTATAAAATTAAAAAGTACCATAAACTGATGAGTAAGTTTATGGTACTTTTCAATTTAAAATAGCATAGAGTAAAGGAGACTTATGAAGAGAAGAAGTATTTTACTAAGTATACTCATTATAACTATTAGTTTTTTTATAATTTCTGAGACGGATTTGAAAGCTAATGTAGAGAGCAAGCAGCAGTCAATATCAGGAGATTTAACAGTTATAACAGGAGGTCAAGATGTTGGCAGCTATACAGAACGATTCAATATGATTTATCCTGATGTAAATGTAAACATAGTAACACTAGCAGATTATGAAAATGAAATTAAGGATATGATAGATGCAGGAGAATATGGAGATGTTCTTTTAGCACCGGGTTCAGTTTCCTATGATGATTGGGATAAGTATTTTGAAGCATTAGGTGACTATGATCAACTGTCAGAACAATACTATTTTATGAATGCTAGGGAAAAAGAAGGAAAAGTATATGGTTTTCCAATGTCTGTTAACGGGCAAGGATTTCTTTATAATAAAAAAGTATTTGATGAGGCAGGAATTAAAGAAATACCTAGAACGATTGATGAATTTATAAATTGTTTAAAGTTGATAGATGAGAATACACAAGCCATTCCATTTTATACGAATTATAATGAACCTTGGGCAGTAGCAACTTGGCAAAGCTATGTATTCGGTGCAATGACAGGAGATGCAGACTATAGGTATAATAATTTTGCTCATGAAAAGAATCCTTTCACGGAAGGAAAAAATCATTATATAGTCTATAAGTTACTGAATGATATTGTAAGCCAAGGGTTATGTGAGAAGGATGTTTTACAGGGAAATTGGTGGCAATCCATGGTATTACTGAATGAAGGTAAAGTAGGATGTATTGCACAGGGCTCATGGGCAATATCTTCAGCAAAGTCGGCAGGAGCATATCCAGATAATATAGGTTACATGCCTTTTCCTAATACTGTTAATGGGAAACAATATATGACAATTGATGCGGATTATCCCTATAGTATTAGTAAAAATAGTAAGAATAAAGAAGCAGCACGTGCATGGATTGATTTTATGATTCATGACTCTGGATATGCTAGAGATATGGGAGCTATATCTATTGTAAAGGGAGACCCATTACCAACATGGTTTAATGAGTTTGAGAATGTAGAACTTCTTATAGATAATCCTGGCAAAGATAATAATGGCTTTATATTGGGACATTTAGGTGGAGCCTTAGAATTATATAGCGGTAAAGAACAAAGGCGAATCATTGATTCAGCACGCGGTGAGAGTGAAGAAACCTTTGAAGACATTATGAAAGAATGGAATGACAGATGGGAAGGTGCAAGACCTAAAGAAGCTATTTCTACAGAGCAGAAACATACTTTTAGTAAGGATTTTCTTTTAGATAACTCTAATGAGATATTCTTCTCAAAGTTAGAGAAAGAATATCTTGCTCAAAATAAAGTGATTAAAGTAGGCTACATAGAAAATCTTAGTCCTTTACAGTATAAAGAGGATAAAAGGTTTTTAGGAATTTCAGCTGATATATTTGAAATTATAAAAGAAAAAACAAATTTAAATTTCGTATATCAATCATTCAGTTCATTCGACCAAATGGTACAGGCATTACAAATAGGTGAAATAGATGTTATTGCAGGGATGGAAGAGATAGATAACTATAAGGATGCATTGAGTTATTCCAAGGAGTACATAGAGTATATTAATGTTATCGTTAAGCAGAAGGCTGTTGATAGTAATAACTTAGATCAGACAACTGTAGGATTAATAGAAGGTGGGCTAGTAAATTATGATTTTAATTTAGATAAGAACACCATTGAATACTATAGTACAATTATGGAATGTCTAGAGGCAGTTAATAGTAAGAAGGTAGATTTTACTTTTACGAATTATTATACGGTGAATGAATGTCTTAGGGAGCAAAATTATAATAATATAGTCATTCAGCCTTTGATGCAGGAAGATAGATATTGTGTGGCTTTTAGAAAAAATGTAGATACACAATTAATATCGATTATTAATAAGGTGATTTATAGTATATCTCCTGAACAAAAACAAGTTATTATTCTTAAAAATACACAAGGAACATATACACCACCTACACTAAAAGATCTAGTACAAGCCTATCCAGTAACATCGCTTTTAGTTGTCATCATAATTTGTTGTATTGTAATAGGGATAGTATATTATTTAATGTCGTTACAAGTCTCACATAGTAAAGCATTAGCTCTTAACGCTAGAAAATATGAACAATTAGCAGATATTGCTGGAGAGTATATTTTTGAATACAATTATAAAGAAGATACCATCATATTTGGTGAGAAACTTAAAACAAGGCTCTCATTAAATAACGTACAACAGGTATCTAATTTCCAAAGCAAGGAAGTGGAACTATACAAATTTATAGAGGCTATAAAAGATACAAGCCATAAAGAGTATAAACAAACTCAGCTTAAGTTAGCGTTACAAAGTGAAGAGGAAGAATGGTATCGAGTGGTATATTCTATTATATATGATGAACATCAAAAACCTTTATTTTTGCTTGGGAAACTAGTTAATATACATCAAGAAGTAGAAGAAAGAATATTATTAGAAGAACAAGCTGAAAAAGACCAGCTTACAGGTATTTATAACCGTGTTGGATTTTATAAAATGTTAGATAAGAGTCGTGTAGGAAAGCTAGAGAATGGAATATCGGCATTATGTGTTATTGACTTAGACGAATTTAAGTATGTAAATGATACATTAGGGCATAGTGGCGGCGATGAGGTTTTAGTTATGTTAGCTTGTAACTTGCAGAGGGTATTTAAAAGTAATGCTATCCTCTCTAGATTTGGAGGAGATGAGTTTGTAGTCTATATTGAGAATCTAGATACTATAGAGGAATTACATAATAAAGCAAAAGAATTATGTGATAGCATGGATACAGTGATACAGTATGGGAATAATTCTTGTAAGGTATCAATTAGTATGGGAATTGCGGTAGATAGAAGAGATATGTGTTATGAAGAGTTATTAGATAAGGCAGATAAAGCACTTTATATATCAAAAGAAAATGGTAGAAATCAATACAAGGTTAGTGAAGAGTATTAAGAGTAGGGACGAGAAATATTTAATATGACGTGGTAAATTTAGTATTACAAAAAATAATGAATCAGTAGTCAAGATGTTCTAAAGCAGATAAGAAATTTAAATCTGTAGGATGTCAGATTTAAAATAAAAAATATCCTGTATATGAAAAAGGAGCTTTTGCATTAGTTGGTTTTCATCCATAATGCGAAAGCTCCTTTCTATATGTATTCGATTTGTAATTCTAAATATAGGGCTAAAGATTTAATCCTGTTTAGCCAGTGTATTTTTGACATGCTCATTTTCAAAGAAATCTTGTTCATTTAAAGGTTTTGCTAGTAAATAGCCTTGGATAACATTACACCCTTCTTTAATTAAGTACTTTTGTTGAATAGCATTTTCTACACCTTCAGCGATAGCAACCATTTTTAGATTATGAATAAGCGATAAGACACCTTTAATAATAGGAGAGCCATCTTCATTATAAATTTCATCAATAAAGCTTTTATCAATTTTAATACAATCAAAAGGAAGGTCTTTAATATAGCTAAAAGTAGAATAACCTGTACCAAAATCATCTAAGGCAATAGAGATACCCATACTTTTGAGTGTATTTAGTGTCTGAATCACATAATCAAGAGAAGTAATGTATTGGGATTCAGTAATCTCTAATTGCAAGTTGTGTGGTGGCATATTCGTTTCAGCTAAAACTCTTTTTACCCTAATTAGAAAATCTGGATCTAGTATTTGAACAGGAGAAACATTAACACTTAGGAAAAAGTCTTCGTTAATTTGGTTGGCATTTTTGACGTACCAACAGCAAGCTGTTTTTAAAATCCATTCGCCTAGGGGAATAATGAGTTTTGTATGCTCTGCAATAGGGATGAACTCATTAGGTGGTATAAAACCAAGATTAGGATTAATCCAACGTACCAAAGCTTCTGCACCCTTTAATTCTTTACCTGTTGCACTAAATTGAGGCTGATAAACAACAAATATTTCACCATTTTCCCAGGCTTTAGCTAAGTGTTCTTCAATTTCAAAATGCCTATTAATTGTATTCTTCATACCAACTTCGAAGAAAGATATTCCTTTTCTTCCAGTATCTTTAACATGATACATAGCAGTATCAGCAAACATAAGAAGTTCATCAGGATCTGTACTATGTTCTGGATACATAGACACACCAAAGCTAGAAGTAATAGATACTTTTATTGAGTTAAGTGTATAATCTTTATTAATAGCATCTTGGAGCTGATTTAAGTAGAGTGTAAGCTCCTTTTTAGAAAGTTGTCTATCAATAAGAAGTGCAAATTCATCGCCACTGAGCCTAGCAAGGAAATCATCCGTATGAAGAACGGATAGCAATCTTTTTGTTACATGTTGAAGGAGTAAATCCCCTTTTGAATGACCTAGGTTATCATTAATTTTTTTAAAGTTATCTAAATCAACAAATACTACGATAAGTGTAGAGTGATTAGAGGTAGCAGACTCTATACGTCTTGCTAATGTTTCCTTAAACATAAGACGATTAGGTAACTCGGTTAAATAATCTGTATAAGCCATATGGTGTAAATCTGTACTGATATGTTCTAAACGGTTATAGAATAGATGAATAACTGTAATAACAATAGCACTTCCTAAAGCAATAATTGCGCCTAAGATAGAATGAGTATTCTTAGATATCAGCACAAAAGTTATATTAGAGAAAGAATATATAAGACTGTATGCCAGTCCAAGTAAATAACCTTTCTTACCATAGCTAGCACAAAGATAGACAAGGCATAAAAGTTGTAACTGTGATAATACTCCAGAAAAGAAAGTAGTAGTGATGCCTAAAGAGCCTATATAAAAAAATGGCGTAATTGGAGAATAAAGACGATTTATAATTACAACAGACAATTGGAGTAATACAATAGCTAGATTATATAAGATAAACTTAAGGTCAACAGACTTATTAGAATTATTAATAATCATATTGCTCATGTTTTTAATGTGATTAGTTTTTAACATATATCCTCCATACATAATTTTATGTATACATTGTATCATATTAATATATAATTTCAAATTGTTTAGAAAAGTGAAAGTGGAAATTGAGTATGAAAATTAACAATAAATGAGTAAATAATGCTTTTTTGAGTTATATATAGAATATGAAATAGACAAAGGCGCTAGCTTTAAAAAGTTTAAAGCTAGTGCCTTTATGTTAAATGAGTTTGTTAAGTTGTATAAGTGATTGATTAAACAATAAAGAAACAAGCAGCTATAATAAGATAAACTGCTAGAAGTTGAACACCTTCTAGCCAATTGGATTCTCCATCATGTGAAACTCTATTGGCAATAAGAACAGAAGCAAAGAGTGCAATGAGTTCAAAAGGATTAAAAACAATACTCATTGGCGTGAAAAATAAACTTAAGAAAATAAGGACGGGTGCAACAAAAAGAATAATTTGTAAGCTGGAACCGATGGCAATCTCTAATGCTACATCCATCTGATTCTTAAGTGCCATGACTATAGCAGTGGTGTGTTCAGCAGCATTTCCGATGACAGGAATTAAAATAATACCAACAAAGAATTCACTCCAACCTAAGGTTTGGGTAACGCCTTCAATACCGTTTACTAAAAATTCACTTTCTATAGCAATCAGTACAGTGGCAACAAATAGAATAGTGATGGCTTTTTTTAATGACCATTTAGCTTGTTCTGCTTCGCTTTCTTCTGCATGATTCGTATAAATATCTTTATGAGTGCTAAAAGAAAAGAATAAGTTAAGGCCATAGATAACAATCATAATGACAGCAACAAAAAGACTTAGCCCTTCATATCTGGTATTGAGTAAGCTAGGGTCAACGGAATGGGTGAAGAGCGCAGGGATACATAAACCAAGTACAGCGAAAAGAAGCATAGTAGAAGAAACTTCAGCTACTTTTACATTGAACTTTTGGGTTTTATATTTGATACCACCTGCTAACATACTTGCGCCAATGACTAATAAGATGTTTCCGATAACAGCACCTGCTATAGAGGATTTTACAACATCAAATAGACCCTGTTTAAGTGCAAAGAAAGAAATAATGAGTTCTGTAGCATTACCAAAAGTACCATTTAAAAATCCGCCTATTTTAGGACCGGTATAAAAAGATATTTCTTCTGTTCCTTCACCTATCAAACTAGCTAGGGGAATAATAGATAAGCAAGATAAAATAAACATCCAAGTATCACTAACATTCATAAACTTAGCAATGATACTAATGGGAATAAAGATAAGTAGATATTTTAAATACTTCATAATACCCTCCGCATTTAATGAACTAGAGGTAGGATATGCTAAAAAGGAGAAAATTATCAAAAAAGCACCTAGAGTTTATCAAAATGCAGTATTTAATTAAAGTACACTTTATTATGGGAGATAAAGTAGGACTTATGCCAGAGAGTCATCCAATGCACTTTAAACTCATTTATGAGGTGCCAACAGGAAAAGTTTTAGGTGTACAAGTCATAGGTAAGGGAGCTGTTGACAAAAGAATTGATGTCATGTTTATAATAAACGGATATAAAAAAGGAGGGAAATATGGAACATTTAAATTTATGGCTAGTAGGAGTAGAAGGGATATTATCATTTCTTTCACCATGTATTTTGCCACTATTACCAGTATACGTAAGTATTTTAGCCAATAGCACGACAGAGGACATGAAAGTATTAATTAAAAATACGTTAGGATTTGTTATAGGAATTTCAACGACCTTCTTTTTATTAGGAATGTCAATTTATACAGTAGGAAGCTTTTTTAAAGACTATCAGAATGTATTAACTTTAGTTGGTGGGATGATTATTATTGTCATGGGATTATTTTATATGGGGGTTATTCGGTCTAACCTACTTAATACAGAAAAAAGATTCCATATGAAAACAGGACAAATGAACCTTATTTCATCATTTGTATTGGGATTTACTTTTAGCTTCGGGTGGACACCTTGTATTGGACCAACTTTAGCATCTGTATTAGTGATGGCATCTACTTCGAATAGTAGAGTAACTGCATTATTTTTAATTTTAGTCTATACACTAGGTTTTACAGTACCATTTTTGATTCTAGCTATTTTTTACAAGAAATTATCAAGAAGCCTAAATCAGATTAAAAAGCATATGCTTCTTATTAAAAAAGTAGGTGGTATTATTTTAATAATAGCTGGACTCAGTATGTTGGTTACAGGTGCTAAACAAATTGTAAGTCAGCAAAGACAGATAAGTGGTGAAGTAGGAGAAGACGTTAGATCAGAAGAGGATACAGCATTTCAAGATATAAATCAAGCTGAAACAACTGATGAGGCAGAGCAGAATACTGAAGCAGAAGAAAATAAATTAGAGGCTATTGATTTTGAGCTATACGATCAATATGGCAATATACATAAGCTAAGTAATTATGAAGGAAAAGTTGTTTTCCTAAACTTTTGGGCAACATGGTGTCCGCCTTGTGTTGGGGAGATGCCTTATATTGATGAACTTTATAAAGAGTATGGTGAAAATAATGAAGAGGTGATTATTCTAGGTATCGCCAATCCCAATTTAGGTCAAGAGGTAGATAAAGAGAGTATTATTGAGTTCTTAGATGAACAAGGCTATACATTCCCAGTAGTATTTGATACCGAGTACAATCAAATATTTAGCTATGGTTTTAATTCTTTCCCAAGTACACTTATTATTGATAAAGAAGGTTATATTAATCTCTATGTTCCAGGTGCAATGGATAAGCAAATGATGAAACAGATTATTGAGCAAGCGAAATAGATGTAAGGATAAACTATAATAAGATGAACACATTATATAACAAGAAAAGTATATTATTAAAAGAATGGATGGTAGGTTAATCTACTTTATTAAGGGAATAACTCATGAAATAGTGGACAACATTACCATATAGGTCTATATATTGTGGATTATTTGGCAAAGAAAATAAAAGTAATTAAAAATAAATCAAGAGGTCAGATCAGATAAGCTGGAGTAATAAATAGAAAATAAGCCATAGATAGAATGAATAAATGTGAATATGGAAAAAAGAATTAGTGAGCAATAAAAATATAATGAGAAAGAGGCACTAGAATGAGCAACATAAAGGATGCAATATTTGCAGGTGGATGTTTTTGGTGTATGACTAAGCCATTTGATGAGTTACCTGGCATTATAAATGTAGTTGTAGGTTATACAGGTGGGCATGTAGAGAATCCAACTTATGAGCAAGTGTGTAGTCATGAAACAGGACATGTAGAAGCGGTGAAAATCACTTACGATGAAGATGAAATGAGTTATGAAGAGCTATTAGAGATTTTCTTTAGAAGTATTGATCCAACAGACCCAGATGGACAGTTTCATGATAGAGGTTCAACCTATCATACAGCAATATTTTACTCAGATGAAAAGCAAAAGCAGGAAGCAGAGCAATATAAGATGAAATTAGAGGAAAGCAAATTATTCGATAAACCTATTGTAGTACCAGTCAGACCTGTAATGCCTTTTTATGAAGCGGAAGAATATCATCAAGATTATTATAAGAAAAATGCCTTTAGATATAATCTCTATTATAGAGGTTCTGGGAGAGAAGATTTTATCAAGAAACATTGGTATAAGAATAGATATACACAAGAAGAACTTAAAGAGCGCTTAACACCACTTCAATATAAGGTAACACAAGAAAATGGAACAGAGCGTCCGTTTGACAATGAATATGATGAGCATTTTGAAGAAGGCATTTATGTAGATATCGTTAGTGGTAAGCCACTCTTTCTATCTAAGGATAAATTTAATTCAGGATGTGGTTGGCCAGCATTTTCTAAGCCTATTAAAGGAGCAGTATATGAAAATGAAGATACTTCGCATCATATGTATCGTATAGAAGTAAGAAGTACTTCGGCAGACTCTCATTTAGGACATGTTTTTGAAGATGGTCCTGAAGAATTAGGTGGACTCAGATATTGTATAAATTCAGCAGCTTTAAGATTTATCCCTAAGGACGAAATGGAGAAAGAGGGATACGGAAAGTATTTGAAATTACTTTAAAAGAAAATATAGATTGGATTGATACACCTTTAAGTTCTTATTTAACTTAAAGGTGTATTTTTTCATGTATACATTTATAGAAAGTTATCAGATTGCTTAGATGACAATAATTGTTGGGTTTTACAGTTAATTAAGAAGGTTATTTGAAATACTTTACATGCAGAAAAATTAATATAAGTTATTTTATGAAAATTAATTAAAACATAGATTTCAGTAGTACACAGAGAATTACATAAGGTAATATGTGAATATGGAGAAGTAGATGATAGGCTAAGGGTAGGAAAATAGATAAGAAACAAGGAGCAAAATAAATATAAAGAAAAGATTAAAAAAAAGTAAGAGATTAACTAAGATGTTAATATAAGGAAGATAAAAGCAAGAGGGGGAAAACAGATGAAATTAGTAAAGAAAATGAGTAAACAACTTGCAGCATTATTGATGGCTATGATGTTAGGATTAACACCTCAGCTTACTATGGCAGAAGAAACAGCTAATGTAAAACAAGAGAAACAAGAGATCAGATTAGAAGATGATTTCTACGAATATATAAATAAAGAATGGCTAGAAACTACTACTTTAAAACCAGGGTATCCAGCAACGAATACCTTTAATGAGTTAAATGATAAATGTCAAGAACAACTACAACAGCTTTTTGCTGAGATTTTGGGCAATGGGGACAAATATGGTGAGAATGATATAGAGAAAAAGATGGTTAATCTTTATAATAACTATCTCAATAAAGAAGTAAGAAATAAGCAAGGCACCAAGCCAATTAAACCCTATCTAGATAAGATTGCTGCAATCCAAACTTTAGAAGACCTTGAAACCTATTTATCAGACATCATGCAAAGTAATATGGCAGGAATCTATGGAATGAGTGTTAGTACAGATTTTAAGGATAGTAATCAAAAGATCTTTACCATAAGTTCAACAAATCTTATTTTAGGTGGTTCAGATGACTATAATAAGCCTACTGAACAATCTAAGATAACATCTGCAGCGACTACAAAGTATCTACAAAACATATTAGTGTTGATGGGATATAGTAAGGAAGAGGCAGCAAAAAAAGTAGAAGATGCTTATACTTTTGAAAAATTATTAACACCTTATATACTAGGTCAAGAAGAAGCAAGTAAGATGTCTAATGTATATGAGATTGCTTATAATGTCTACACACTAGATGAATTAGATCAATTGGCACCTAATCTCAATCTTAAAACTAAAATTCAAAAGATATGTGGAGATAAGGCAGATAGAGTTAACGTGTTAGAGCCTAAATGGTTAGAGGCATTAAATACAGTTTATACAGAAGAAAATGTTGACGCTATGAAAAATTATATAGAGATCAAATTTTTAAGAAATACAGTTGGTGCATTAGGTGAGGATTTTGAAAAAATTGCAGATGAATACACTGCTGAACTTACAGGAGTGCAGGGTGATATACCAGTTGAACAGGAAGCAATGCAAGTGATTAGTAGTATTTTCTCAGATAAAATAGGTAAGCTTTATGTTGAAAAGTACTTTAGCAAAGAAGCTAAGGAAGATGTGGAAACATTAGTAAATGAAATTATTGCAACTTATAAAAAGAAATTAGAGAATGTAGATTGGATGGCAGATTCAACAAAAGCAAATGCGATTAAGAAGTTAGATACGATGAAAGTTAAAATTGGTTATCCAGATGAATGGGAAGATTATGAAGGACTAGAGATTAAATCTTATGAAGAAGGTGGTTCACTCATTGAAAATCTCTTTAATATAGAAAGTTGGAGTTATGAAGAGATATTAGCCGAAATGGATAAGCCAGTGGATAAGACTATATTTGCCATGTCACCACAGACAGTTAATGCTTGCTATAATCCAACATGCAATGATATTACTTTCCCAGCAGCTATTTTGCAACATCCATTCTATGATGTAAATCGTAGTAAGGAAGAAAATCTAGGTAGTATTGGAGCTGTTATTGCTCATGAGATCAGTCATGCTTTTGATAATAGTGGTGCCAACTTTGATGAGAATGGAAATGTAAATGAGTGGTGGACCAAAGAAGATTATGCCAAATTTGAAGAAAAGGCACAAACTGTTAGAGATTTCTACAGTAATGTAACAGTAGATAGTGGTGCAAAAGTAAATGGAGATTTAACAGTTGGTGAAAATATTGCAGATATTACAGCTGTATCTTGTATGCTAGATATTATGGAGGAAATGGATAATGCAGACTATAAAGCATTCTTTGAATCATGGGCAACCACTTGGAGAATGATTGGAACAGATGAATACAAAGCACTATTACTTGAACAAGACCCACATTCACCTGACAAAGTAAGAGCTAATGTAGTCTTACAACAATTCCAAGAATTCTATGATACCTACGGCATCAAAGAAGGCGATGGAATGTATGTAAAACCAGAAAATCGATTAAAGATATATTAATATTGGAATGTAGATGATGTTAGTTATTTTCTTAAAGTAAAATAATATCTATGGAGAAATTCCTTATTTCAGAAAAACTAGGGTTTTAGTGAATAGAACCCTAGTTTTTTACTTTAGTTTTGGTAATTAATATCTTCCTTATTTAGGTAGTCAAAAGCTTTAATTTCCGTAGCATCTAAATCTTCTTTATGCATATCGATGGCATTAATACGTTGATTGGTGTAGTTATTATAATAGTAGATACCTTTTTCAAGACACATACAAGAGGTATAGATAGTGATTTCATATTGGTTATGAGGTTTGATGATAATACCATT
>JAGAVZ010000191.1 GCA_017941635.1 Cellulosilyticum sp.
TTCCATATCTAGTTTTCTATGTTTTGTCTTAAAACCTTTTCCTATTTCTGATACTTTAAATGGTAACAGTTTTAAACTATCACGTATTTCTATGATATGATTATTTACTTTTATTGTAATAGAATACCATTGTCCCATTTCTGAAATCATATACTTAAAGGTATTGTTAGTCATGTGATTATTCTTTAACCATTTACCTTTAGTTCCTTCTTCATTTAATTTGTCAAAGGCTTCCGTGTATTTTAATTTTGTTAGTAAATAATCTAGCCAAAATGAACCATCAAACTTTAGATTATGATAATAGCATATTAAATCATAATCTTGTTGAATAAAGTATTCAAAGGTTTCACCTATCGAATGGAATATCTTAACATCCTCTGTGAATAATTCTACAACAGCACTCGCCCATACTTCTGTATTCTCTTGACCTTCATATACAGTTGTTTCAAAATCGCATACGAATGTACGCTTTTTAGTTTTTCCACTCATTATTTACTAAGTCCATGTCTGTATATAATGGTGAATATGCCTGCATTTCTGCCATTGACAATGCATTACCACCATTTAATAACTCCATCATTCTAGTCATGCCTGTCAACAATTCACTCTCTAGATAGTACATGCTTTCTGAATGTAAAGGCTCAAGAAACTCAGCAAGTTCGTTTTCTATTTTCCCGTAGTAATCATCTAATTCTAATAATGTGCCGTATTCTCCTGCTTCGGTAACCATTTTATTCCATATATTATATAATGCGTCACCTATGAACTCTATATCTGCTTCATCCATTTTATGAAGTTCACCTAATTGCCCTACATCAAATACCATTATCTTTGTACTTGGAAATTCTAATAGTAGTTGTTCAATCTGAAAAATATTTGAATAGATATTAGGGTCATCATAGTCAGATGGTGCTACAAAATCTTCATCATTTGTTGATGTATCATATGTACTAATTTCATCTGAACCATAATCAGCGTATGATAAAAGATTTACACCTCTTAGTGAACGCATGTATTCAATATCTTCTTCTAAGTAATTACCTCTGTCCTCTAGTAGTTTGTTTATATCTATGTTATAACCCTGTTGCTTTCTGTAGTATATTCTTTGCGTTAGTCTTCTCAATTCTTGTGCATATCTTTCTTCAATTGTCATTAAATCACTCTCCTTTTAATAAAAGCCCTATGTGTATTACATAGGGCTATGTGATATAAACCAAATAGAGGTACAACAGCTATTTATTACTGAATAATTGATAACTGTTTGAATGTTCTTCCTGCTGATGAAGTGTTCTCCTGTACCTCAACAGTAACAGTTCCTTCCTCACCAAGAATTTCATCAAGAAGCTTCAAAGAATCTGCAATTGTAGCTGAAATAGCTGTATACACATTGCCATCAGTTGCTACTAATGCTGAAGCTGTTACAGAATTTCCATCCTTATCAGTGTCCTCAAAAGTGCCTACTGATTTAACTTCAATCTGCATACCCTTCTCTAACTTCTTACCACTGTTCTTTGCATTAAATAATTCAATCTTTGTCATCATAATTGTTTACCTGTTTCCTTTCTTTTTCTTACTCTTCTGTTGTTTCGTCTGCAATTTCCTTACGTGTTTCGGGGTCAAGCTTTACTGCATTTGTGATGAAATCCTGCTCTGACATTCCGTAAAGAATATCCTCTACCTTTGAGTCTACAATTTCAACAGCTTTGATACTGTCTACTTCGACTACAGACTTTACAGCCTTCATCAACTTGTCCTCATTCTTGTATGTACCTGCAAGTGTTACACTCTTATTAAGTGCTTCACATGAAACAGTGTCCATACAAAGTACGTTCACCTTTGTTGTCTGAAATGTTCTTGTTACCATTGGTTTTCTTGCCATGTTTGTTCTCCTTTCGTGGCGTTGTGTTTGTTATATGGTACGTTATTGTACCAATCGATACAGTAGGGATTCGAACCCTAGTTCCCTATCTTGGGCACTTCTGTTTAGTAAACAGATTGCTTCTGACCACTTGCATACTGTATCGAGCAGGTGTTTAATGTGCTTCACAATCCTGCAAGCACGCACGCTAGCTAAAGGACTCGAACCTTTAATACTCGAAGGTACAACAGTTTAGCAAACTGTCTGCTTACCATTAGCATAAGCTAGCTTATTGAGTGTACTAGGGGAGTGAAGTAGTACACCCAATTTATAAGGAATAAGAATAGCGTGTAGGTCTTCCCTACATCTATTATATTAGCACTTTCTACGGATTTTGTCTACACGATATCTAGTAAATTTAATACTAGATATAGTGTGTACTTAAATATGGACTTTATTGCTTTTCCCTATAGTAAATTGTCCCATCCAATATTTTTACTTCAAAACCATTAACAATTGCGTCACTCATTATTTCATTAAGAATTGACCAATCTATATTGTTATGTATAGATGGTAATTTTGTCCAACCTTCTTGAATGGGTGCTAAATGCTGAGCATATGTTTTACCATTACCCCTGCCACCATATTGAAAATATATGCTATCAGTATCGTAGTATACATGTTGACCATAGACACAATTTAAAATACTCTTAGCTACTTCTTTAGATATTACAGCAGGCTGTTCCCAATATCCTTTGAATTTACATTCTTCACATTTTTCACTCTTACATGATAAACGTGCACATCCAAATACATCCAACTCAGAATCAGCAAATAACATATTAAATAATTCTTTTCGTTTCATAATAAACCTCCACAA
>JAGAVZ010000192.1 GCA_017941635.1 Cellulosilyticum sp.
CACATAAAACACCTTGGTCACATAACACAAATATTAATCAAAACTTAGCGTATCCGAAAACAACTTCTACTGTAAACGTAGATAAAGTTGTATCTTACGAAACAACCTACGACAATATCTATGCAAATCCTACAACTCCTATGACGAAATCACAATTTATTATGAATATGATGAAAGTTGTAGACGAGGTACAGTACTCAAGACCTTTGTTAATTAATTCAGCTTACACGAAGAAGATTAATGACAAAGTAGAACAGCACTTAAGTTTTGAGTTATTAGAACAAAGTCCTTATGCGAAATATGCAGGGGAATTTGGTGTAGACGTATCAGGCTCACAAGTCATGGTAGATTACACACACTTTGGTACAAGGCTGTTCTTTAGCACACCAAACGTTTATGAGAATTACATTGAAAGGGCATTAGATAAAGGTATTGTAAAGGCAAGTGAATTAAATCCTAATAATGCTTCTACTATAGAGTTATATGCTCGCTTTGGTGGATACATTCCAGCTTATTCTTCAGATAACACACCAGTACGCTACAACTACCCGTCAACATACGACCCTCTCGGTATCGTGAGTGGTAAAGTACTCGATTCTTCAAGATTAGAAACTTTATGGAGATTACAATTAATTCCACAAGGAATGAACTTTAGCTCAAAATTAGCTATGTCTGACACTGCTAGTAAGGTGCAAATCAATAGAAGTTTCTTAGGTAGAGGGTATACATACGAGGGTATTCAAGCTGTATACGCTGGTGATGGATACAATATGAATGAGTTGTTGAGAGATACAGATAACTTAGAAGATTTTGTAGCCAGTTCTCCAAAGCTACAAAGTTATTTAAATAACTTACCAAAAGTAGAGTTTAATGTAAATCAACCTTTTGCAAATACTTATACACTTAATGGCTACAAAGAACTTAAACGTATCGAACCAATCGCACAGAATACTAAAAATGTAACGGACTTTTTCTCTAAAGAAGATATGCAACTTATTGATGCTCTTCGCATACTTTACGATGCATTACAAGTTTACTCTGAACCAACAATGACTAAATTAGAAATTGATGCTGTAAATAGTATGTTCGGTGTTCAACTTAGTTCTGTAAATGAAGATGATAGGGAAATGTTAGAGTATTTCTTTGCAAAAGGTATTCTTAATCCTGAGGAATCGACAATCCTTGATTTGTATCAACCTCTAACAAATGACTTAGCACTTCAAATATTGTACAGAGTAGTAAATGAGGATGCACGCTATACAATTAAAACAACACTTAGTACAACTGATTCGCAACTTTTAGATAAAGGATATTCTCAAATTAATGCAAGTAAAACAGCAGGAGATGCAAAGGTATCAGCAGGTACACCTATTTTACCGGATGATAAAAATGTAGTATACATTAGACTTGAAGAAGTATTCTTAAAGGATAAAAATGGTAGTGCTTACGCAGATAGTAGTAAGCCATCACCTGCAAATACTAAATATGACCCAAGTACTTATGATATATCCAACAATCTGTTTGGTTTGTTTGAAAGTGGGTCAAAAGATGTAAATCAAATGACTTACAATCCAAATCTGA
>JAGAVZ010000193.1 GCA_017941635.1 Cellulosilyticum sp.
ATTTTGAATTTCTTGGACAGAATAATATTTGAGCTCTAACATGTGATGTCCCCCGTTTATTTATTGGTTGTAGGATAAGGATATCACATGATTAGGGCCAATTTTACTTGTAAATTTAACTAGCACAACTCGTTATCATAACTTGATGATATATCTTGTCGAAATGCTTCCCTGATAAAAATTATCTAAACACTTTACCCATTAGACTATTTTTCTCTTTAATCCCATTTAAATAATCTCTTGCATGCATTCTCTTACTACCAGAAGGTTGTAATACTTTTAAAATAATTTCTCCATCAGATACTTTAATGCCTATGCCATCCTTATATAATTTTACGATTTCTCCATTTTCTTTTTCTTTATAAATCTCTTCACCAATAGTCGCTTCATATATTTTGATTGCTTTATTCTCTATGGTTGAATACGCACCTGGCCATGGATTAAGTCCTCTTATTTGATTATAAACTTCTATTTTTGTCTGATTGAAATTAATCTTTTCATCTTCTCTTGATATATTATAACCAAAGGTTACTTCTTCTTCATTTTGCACAATTCTATGAGCCTCACCACTTATAATACTTGGTAATGTATCTATTAATAGCTCAGCGCCTAATACACTTAATTTATCATGTAACGTACCCACGTTATCAATATTTTCTATTTCAATACTTCTTTGGCTAATGATATCACCCTTATCCATTTTTTCACCCATATGCATGATTGTTATACCTGTAGTGGTATATCCCTCAATAATTGCTCTATGAATTGGTGCACCGCCTCTTAATTTTGGAAGAAGTGAGGCATGAACATTAATACAGCCGTATTTAGGATAATCTAATATCTCTTTTGGAAGAAATTGTCCATATGCACAAGTTATAATGAGATCAGGCTTTAGATCTAATATATTTTGATAATCTTCTCTTATTTTAGTCGGTTGTATAACTTGTATACTGTTTTCAAGTGCTACCTTTTTCACAGGTGATTGGCTTAGTACTTGCTTTCTACCCACTAATTTATCTGGTTGAGTGACTACCCCTATTACATTTGTGTAATGAATCAAACCATTTAATACATTTACACTAAAATCCGGGGTACCCATAAATATTACTTTCAAATCTTTCATAATCAATCATCTCTCCTTTTATGTCATAACACTATCTATTTTTCAGTTTTAGTTTGCTCGCATTATGTCTCTATGCTTTTAAACTTGTCAACTTATAAAATATTTACTTATTTATTAGCAATATACCACACTCACAAATAAGTTTAAATCATTCAATGATTATTTGACAAAAGTACACTTAATATCTACTAGCCATTACTTCAATTCATGCGCACAAAAAAAGGATTAAAGGCTATTTTCCCTCAATCCTTCTCTCTTTAATACGATCTTTTATTTAGAAGTCAGCTTGACCTGTTGTTCTTGGGTAAGGGATTACATCTCTGATGTTTGACATACCTGTTAAGTACATAACAAGTCTTTCAAATCCTAAACCAAATCCTGCGTGGCGTGTACCACCGAATCTTCTAAGGTCTAAGTACCACCAGTAGTCTTTTTCTTCAAGACCAAGTTCATTCATTCTTTCTAATAAGACATCTAATCTTTCTTCTCTTTGGCTACCACCAATTAATTCTCCGATACCCGGAACTAAAAGGTCCATAGCTGCTACTGTTTTTTGATCATCATTCATTCTCATGTAGAATGCTTTGATTTCTTTTGGATAATCTGTTACGAATACTGGCTTTTTGAAGTGTTCTTCTGTTAAGTAACGTTCATGTTCTGTTTGAAGGTCACATCCCCAAAATACTGGATATTCGAATTTTTTATCACATGTTTCAAGAATTTTGACCGCTTCTGTATAAGTTACACGACCAAAATCAGATGTTGCTACATGAGTTAAACGGTCAATGATTCCTTTATCTACAAATTGGTTAAAGAATGCCATTTCTTCTTTTGCATGTTCCATCACGTAGTTGATTACGTATTTCACCATATCTTCTGCTAAACGCATATCATCTTCAAGGTCAGCAAATGCGATTTCTGGTTCAATCATCCAGAACTCAGCAGCATGACG
Organism: Cellulosilyticum sp.; assembly: GCA_017941635.1. Lineage (GTDB taxonomy): Bacteria > Bacillota > Clostridia > Lachnospirales > Cellulosilyticaceae > Cellulosilyticum. The sequence continues at coordinate 2,076 of JAGAVZ010000193.1, forward strand.
TGCTGTATTTGATTTTTCAGCTCTAAATGTTGGTCCAAATGTGTAAACATCTCTAAATGCCATTGCAAATGTCTCAGCAGAAAGTTGTCCTGATACTGTAAGGTTCGCCATTTTACCAAAGAAATCTTCTTTGTAATCTACTTCACCTTGGTCATTCATTGGAGGATTTACTGGGTCAAGAGTTGTTACTCTAAACATCTCCCCTGCACCTTCACAGTCACTTGCTGTAATAAGTGGTGTATGTGCATACACGAAGTTTCTTTCTTGGAAAAACTTATGAATTGCATATGAAGCAAGAGAACGTACTCTAAATACTGCACCAAATGTGTTTGTACGTGGTCTAAGGTGTGCAATTTGTCTTAAGAACTCAAATGAGTGTCTTTTCTTTTGTAATGGGTAATCTGCTGGCGATTCCCCTTCTACTTCGATATTTGTTGCTTTAAGCTCAAATGGTTGTTTTTGGTTTGGTGTTAAAACTAAGTTACCTTCTACAATAATCGCTGAACCTACTCCTAATTTAGCGATTTCTTTGAAGTTGTCTAATCCATCTTCAAAAACGATTTGTAATGATTTGAAGAAAGTACCATCATTTAATTCGATGAATCCAAATGTTTTTGAATCCCTAACAGTTCTTACCCATCCTGCTACTTTAAGTGTACCTTCTTTTTGCAATGCTTCATTTTGATATAATTCTCTAATTGATGTTGTTTGCATGCCTTTCCTCCTTATATTATGACTTCTAAGTATAATCACACTCATACTATGACTTATCAGTTTTTTATACGTACTGTCTTCGGTCATTATACTAATGTCTTAAAAATATATATAGGTAGTACGCGTAAGTTAAAAGAATCTATTTCATTGTAAAAATTCAATCAAAAAAGCTTCGTCCCTTATCATAAAGGGACGAAGCTTATAATATACTCCGCGTTACCACCCTAGTTAATTACCTAAAGTAATTCACCTCAAATTAGATATATCGGTCTAAACCCGTCTAAGCCTACTCATCTAACTGAATAAGAATGCTTACACTATAAGATTCTTTTCATAACTTTCGGTTAGCAACTCCAAGATGTTCTTCATCCATTGTATCTTGCCAGATTTCCACCCACACTAGCTCTCTATAAAGAGGGACAAGGACTACTCTTCTTTTCATCGTCTATTCAATATGATTTGATAACATTATAGGAATTTTACAGAAATTTGTCAAGCCACATTATCTTCAGTCAACATAATTTATTATACAATGTGCTCCATAACCTAATTTTATCAAATTTTACACTTTAAACTTACTAATTTCTTCACGCATACTTTGCGCATATTTCATCAGTTCTTCACTTGTTTGCTTCACCTGTTCGGCTACTTTTTTCGCATCTCCAGTAGATGCTGCTACTTCCTCAGTTGATGCTGAAATTTCTTCTGCTACTGCTGTTGCATTGGCAATACGTTCAACCATTTGATTTTTACTTTCTGTGATTAACTCTGCAATACCACTAACTCCTTCAACATCTTCAATAATGCGCTCGATATTATTAACCATTGTACTATAGCTTCCCATCACCATATTAATTACATTCATTTGGCCATTCATTTCTTCACCCAATGTTTGGCTATCTTGTACCATATGTTGAGCTTCTTTAGAAACACCTTCCACTAACTTATTAATATCATCTGAAGATACTCTTACTTGTTCTGCTAATTTTCTAATTTCTTCTGCTACAACAGCAAAGCCTTTTCCAGCTTCTCCTGCTCTAGCTGCTTCAATAGAGGCATTTAAAGCAAGTAGGTTTGTTTGTTCTGCAATGCTATTAATCATATTGGTAATTTCAATTACACCACCAATATTTTGACTGAGTATCTCGAATTTTTCCCTAAACTCAGTAAAGACTTTACTTGTATTATCAACAGAGCTCATTAGTCTTTTATTATCCCCATTACCTTGTTCAACGCTTTCACTTAATTTGCTTGTTTGTGCATGTATTTTTTGGATAGCAAATACAATCTCTTCAACCTGTCCACCAAACATGTCTGTACGTTCTGATACGTTAACTAAGTCGTTTGTTTGATCCTCTACACCTCTTGCCATTTGCTCTGATGCCTCAGCAATTCCTGTTGAAGTATCTAACATTTGATCTGATGCATGATTCAATTGATTTACTTCTGTATTCATATGATCTGTAGTCAGCTTAATATGCCCAATCATATTACCTATTTGCTTTTGCATAGTTAGGATATCTTGTGCTGCATCATAAATTTCATCTTGATAATTGAAAAGTTGTGTGTCTAATTCTGATTTTAAATTACCTTGTGCCACAACATTCAATGCTCCAGATAAAAGACGCACGCGCTCTGATATTTTTGTACCTACTCGATAAGCAATAAAAATACCTATGATAATAACAGCTGAAATACTCATAATTAAGAATTTAGATACAGAACGTAAACTTTCTTGTGTCTCAGCATAATGTGATAAAGTTGCAATTGACCAGTTTATACCTTCTATCGGCACATAACTTAAATAGAAAGTCTCTCCCGTGACCTCAAAATTACATAATTGGAAGCCACTTTCTCTTGCCATCATTTTTTGATACACTTTAATTATTTCACTATAAGACTCATCTTTGTCCATCGAACTCTTTTGAGTGTCATAATCACTCGAATTAGTACTACCTACTAATCTACCTGTGTCATCAATAATGAAATATTGATTCTCAATATTTCCAACTCTTTCGATAAAATGTTGACGTGTTTGATTTCCTACAACCACTCCAATAATGTCATCTCCTTGGTATACAGGCGTCGAATAAACCATCATTGTCTCCCCACCTACATTGACAGGTCCCACTATATTAGTTTCCCCTTTAAGGGCTAGCTCATGGCCTTCACTTCCAATGATATCCATCTTTGTATCATTAATGTTATATGTATTTCCTTCTACAGTAGCATAACCTAAATCTAAAAAGTCCGTATATTGAATTTCTTGTGCTAAATACGCTTTATAGTCTAACTCACTTTCGAATGTCTGGTTTGCAATATTTCTAGCAATTGTTTCTAATTCTTTTTTATTTTGTTCAATCTGCACTTGAATCATTTGACTACTATGTATAGCGCTATTTCTAAGAATTTGCTCTTGTCTATTATTGATAACCTTTTTAACAGATGTAAGAGATAACACAATACTAACTATACAAGTAAAGGTAACTATCCCACCAAACCAAAGTGCCATTTTACTTTTCAATTTTAACCTTTTATACATATCTTGTTAACTTCTTCCTTTCTATTTATGATATTTTGTATTTTAACATGATATTTTGTATTTTAACATGCTATTTTTAAATTAAATATAATTTTTTACATTTTTTTCTATCTCTTTTCAAATAATACCATTTATATTTCTTATTTTTAGGATAAAATTTTTAGACAAAAATCTTACGATTAATTACTTATCAAATAACAAAAAAAGATACACCTTTTCTGATAGAATACTTCTACCTCAAAGGCATATCTCTACAAAATTATAAATGTATTATTTTTGCTGACGCAGAACCTCATACATGCATACAGCTGTTGCTACCGAAGCATTTAAGGACTCTGCACCACCTGGCATTGGAATCATCATTGTATAATCTGTGTTAGCTAAGCAATAATCTGATACTCCATTCCCCTCATTTCCAATAACAAGTACCATATTAGAATCAAATTTAATATCATGAATCCATTGTGCTTTTTCACTTAATGCTGTTGTATAAATAGTCTTTCCTTTTTCTTTAAGATATTCCATGTATGTGCCAATTTCCTCATCCATGACAATTGGCATATAGAATAAAGAACTCATTGTAGAACGTACTACTTTAGGACTGTATAAATCTACGCAACCTTTTGTCATTAAGATGCCCTTGAAATCAAATGCATGAGCTGTACGAATGATTGTTCCTAGATTTCCTGGATCTTGTAAATTCTCTAAAAGTAAATAAGGTCCTTCTTCCATTTGAAACTCCGCTAAAGGCACATCCACTTTTTGTACAATGGCCATCAAACCTTGTGGAGAAGTTGTCTCACTTAATGTTTCAAATAAACTCTCTGGCATAACAAGGATTTCTTCTGCCGGAATCGTTTCATAATGCTCCTTATCTACTTTTTCACTTACCAGTACTGTTTGAATCTGAATATGTTCTGGTATTTCTTTAACTGCACGAATTCCTTCTACCACAAATAAACCTTGTTTTTTGCGTGCTGCTTTCTTTTTTAGTAATTCTTTCACTAACTTAAGTGTTGCATTTTGCGCACTAGTAATATACTTTTTATTCATATCTTTTTGCTTCCAATTCTTGAATACTTTTATTATTTCCTACAATCACAATGAAGTCCCCTTCTTGTAAAATATAACTTGGTCCTGGTGTAACAAGGATTTCTTTATTACGTTCTATTGCAATAATATTAATCCCATATTTTGCTCTAATATCAAGTTCTGCAATAGATTGACCACTCCATTCAGGTAAAATAGCAATCTCCATAATACTATAATCATGTGACAGCTGAATATAGTCAATAATATTTCCCGCAATTAAGTTGTTTGCTAAACGTTGACCCATATCCTGCTCAGGGGATATAATGCGGTCTGCACCTAATTTTTCTAATACTCTTTTATGAGAATCTGTACTTGCTTTTGCCACCACGTAAGGTACATTGAGCTCTTTAAGAAGCAAGGTAGTCATAATGCTAGATTGTATATCCTTACCAATTGCTACAATCGCTACATCAAAGTTACGAATGCCTAGTGCCTTTAAAGTCTCTTGGTCTGTTGCATCTGCCTGAACAGCTTGTGTTACAATCGTTGACATCTCTTGTACTTTTTCCTCTGATTGATCTACAACCATTACTTCATAGTCTGACTCAGCTAATGATGTTGCCACACTTTGTCCAAATCTCCCTAATCCAAAAACTACAAATTGCTTTATTTGTCTCACAATATGTCCTCCTATCTTATCCTACCATTACTTTTTCTTCAGGATAACCAATACTTACTTTATTTCTCTCTTGATCTCTATGTCTTACCATTAAGGCAACTGCCATCGTAATTGGTCCTAGTCTTCCAATAAACATGACGATAATAATCGTTATTTTTCCAATAACACTAAGTCCTGGAGTAATCCCCAAGGTTGTACCAACTGTTGCAAAAGCTGATACCGTTTCAAATAAAATTTCCATAAAAGTAAAATCTTCTGTAATACTCAAAATACCGACTACAACTCCAATTACCATGCCTGCAATCATCACAATGGTAAGGGCTCTTGTAATAATATCAAATGGAATTTTTTTCTTGAAGACAACAACTTGCTCATTTCCTTTAATGGTGTTATATACACATAAAACTAATACCCCTATCGTAACTGTCTTAATCCCACCAGCTGTACCCGCTGGTGAACCCCCAATAAACATCAATAATAATGTATATAACTTAGATGTATCCGTCAAATCTGCTAGCGGAATCGTATTAAAACCTGCTGTACGCGGTGAAACAGATTGGAATACAGCTGCATAAATCTTCTCTTTTAAAGTGAGTGCGCCTAAAGTCGCAGGATTATTGTATTCAAATACAAAAATCACCAAAATTCCTGAAACAAATAAAATAGCCGTAATTACCCAAACAAGCTTTGTATGCAAAGTTAATCTACCAATGGCTTGTTTCCATGTATAATGCTCAGGGGCTTTACGCTTAGTTGCAAACATCCTGTATGTATCCATCCATACATAAAAACCTAATCCACTTAAAAGAATTAACATACAAATTGTAAAGTTAACTAAGCCATTTCCTACATAAGGCGTTAAGCTACTATCTCCTATCAAGTCAAAACCGGCATTACAAAAAGCTGAAATAGAGTGAAAAATAGCATATGCACTTCCTTTAAGTAGCCCATATTCAGGAACGAAAACAAAAGCTAAAAGAAAGGCGCCTATTCCCTCTACTAATAATGTCCCTGCAACGACTATCTTCGTAAAGCGCACCACCCCTGCTAGTGTATTCGCATTTAACGCTTCTTGCATAATCAAACGATTCTTTAGGGTAATTTTTCTTCCTAGAAAAACAAAAATCATACTCACTAAAGACATGAACCCTAAACCACCAATTTGAATGCAACATATAATGACAATCTTACCAAATAATGACCAGTGGGCTAGCGTATTAACCACAACCAATCCAGTTACACATACTGCTGAAGTTGCTGTAAATAAGGCATCAATAAAAGGAGTCATTTCTCCCGAATTGGAACTAATAGGGAGCATCAGCAAAATGCTGGCGATCAAAATTAGTATGATAAATCCACTGACTAAAATCTGTGCAGGATTTAAATGCTTAACCACCTGTGGTTTTTTATTCTTTCTTATAAAACTTGGCGTTTCATCCTTTACCATTCTATCTTCTCCTTAAATCTTTATTCCTATTTCTACTTATTGTATACCATAATATGCAAAATATCTACACTCCCTACATAAAGTTAACAGAATCACTACACACACTTTATTATTCTATAACTTATTATAGTTGGAATTTTAAACTTCATACCCTTAAAATTTTAAATCACCTTGCTATTTTTAAATCTACAATATAAAAATACTCCTCCTTATAGTAGACTCTTGAATAATCTACTATAAGGGGAGTATCTTAAATATTTATTAAATTTTTCTATTTATGCTTCGTGGACAACACCATTATAAATATAGCCTTTTTTACTATCAACGGTAATCACTGTAGCTGTTTTGAGCCCTTCCGTAATACCATTCGCACCAATAATAACTGGAATATCTAATGTACGTCCAACAATAACTGCATGGTTATTTTCATCTAATGCACTATCTTCTACAACAATAGCACTTGCTTTCTTCATATAAGGTAATAACTCATTAGATGTTTTATGTGCTACTAAAATATCTCCTTGTCTAAAGGTTTTCTTAGCTTCTTCTATAGCCTTGATGACACAAGCACGACCAGTAATGACTCTTGTGCTATAGCCTGTTCCTTTAGAAAGAACTTTTCCAACATATTGTACACGCATAATATTTGAAGTACCTTCTAATCCAACTGGTACCCCTGCTGATAAAACAATGGCATCTCCTTGATGGGCAATACCAAGTGCCTCTACGCTGCATACTGCTCTTGCAAAAATATCATCTGTAGAATCACCTTTTTTACTTTCAATAAGAACAGGTTTACATCCCCATACTAAATTGAGTTGTCTTTGTACACGCTCATTATACGTACACGCTACAATCGGACATGATGGCTTGAATTTAGAAATAGAACGTGCTGTATATCCTGATTTGGTAATACTGATAATACAAGCTGCTTCTAATTCTTTTGCCGCACTACAAGCTGCATAGCTCATAGCATTTGTCATACTAATACCATATGTTCTTGTTTGTGGTAATGCTTTTTCATTTTTAAGCACTTCTGCTTCCGCAGTTTGTGCAATTCTTGCCATTGTTTGAATGGCTTCGATTGGATAATCCCCTTTAGCAGTTTCACCTGAAAGCATAATTGCTGAAGTTCCATCAAAAATAGCATTGGCAACGTCAGTTGTTTCTGCTCTTGTTGGTCTAGGATTACGAATCATCGAATCTAGCATTTGAGTTGCTGTGATAACTGGTTTCCCTGCTTTGTTAGCTTTTTTGATGAGCATCTTTTGAACAATTGGCACTTCTTCTGTAGGAATCTCTACCCCTAAGTCTCCCCTTGCTACCATGATTCCATCTGCTACTTCAATAATTTCATCGATATTATTGACACCATCACGATTTTCAATTTTAGCAATGATTTGAATATCTGCGCCACCAGCATCTTCTAACACTTGGCGAATTTTAATCACATCAGAAGCTTGTCTAATAAATGATGCTGCAATATAATCAAAACCTGCTTTAGGTGCAAACTGAACATCTAAAACATCTTTTGGTGTAAGTGCTGGTAAATTTACAAATACATCTGGAATATTAATCCCTTTTCTAGAACCTAATACACCACCATTTAAAACCGTACATTTAATTTCTGTGCCTTCAATTTCACATACTTGAAGTTCAATCAACCCATCATCAATTAAAATACGACTACCTGGTTTTAAATCTTCTGCTAAACCTTTGTAAGTGACACTAACTCTCTCGGCATTTCCTTCAATATCCTTTGTTGTCAGGATAAAAGTATCACCAATATTAAGTTTATGCTCTAAATCATCTTTCATAACACCTGTACGAATTTCAGGTCCTTTTGTATCTAAGATAATTGGAATAGGTTTTCCTAATGCTGTTCTTACTTTTATTACTTTCTTAACCGTTTCACCATGAATCTCATGATTATCGTGCGAAAAGTTAATACGAATCGCATCTGCTCCTGCTTCTATAATTCTTGCAATATTTTCCTCGTCACGTGTCTTGGGTCCTAATGTACATATAATCTTTGTTCTGCGCATTGCTGCCCCCCTGGTAACCAATTTTTATATAAGTATTTAACTGTTTGTGTTTATGTCATATTATATAAGTCTATCTTCTTATATTTTCTTCTTGAACATCTATAAATGTTTGTATTCACATATATCGTTCTAACATTCAAGTATACTACTTATACCATTCAAATTTATTTCTTGAATTATACAAGTTGTTGACATACACCATACATATACTCATCAATATTTTTCTTCATTGCAAGTGCTTCATTGATGTCATAATCTACATACTCACCTTTTACATAAGCGACAACACGTTTTGCTTTGCCCTCACATAAAAGATCTACTGCTTTTGCACCCATCATAGATGCATGTAAGCGGTCTACTGCTGTTGGTGAGCCACCTCTTTGGAAATGTCCTAAGATGGTTGCACGTGATTCGATACCTGTTACTTGCTCTACTTTCTTAGCAAGCTCATCTGAACCACCAACACCTTCAGCCACAATAATTAGGCAGTGTTTTTTACCGCGGTGTTTATTATCTAAAATTTGTTTGATAATCTCTTCATCAGATGGTCTTTCTTTTTCTGGAATAAATACCATCTCAGCTCCTGAACAGATTGCACACCATAATGCAATATAACCTGCGTTTCTACCCATCACTTCTACAATTGAACATCTTTGATGAGATGTAGAAGTATCACGGATTTTATTGATTGCATCCATGGCTGTATTAACTGCTGTGTCAAAACCAATTGTATACTCTGTACAAGCAATATCAAGGTCAATTGTTCCTGGTACACCAATTGTATTAATTCCAAGGTTGGCGAGCTTTTCAGCACCTTGGAATGAACCATCACCACCAATAACAACTAGACCTTCAATACCAAATACCTTACACATTTGTGCACCACGTTCTTGATACTCTGGTTTCACAAACTCCAGGCAACGAGCTGTTTGAAGAATTGTACCACCACGTTGAACAATATCTGATACACTTTTTGGTGTTAATTCTACAACGTCTCCTGAAAGAAGTCCATTGTAGCCTTTATTAATCCCCATAACCTTAATGCCACGTGCTGTTGCAACACGTACCACTGAACGAATGGCAGCATTCATTCCTGGTGCGTCACCACCACTTGTTAAAACACCAATTGTACTGATTTTATTGCTCATAAAATAACCCCCTTATGGTTGTTTAATTTTTAACTCTCTCCTAATTGATAACCGCTTACCATAAACAAGTAAAAATTATTAAGTTAAATCAAAGCTATTAGTCTTTTTTATTTTACTTAATGCGACGCAAAATTTCAATACTTTATATCAAATTCGTAATTATCACACATTCACTGCCTAATAAATTTGTTAAGTTTTTTACAAACTCATCTGAAACTTGTACATTATATTTAGGCGGAAAAGCTTTTTTGCTCCCATCTTCTCTATTTTCTACTATGACTTTTGTACTACCTCTATAGTGTTGGAAAATATTTAATAGCTGACCTCTTATCTCAGGCGTTCTTTGGCTCTCATCTAATCTTAAAAGTACATGTGGCTCATCTGAACCCGGATTTAAGAGATTGTTAAGTGTCGTTATATCTTCTGCAAGTACAACCACATTTGTTTCTTCTTTAATAGAAATACGCCCTTTAATAATGAGGACTGCATCTTCTGGAAATCGTACAAATTTCTCATATAGATTTGGAAAAATCACCACTTCCATTGTGCCTCTAATATCCTCTAAAGTTAAAAAGGCCATTTTCTTATTACTCTTAGTGAAAATCACTTTTTTCTCAGCAATCATTCCACCAACCACAACATTTTGACCATCATAAACAGGTAGTTCTTCGTTTGGCTGTTCATGGTCTTCTTCTTCCATTTGCATACGGTCACTCGTCATGTTGATATATTTTTCTAAGGTATTTCTTACCTTATCTAATGGATGGCCACTTAAATAAATACCTAGCACTTCTTTTTCATAAGCTAAAAGTTCTTTACTATCAAACTCTGCCATATCTGGAAGATGATCTTTATCTTCCATGGTTTCTTCTCCCCCAAAGGCAAATAAGTCCATTTGCCCCATAATATTATTTTTACGGCTATGAGAAATACCATCTGCAATTTGTTTGTACACAGATAAATACTGACTACGTTTACCGCCAAGTGAATCAAAAGCTCCAGCTAGGATTAAGTTTTCAATACTACGTTTATTGGTATCTTTACTATCCATACGATTATAAAAGTCTGTTAAACTTGTAAATGAACCTGATTTTTCACGTTCTTCTACAATACGGTCCACTACACTTTTACCTACATTTTTAATAGCAGCAAGACCAAAAATAATTTTATCCTCTTTTGCATCGAAGTATGCAAAACCTTCATTGATATTTGGCGGCAATACTTCTATATTCATTTTTTTACAGGTTTCCATATAGCCTGTAATCTTTGATGTGTTTTCCATAACAGATGTCATCAGCGCTGCCATAAATTCTACTTTATAATAAGTTTTTAGATAGGCTGTTTGATAAGCCACAACTGCGTATGCAGCTGCATGACTTTTATTAAAAGCATATTTGGCAAAGTCTACCATCTCATCAAATATTTCATTTGCCACAGCCTCATCAATACCGTTAGCAACACATCCTGGAACCTCTGCTCCATCTCCGTGGAGGAAGATTTCCCTTTCTTTATTCATGACATCTATTTTCTTTTTACCCATGGCACGACGTAGCAAGTCGCTTCGTCCTAAGCTATATCCTGCAAGGTCTCGTACGATTTGCATTACCTGTTCTTGGTACACAATACATCCGTATGTGTTATTTAAAATTGGCTCTAGCTTTGGATGGGTATAGGTAATACTGTGGGAGTCTCTTTTACCTTGTACATACTTTGGAATAAAATCCATTGGTCCTGGACGGTAAAGAGAAACCCCAGCAATAATATCCTCTAGGCACGTTGGTGCAAGTTCTTTCATGAAGTTTTTCATTCCAGCACTTTCTAATTGGAAAATACCCTCTGTATTTCCCGAGGCAATTAAAGCATATACCTTTGGATCATGGTCATCCACCTTACTCATATCCAGCTTAATACCATGGTTCTTTTCTACTAATTTCACAGCATTATCAATGACTGTTAGCGTTCTAAGACCTAAGAAGTCCATTTTTAAAAGGCCTAACTCTTCTAATGTGGTCATAGTATACTGTGTAATAAGTGACCCATCACTGGCATTAAGGGGTACATATTCCATAACTGGTCTATCTGCAATCACAACCCCTGCAGCATGCATAGAGGAGTGTCTTGGTAACCCTTCTAATTTCATAGAAGTATCAATAAGGTATTTTACCTTCTCATCTGTACTATACAATTCCCTAAGTTCACTATTCATCTCAAGCGCCTTTTTAATCGTCATCTTGAGTTCATTTGGAATCATCTTCGCAATTTTATCCACTTCTGCGTATGGCATATTCGTTGCACGACCTACGTCACGAATAACAGCTTTCGCAGATAGTGTTCCGAAAGTAATAATCTGAGAAACACATTCTGCACCATATTTGCGAATCACGTAATCAATTACTTCTTGACGACGCTCATAGCAGAAATCGATATCAATATCAGGCATGCTGACACGTTCTGGATTTAAAAAGCGCTCGAACAGCAATTGATACTTAATTGGATCAATATCTGTAATTTCTAACGTATATGCAACAATACTTCCTGCGGCACTTCCTCGTCCTGGGCCTACTGGAATCCCTTCCTCTTTGGCATAGCGAATGAAATCTCCTACGATAAGGAAATAATCCACAAATCCCATTTGTGTGATAATGCCTAATTCATATTCTAGACGCTCTTCAAGCTCTGGCGTAATTGGATTGTATCGTTTCTTTAACCCTTCATAACATGTTTCTTTTAGAAATTCAGATGCTGTTTTGCCATTTGGTACATCAAATCGTGGTAATTTAAGTTTATGGAATTCAAACTCTACATTACATCTTTCAGCAATTTTATTGGTATTGGCAATGGCCTCTGGCGCATATGGGAAAAGTGCTGCCATTTCATCACCAGATTTCAGATAAAACTGACCACCTTCGTATATCATACGGTCTGGGTCTTCCATAGTTTTACCTGTTTGAATACATAGTAAAACTTCATGAGACTCTGCATCCTCTGCCTTGATATAGTGAATATCATTAGTTACTACCAGCGGAATATTTAATTCCTCAGCAAGTCTCATCGTTTCTTGATTTACTTTTTGTTGCTCTCTCATCCCATGGTCTTGAAGCTCCAAGAAGAAATTGCCTTTCCCCATAATTTCTTCTAACTGAATGGCTGTTTCTTTGGCTGCTTCATATTCATTGTTAAGAATTCTTCTACTCACTGGTCCTGCAAGGCAGGCACCTAATGCAATAATCCCTTTATGGTATTTTTTGAGTAATTCTATATCAATACGTGGTCTTCTATAAAAACCTTCTATATAAGCAATCGAGACAAGCTTAATTAGGTTCTCGTAACCTTCGTTATTTTCTGCCAATAACACAAGGTGATAACTTCTTGCATCCATAGGCTCTTTATCAAATCGTGTGCGCGCTGCTAAATACACCTCACACCCAATAATCGGTTTGATACCTTTATCTTTAGCGGCTTTATAAAAATCAATAGCACCATACATCGCACCATGATCCGTAATGGCTAAACTATTCATACCTAGCTCTTTTGCCCGATCTAATAAGTCACCTATTTTGGCCGAACCGTCTAATAAGCTATACTCTGTATGCACATGTAAATGTGTAAATTCTGTAGACATCGGCTTAAAAGCTCCTTTCATTTAATGGCTTTATTATACCATAAGATATAAACATCGTTAACGCTCCATTTTTAGTCAGCTTTTATCTGATTTCTATCCTTACCGCATATAAGGGTGCTTGTGCTTTCTTGCAAAGTGTATAATCTACAATAACCATTTGAATCCAAATGCCAATAAGGATCAATAAAATAATAATTGCTTTTCTCCCTATCTTTTTCACTATCAACCCCTCTTTTCCTCTTTGTAATCGATACAGCATAATACTTTATAAATAAAAAGTCATTCTGATTTTTTATATCAGAATGACTCTTGTCTTTTTATTAGATTGCTTCTTCTTCGTCTACTTTATCTTCTAAAAGCTTATTCACACCAGCAAGTTTTACACATACACAGAATAACTCAATGGCTTTTGTTAATTCTTCTAATGTTGGATAACTTGGTGCAATACGGATATTACGGTCTTGTGGGTCATTTTTATATGGATAAGTTGCACCAGCTCCTGTTAAAACAACACCTGCATCTTTTGCAAGCGCAACAGTTGCTTTTGCACAACCTTCTAGTGTATCTACTGCTACAAAGTAACCTCCATCTGGTTTAGCCCATGTAAGAAGGCCCGTTCCAGCTAATTCTCTTTCTAATGTGTTTAATACCACATCAAATTTTGGTCTCAGCTCATCTGCTAATTTTTTCATATGTGCTCTAATACCATCAGCTGTTTTAAAGTAATTTACTGTACGAAGTTGATTGATTTTATCATGACCAATTGTTTGTACAGTCATATGTTTTTTGATTTCAGCAATATTACTTTCACTAGATGCAATCAGTGCGACACCTGCACCTGGGAATGTAATTTTTGAAGTTGAGAAGAAATAATAAACACGGTCTTCATTTCCTGCTGCTTTTGTTGCTTCAAAAATATCTTTTAATGTATGTTCTTCGTAAATATGGTGTACACCGTATGCATTATCCCAAAAGATTCTAAAGTCTTTAGCTGCTGTCTTCATACTTGCTAATCGTTCTACCACTGCATCGCTATAGCATACACCTTGTGGATTTGAATAAAGTGGTACACACCAAATTCCTTTGATACTCTCATCTTTAGCTACTAAGCTTTCCACATAGTCCATATCTGGTCCGTCTTCTTTCATAGGAACCATAATCATCTCTACCCCTAAATCTTCACAGATTGCAAAGTGACGATCATATCCTGGACTTGGGCATAAGAATTTAATTTTATCTAATTTGCACCATGGCGTATTACCTTGACTTCCAAATAGCATTAAACGTACAAAATTATCGTACATTAAGTTTAAGCTTGAATTGCCCCCAATAATCATTTTTTCTGTAGGAATACCTAGTAAATCAGAAAAAAGGTTTTTCGCCTCTGGAATACCATCTAGTATACCATAGTTACGTGCATCCGTTCCATCTTCTGTTATATAGGTCTCTAATGTATTTAAAATATCATTGTTCAAATCAAGCTGACTACCTGCTGGCTTTCCTCTTGACATATCCAATTTTAAATGTTGACTAACATAATCTTGATAAGTTTTTTCAAGTACTGCTTTTTCTTTTAACAATTCTTCTTGTGAACAACTTAAATAATTTAACACGTTAGGTCCCCCTTATATCTCATAATAATATTGCAGTCATATCCAATTCTTGTATGAGCATTTATATTTCTTTTGATACTACTTACTGCACAGTAAAATCACTATGTACTTGTAAATAAATACATTTGTACATTTCTCTCGTACATGCCGTAAGTAAGTCTTTCTTATTTTATAATACACCATTTAAATAATTTTGCAAGTCAATTTATTAAAACTTGCAAAAATTTTATTATTTTTTTGTGTCTGGAGTAATTTTATTATTGATTTATAATTAATATATTCTTAAACTCGCTCAACGGATACCTTTTACTACTAGCCATTTTAATTTTAGTTATTTTTACCATTTTATAGATATAAAAAAATGAATGAAAAGACAAGTATCAAATCATAATCCTTATCTTTTTATTCCAATTAACAAAATAACTTATTTAAGCTATTTTTAAATTGCTATTCAAAAACAAATAGGCTTTTTTATAAAATATGTAATTTACTCCAAAATCATAGTGAATTATTCTATGATTTTTTCTTTGATGTAAATTTCTAAACTTTGTTGCAAGTTTTTCCTTTTCTTGCAACATATCATATAATAAATGATATATTAAAATTGGTATACCTCTTTCGTGTCCATACATTTTAGTTTTATACAAAGTACTTTTATATGAATCATTTCATGCAATTTTAATATCAATGATTAAACTAATTCTTATACATTTAGGTAATAATAAAATATAAAAAGCGTAGTGCTTGCCAAACAACTTACACTACGCTTTCTTTTATCTACTTGATTAGTCTCTTAATTTCGCACCGCAGTTCATTTCAAGACCATTTAATACTTTCTTCATGATCTTTTGAATGTCTTCGTCTACTAAAGTACGATCTTCTGCTCTAAATGTTAATTTGTAAGCAACAGATTTCATACCTTCACCAACTTGTGCCCCTTCGTATACGTCGAATAACTCAACGCTTTCAAGAAGTTTGCCACCACGTTGTTTGATGACTTTTTCTAAGTCACCAACAAGTGTTTCACGTGTTACAAGCATCGCGATATCTCTTGTTGTTGCTGGGTATTTTGGAAGGGCTTTGAAGCTTAAGTTTCTATTGATTGCTTCGAGCATAGTCGCAAGATCTAACTCTGCTACATATGTGCGCGCACCTAAATCGTAGTTTTTAGCTACTTGTGGGTGAATTTCACCGAAGTAACCAGCGTTTTTACCATTGATGATAAGGTTCGCTGTACGACCTGGGTGCATGAATTCAAGTTCACTATTTCTTGTGAATTCGAACTTAGCAATGTGAAGCGCTTCCATTAATGTTTCTACAAGACCTTTCATTGAGAAGAAGTCTGTTTGTGGGCCATACATACCTACAGTGATTTTTTTGATTTCTTGTGGTAATTCATTTTCACCTAAGAATTTAGGGTCTTCTGATGGTGCACCCACTTCTTCTGGTTTAATGTATACTTTACCGATTTCATAAAGGGCTGCTTCTGGATTTCTACGGTTGTAGTTTGTCGAAAGTGAAGTAAGTAGTCCATTTAATGTTGTTGTACGCATGATGCTGTAATCTTCCCCTAATGGGTTTGTGATACGCATTACGTTTCTTAATGAACTATCTTCTTTGATACAAAGTTTATCAAATACTTTTGGACTTTCGAATGAGTAAGTCATGGCACCGTATACACCGTACATAGACATTACTTCATAGATTGTATCACATGTTTTTTGTTCGAAAGTTTTTTCACCGCGAGTTGGCTGCGCTCTTTCTAATGTTGGAACAATTTTGTCGTATCCATATAATCTTGCTACTTCTTCAGCAAGGTCAGCCATCATTGTCACATCACTTCTGAATGTAGGGATTGTCACTGTTTTAGCTTCTTTGTTCACTACAAATTCAACACTTTCAAAGATAGCAGTCATATCTTCTTCTGAAATTGTTGTACCTAAGAATTGGTTAATCCATTCTACATCATATGAAATCGTAATGGCTTCTCTTTTTCTTGGGTAAACATCAATTTTACCAGCAACCACTTCTCCGCTACCTGTCATATTAATAAGCTGAGCAGCTCTCTCAAGTGCTAATTCAATATTGTTTGGATCTAAACCTTTTGTGTATTTTGTAGAAGAATCACTTCTAAGGTTTAATTTTTTAGATGTTTGACGTACATTGTAACCATTGAAGTTTGCACATTCAAAAAGAATGGTTGTTGTTTCTTCTGTTACTTTAGAGTTATCTCCACCCATTACACCTGCAAGTGCTACAGCTTTTTCAGCGTCAGCGATTACAAGCATTGATTCATCAAGCTCTACTTCGTCACCAAATAATGTAACGAATTTTTCACCAGCGTTTGCATTTCTTACGTTGACCTGATGACCAGCTAATTTATCGTAATCGAATGCGTGCATTGGTTGACCAAATTCAAGTAACATGTAGTTTGTGATATCTACGATGTTGTTGATTGGACGAAGACCAGCTGATGTTAATCTTTCTTTTAACCATTTTGGTGATGGACCAACTTTTACATTTTTGATGATACGCGCTGCATAACGTGGGCAAAGTTCATCATTGTGGATTGTAACAGTAGCCATTTCCTCAGCATTTCCTGCAACTTCTTCTACAGAAATCTCTGGGAATCTAAATGGTTTTCTAAATGTTGCTGCTGCTTCTCTTGCAATCCCTAAGATTGAGAAACAGTCTGCACGGTTAGAAGTAATCTCATATTCTATCACTTCTTCACCAAGACCGAAATATGGTTTTACATCGCTTCCTAAAGCTGGGATATCTTTAAGGAATACGTAAACCCCATCATGTGGTGCATCTTCGATATCTTCTTCAGCAAAACCTAATTCTTCTACTGAACAGAACATTCCTTGAGATTCTACCCCACGAAGTTTTCCTGTTTTAATTTTAAGACCACCTGCAAGATTCGCGCCATTTAAAGCAACTGGTACTGTGTCGCCTAATTGTACATTGGCTGCAGCTGTAACGATTTGAAGGTTTTCCTCAGCTCCAATGTCCACTTGCATCACACGAAGACGGTCTGCATCTGGATGCCCTTCCACATTTACAATTTTACCAGCTACTACATTTGTAATCTCTTTTCCACTTTCGCTTGCTGCTTCAACTTTAGAACCAGACATTGTCATACCGTCAATGTAAGTTTTAGTATCCACATCTATATCAACATATTGTTTAAGCCATGACATAGGTACATTCATCTTTGTATCCTCCTACTTTCCTAGAATTGTGATAAGAAACGTACATCGTTTTCATAGAATAATCTTAAGTCATTGATGTCGTATTTAAGCATTGCAATACGTTCAAGACCTACACCAAAAGCAAAGCCTTGGTATACTGTAGGGTCAATCCCTGCCATTTCAAGTACTTTAGGATGTACCATACCACAACCTAAAATCTCAATCCAACCTTCACCTTTACATACATTACATCCTTTTCCACCGCAGTATACGCAAGTCACGTCTACCTCTGCACTTGGCTCAGTGAATGGGAAGTAGTGAGGTCTAAATTTAACTTGTACTTTATCGCCAAATAAAGCTTTTGCAAACTCAGCAAGAACACCTTTTAAATCACCAAATGTAATGTTTTTGTCTACTACAAGCCCTTCGATTTGGTTGAATACTGGTGAGTGTGTTGCATCTACTTCGTCAGAACGGAAAACTCTACCTGGTGCAATCATACGAATTGGAAGTTCTTGACTTTCCATTGTGTGAACTTGTACTGGAGAAGTTGCTGTTCTAAGAACTAAGTGTGGATTGAAGTAGAATGTATCTTGCTCATCACGTGCTGGATGCTCTTCACCTAAGTTAAGGGCATCAAAGTTGTAGTAAGCTGTTTCCACTTCTCTACCTTCTACAATTTCATATCCCATACCTAAGAAGATATCTTTTACTTCTTCAAGTGTTTTTTGGATTGGGTGCATGTGACCTAAGTGTAACTTTTTACCTGGCATTGTCACGTCTAAAACTTCTTCTTGAAGTTTTTTGTTTTGCTCTGCTGCTTCAAGCGCTGTTTTTTTGCTAGAAAGCTTTTCTTCGATTTCAGCTCTGACTTCATTAGCAAGTTGACCAATGATTGGTCTTTCCTCATTACTTAAGTCTTTCATATTTCTAAGGACAGCTGTAAGCTCTCCTTTTTTACCTAAGTATTGCACACGAAGTTCTTCTAAAACTGCAAGGCAGTCAGCTGTTTCAATACTTGCAATTGCACTGTGTTTAATGACTTCTAATTTATCTCTCATTTTGGATAAACTCCTTTCTTAGTGTCGTTTTTTATGGACCACAACAAATAAAAAAGCTCCGTCCCTTATTAAAAAGGGACGAAGCTATACTCTCCGCGATACCACCCTGATTCTTATATCCATATGTACTCTTACATATATAAGCCATCTTAACTATGCAAGATAGATATAAGCACTTCATTAGCTGTAACGTTGCTATCGTTATCTCCTAGTAGTCTATTCTCTATTAATATAAGCACTATGCTATATATAAACTAGTGATTATACCTAAGAATATCGTTTCAGAGATAAAGCTCCAATGTGAAATTCAAAAATAAAAAGTGCCTAAAGGGACTTCCAGCCGATGATCCCTTCTCTCTTATGGATTTTTATTTTCTACTGTGCATTTTCATTGCTTTTATATTATACAAGTTTATTTTATCAGTCCTTGTCGTTTTGTCAAGCATCCAAGTCTATAATTTAATTCCAAAATGAATCCTCTATTTGTTTTCATACTTTTTTCCCTTACTCAGTTAAGCAGTAACTTAATTACAATTTTCCATCTTTTTATACACTATTTGACCTTCTTTGTATCTTCTGCTATGATGTACAATGAAAAATATTGTGCTTGAAAGGAGCTTTTTTCTCATGAAACGCGAAGGAAACTGCATCATCGGCCAATCGGGGGGCCCAACAGTTGCCATTAATGCTTCACTTAGTGGCGTATTACAAGGTATTTTTGAAAACAAACTTTACAATCAGGTTTATGGAATGGTTAATGGAATTGAAGGATTACTTCAAGACAAATTCTTAAACCTTAGTGAAATTTTCACTTCTCAGGAAGAATTAGATAGATTAACACAAACACCTGCTATGTACTTAGGTTCATGCCGTTTTAAATTACCAACATGTGAACATTCTGAAGATGTCTATGAAGATTTATTTAACTTCTTTGAAAAACACAACATCCGTACTTTCTTCTATATTGGCGGAAATGACTCCATGGATACTGTACTTAAACTTTCAAACTATGCAAAAGAAAATGGTAAAGATGTGAACGTTATTGGGATTCCAAAAACTGTAGATAACGATTTACCAATGACAGACCATACACCAGGATTTGGAAGTGCTGCGAAATATGTTGCAACTTCTCTTTTAGAAATTGCACACGATACTTATATCTACAACATCCCATCTGTAACAATCGTAGAAATTATGGGACGTAATGCCGGATGGCTTACAACTGCTTCCATCTTGGCACGTACAGAATATTCACCTGCACCAGATTTAATCTACTTACCAGAAGTTGCATTCGATATGGATCAGTTCATTGAAGATGTGAAAGCAATCAAAGAAAAACGTAAAAACGTTATTATTGCTGTATCTGAAGGGATTAAAGACTGCGAAGGCAACTACATCTCAGCTTCAAGTGGCGCTGTAGATGCTTTTGGTCACAAACAACTTTGTGGTGCTGGTAAAACTTTAGAAAACATCTTAAAAGCAGAGCTTGGTTGTAAAGTACGTTCTGTAGAACTTAACGTGCTTCAACGTTCAGCAAGTCATATTGCATCTCGCACAGACCTTGATGAAGCTGTTGCAATCGGAAAAGCTGCTGCCAAACTTGGAAGCGAAGGCGAAACAGCAAAAATGGTATGCTACAAACGTGTTTCTGACGCACCATATCAAGTTGAAATCTTCTCTTATGATATTGCTGCTATTGCAAATCAAGAAAAAACGGTACCACTTTCTTGGATTAACGAACGTGGTAATGATTTAAACGAAGAAGCAATTACTTACCTTCGTCCACTGATTGAAGGAGAAGTACACCTTTCATTCCGTAACGGTGTACCTCACTACTGTAACATTGCCCATCTTCACGACAGACATTAATACACCAAAGGCTAGAATTGTTTTAATAACAATTCTAGCTTTTTTCTATGCAAACATGTACAATAGCTTAAAAAAACTATATAATTAATAAATATTATTTACAATTCTTAGAGATACGGGAGGATTTACATGAATATTGGTATTATTGGACTTGGTCTTATTGGTGGCTCCATCGCCAAAGCGATTAAACAAGTCCATGTACAAAACAGCTATATTATTGGTTATGATACCAACCAAAATGATTTAAAAGCAGCCTATGAAGACGGTATGATTGATTCTATTGCAACAAGTCTCAAAACAGGTTTTTCAAACTGTAGCGTTATCTTTCTTTGTATTCCTGTACAACATATTGTTGGCATATTAGATGAAATCTTACCTTATTTACCAAACGATTGTATTATTACAGATGTAGGTAGCACCAAATATGAACTCGTTAAACAAATGAATGCCCACGTTGAAAAATCTAATAAACGTGTATACTACGTTGGTGGGCATCCTATGACAGGTTCAGAACGTTTTGGCTATGCGGCTTCTTCTAGCCATCTTTTTGAAAATGCTTATTATATGCTCACACCAGGTGCCAATACACCTGATTTCATTATATTTATCTTACAAAAGCTCATTGAACGCATGGGTGGTATTCCTTTAGTCCTCTCTGCTTCTTATCATGATTTTGTAACAGCAAATATTAGCCATCTACCACATATTGTAGCAAGTTCTCTTGTACACTTGGTACGTGATAATGACGGAGAAAACGCTTATCTTCATGCACTAGCAGCAGGTGGTTTTAAGGATCTAACACGCATTGCTTCTTCCAATCCAAATATCTGGACAAGTATTTGCCTTAGTAATAAGGAACAAATTAAAAAAGTATATGGTTCTTATATCAAAATCTTAGAGCACTTTATGGATGTGCTAGACCGTGAATCAGAATCAGAACTTTATAGTTTCTTTGACACAGCACGCATTTACCGCAATACCTTTACAGAAGGGGTTTCTAGTGAACTTTCTAAGCGTTATGCCCTTCACGTAGATGCCAAAGATGAACCAGGTATCATTGCTAAAATTACCACTTTATTAAGTGAGCATCATATTAATATCAAAAACTTAAGCGTTATAAGTGACCGTGAATTTGATGTAGGGGTTATTAAAATCTTACTTTCTACTAAAGCAGATTTAATCTCTGCTACAGAAATCCTCTCTCAAAATCGTTTTACAATTTATTACTAACCAAAATCATTTACTCGACAAGGAGGTATTTATGCTTATCCAACCTATTCAAAAATTAGAAGGTTCTTTCTCAATTCCTTCTGATAAATCGATTTCACATCGTAGTGTGATGTTTGGAAGCCTTGCAAAAGGGACAACTCATATTTCAAACTTTCTTATGGGAGATGACTGTCTTTCTACCATTAACTGTTTTAGAAAATTAGGGGTAAACATTACAATTGAAGATGATACAGTCATTGTAGAAGGAAAAGGCTTACATGGCCTTACAGCACCTGATTCTATCCTAGACTGTGGAAATAGTGGAACGACTGTCCGTCTCATTTCAGGGATTTTATCAGGGCAAGATTTTAGTACTACTTTAACAGGAGATGCTTCTATCCAAAAACGTCCAATGAAACGTGTCATCAACCCACTTTCACAAATGGGAGCTACTTTAGAAGCCAAAGAAGATAATTTCTGTCCAATGACGATTCATCCACACAAGCTTCAAGGCATTACTTATCATTCACCTGTGGCAAGTGCCCAAGTGAAGTCTTCTATTTTACTTGCTGGTCTTTATGCTGATGGTCCAACAACTGTTGTGGAGCCTGCCATCTCTAGAGATCATACAGAACGTATGCTTTCTGCATTTGGCGCAACACTCACAAGAGAAGCAGCAGCTGTCACCATTCAGCCTTGCGAAGAACTCTATGCGACAGATATTATTGTCCCGGGAGATATTTCTTCTGCTGCATTCTTTATGGTAGCTGGACTCATCACGCCAGGTAGTGAAATTGTCATTCAAAATGTAGGCATCAACCCTACAAGACGTGGCATCCTAGATGTCCTTCTTGCTATGGGCGGTGATATTACTTGCTTTAATGAAAAAGAAGTCTGTGGTGAACCTGTTTGTGATATGCGTGTTCGCTATTCTAAACTTCATGGCACTACTGTAGAAGGCGATATTATTCCAACCCTTATTGATGAAATTCCAGCCATTGCTGTAGCTGCTTTATTTGCAGAAGGTCAAACTGTTATCAAAGATGCTGCTGAGCTTCGCGTAAAAGAATCAGACCGCATTGAAACAATATACACTGAACTCACAAAAATGGGGGCACATATCACCACTAAACCAGATGGTATGATCATTGAGGGCGGTCATCCTCTTCACGGTGCCACAGTAGAAAGTCATCATGATCACCGTATTGCCATGTCTCTTGCTATAGCTGCTTGTAATGCACAAGGAGATTCGCATTTAGAACATCCAGAATGCGTTTCTATTTCATTCCCTAATTTCTTTGAACTACTTCAAACACATAGTGAACTAAAATAAATCCATTTATTTAAATCTATTCATTTAAAGGATTGCCATTATAAGCAATCCTTTTTTATATCCACCTCATTACTTCTCTTATTCTTTCACCAAAATGCCTATAAATCTAAACTTTACTTGTATAGTTTACATTTCTTTTTGTCTATATTTTCATTATATTATTACTTTTATTTACTGTCACATCACTTTGTGTTATGATACTTTCTATGAAAGGAGCAATGATGATGAAAAATTATTTTTATGGATGCTTATTAATTTTATTAGTTTTCATTAGTCCTATTTATGCAGAAGACACATCTTATAAACAACCTATGCTTAAACTCAATCAACTTACTTATAAACCATTACATACCGCCAAGAACCTCCATGATACGATTTATTTAAGTGGTGAGGATTTAGCTGCTTTAACTTATGGTACTTATGAAGTATTAGAGGATGAATATGTACTTACCATTCAAAATCAATTCATTCGTTATAGAAAAGATAGCCGTTTTATCAAAC
>JAGAVZ010000194.1 GCA_017941635.1 Cellulosilyticum sp.
ATCATGTTAATTAACTTATCAGATTTGACTTTTTTCGATTATCAAATATAATTACATTCGTTGATTCTTGTAGATATTAAATTTAATATTCCATCTTTTTTTGATAATATTTCAAATATTTTTTTTTAAAAACTGGTATAATTTATTTTTAGGTTAAATTTTTTTGTAATAGTTACTTCGATTTTTAATTTTTAATTTTTATAAAATTTGAATTGATGTGAATTTTAGGCATTTTTAGTTCATAAAACACCGATATTAATATTCTTTCACATAGATATTTTTTTTAAATATTTCCTAAAATAAGAATCCTACTATTTAATTTCATAAATCTGACGATTTTCACATTGAAAATAAAAAAATTACTTATTAATTATTGAAATTTAGTTAAAAAAAGAAGTTTTACACGATGTGTACTTAATCCATCATGATTTATCATTATGTTTAATTTTATTCCTTTGTACTATTTAAATATTTCTTTTAGGTTCTAATGACAAACCCTTTTTATATATAACAATCAAATATAGTATCATAATACTCTTTGAACTAAATTGTGGGATTCATTAGTATTATAAAAAATAAATAAAAAGGGAATAAAAGAGGTTGATAAAATGAGTTCATCTTTTAAAAGTCCAGTAGACACTGCGAAAGCGATTTCCGCAACTGCTGGTTCAAAAAACTCTGCAAATATTGTTAATGTAATATTACTCTCCTTCTTAGCAGGAGCATATATTGCATTTGGTGGTTTATTAGCTGTCGTAGCTAGTGCTGGTATGTTAAAAGCTGGCGCACCATTAGGTTTAGAAAAATTCGTATTCGGTGCAGTGTTCCCTGTAGGTTTGATCATTGTGGTTCTCGCAGGATCAGAACTCTTCACTGGTAACGTAATGTTCATGACCCTCGGTGTTTTAGACGGTTCCGCATCTGTTGGCGGTCTCGCTAAAAACTGGGTAATAAGTTGGATTTTCAACTTTGTAGGTGCATTATTCGTTGCATACGTTCTCGCTTTCATGGGAGGAATTACTCCTACTGACGCAACCGCACCAGCTTATGCTATTTCTGCAAAAGCTATTGCTGTAGCTGAAGGTAAAGTAACCATGCCTTTCACCGTAGCTATGATCAAGGCTATCGGTTGTAACTGGCTTGTATGTTTAGCTGTATGGTTAGCTAACGCATCAGATGATATCATTGGTAAAATCGTTGGTATTTGGTTCCCAATTATGGCTTTCGTAACCATAGGATTTGAGCACAGTGTTGCAAACATGTTCTTCATACCATTAGGTATGTTCTTAGGTGCAAAAGGCGTAACTTGGAGTACTATTATTGTTAACAACTTAGTACCTGTTACTATTGGTAACATCATTGGTGGAGCAGTCTTCGTAGCATGTATCTACTGGTACACCTACTTAAAAGACTAAGCTAGTAAATTCATAAGAAGCTTTTAAAGCTTCTTTTTTTATTTATTTAAAAAATAATATATTATTTTGGAGATTATAAAATGGTTGAAATTAAATATGTACCAACTATCTGTCCGTACTGTGGTACTGGTTGTGGACTCAACTTTGTAGTCAAAGACGGCAAAATCGTTGGTGTAGAACCTTTAAAAAGACACCCTGTAAACGAGGGTAAAGTATGTCCAAAAGGAAACTTTGGATACCAATTTATTAATAGGGAAGACAGATTAACTACTCCTTTAATAAAAGAAAACGGTGAATTCAGAGAAGCTTCTTGGGATGAAGCATTAGACTTAGTTGCTAACAAACTCAAAGAAGTATCTGACGAAGATCCAAACAAAGTTGGATTCTACGCATGTGCTCGTTCACCTAACGAAAACATTTACATTACTCAAAAATTAGCAAGAGTAGCTTGTGGTACTCAAAACGTAGACCACTGTGCACGTATTTGTCACGGTCCTACTGTAGCAGGTTTAGCTACCACTTTCGGTTCCGGTGCTATGACCAACGGATTCGACAGTATTAAAGAAGCTGACTACATCTTCTGTATTGGATCAAACAACATGGAAGCACACCCATTATTTGGACGTAAATTAATCCAAGCTAAACAAAACGGTGCTAAATTAGTTGTATTAGACCCAAGATTCACTCCTACCGCTAAAATCGCAGACGAATATGTTCAATTTGAAACTGGTACTGACGTAGCTTTAATGAACGCTATGATTAAAGTCATCATCGACAAAGACTTACAAGATGATGAGTTTATTGCAAACAGAACCAAAGGTTTCGAAGAAATGAAAGAAACCGTACAAAAATACACTTTAGACATGGCTTCCGAAATTACCGGAATCAAACCTGAAGTAATTGAACACTTAGCTGTAGAATACGCATCTGCTGACAAAGCAGCTATCGTATACTCATTAGGTATTACCGAACACTCTCACGGAGCAGACAACGTAATGTCCACTGCAAACCTTGCAATGTTAACCGGTAACATTGGTAGACAAGGTACTGGTGTAAACCCATTAAGAGGACAAAACAACGTACAAGGTGCTTGTGATATGGGTGCATTACCTTCCGATTACGTAGGATACAGAAAAGTTAAAGACCCAGAAAC
>JAGAVZ010000195.1 GCA_017941635.1 Cellulosilyticum sp.
GGTAAGTATCCAATGGAAGTGCCAATCAATGAGGATGATCTATAAAATTTATAGATTCAGCGGATTACACTATTAGAAAAGAGAGAACTAAGACTTTTCTAGAAATGAATAAGATTGATAAGGGAAGGTGGGAGGTAGCTTAAAAAAGCATAACCACGTTCCCATTTATCACTTTAAGTGTTTAATAAACTGAAAACAGGATTAGCTTTTGAAAAGTAATAGATTTAAGTTAAATGATGAACTCAAAAATAATATAAAAATGGAGGAAGAAGAGATGGCTAAGATTACCTATAAAGATGCAGGTGTGGATGTACACCGCGGATATGAAGCAGTTGCTCAAATGAAAAAACATGTACAATCTACTTTTACACAAGGAGTACTTACTGATATCGGAAGTTTTGGTGGGGCTTTTTCTTTAGCTGCATTTAAAGATATGGAAGAACCTGTACTTGTATCAGGAACAGATGGTGTAGGTACAAAGCTTAAATTAGCTTTTGATATGAATAAACATGACACAATTGGTATTGATGCAGTAGCAATGTGTGTAAATGATATTATTTGTGGTGGCGCTGAGCCTCTCTTTTTCTTAGACTATATTGCAACAGGACGTATTTCACCAGAGCATATTGCAGATATCGTAAAAGGCATTAGTGACGGTTGTCGTGAAAGTTTATGTGCGTTAGTTGGTGGAGAAACAGCTGAGATGCCAGGTTTCTATCCAGATGGTGAATATGATGTGGCTGGTTTTGCAGTAGGTGTGGTAGATCGTAAAAAAATGATTGATGGTAAAAATATTTCTGAAGGTGATGTAATCATTGGTCTTCCATCAACAGGTGTACATAGTAATGGTTTCTCTTTAGTAAGAAAATTAGTAGAAGTATCAGGCGTAAGCTTAGACCAATATGATGAAAAACTTGGTGAAACATATGGGCAGGCACTTCTTAAACCTACTAAACTATATGTAAAAGCAGTAAAAGCAGCAAAAGAAGCAGCGACATTAAAAGGTATTGCACATATCACTGGTGGTGGTTTCATTGAAAATATTCCACGTACACTTCCTGAAGGCGTAAGTGCAAAAATGAACCTTAAAGCAATTGAAAAACCAGCGATTTATGGATTCTTAGAAGAAGTGTCAGGTCTTGGCATAGAAGAACTTTACAATACATTTAACATGGGTATTGGTATGATTATCGTTGTGGCACCAGAAGACGCTGAAAAAGTAGTTAATGCTCTTCATGCAGCAGGGGAAAAAGCAAGCGTTGTAGGTGAAATCGTGAAAGGTGATAAAGGAGTTATCTTATGTCAGGATTAAGAATGGCAGTATTGGTTTCAGGAGGCGGCACCAATTTACAAAGTGTCATTGATGCCGTAGAAGCAGGTGCACTTTCAAGTCAAATTGTATGTGTCATTTCCAATAAAGAAACAGCGTATGGATTAGAACGTGCAAGAAAACACAACATCCCAGCGTACTTTATCAATCCTAAAGAAGAAGGATTTGATGAAAAGTTACTCGCAAGACTTAAAGAAGATCAAATTGATTTAGTGGTTCTTGCAGGATATATTAAAATCTTATCATCTGATTTAATTCAGACCTATAAACATCGTATTATCAATATTCACCCATCACTACTTCCTAAATTTGGTGGCAAAGGGTTCTATGGGATTCATGTCCATGAAGCAGTTCTTGCCGCTGGAGAGAAAGAAAGTGGTGCAACCGTTCATTATGTGGATGAAGGTGTGGATACGGGGGAAATCATTCTTCAAAGAAAAGTAGTTGTAGAAACAGACGATACACCAGAAAGCTTGCAAGCTAGAATATTAGAACAAATTGAACACAAGATTTTAGTTGAAGCGATTAAAAAGTTAGAGGGGAGCCATTAAGCAATGAAATTTTTAGTCATCGGAAATGGTGGGAGAGAATCTGCCATTGCAAATACGATTAAACGTTTTCATGAAGATGCAACCATCTATGTTGCACCAGGGAACGGTGGTACAGATGAAAAATTTATCAATGTACCAATCAAAGTAGAAGCACTTAATGAACTTGCTGACTTTGCAGCAAAAGAAAATATCGATTTAACAGTAGTTGGGCCAGAAGTCCCACTTGTTATGGGAATTGTAGATGTCTTTAATGGAAGAGGTCTTAAAGTATTTGGACCAAATAAAGAATGTGCACAGTTCGAAGGCAGCAAACATTTCACTAAACAATTCTTAATGAGAAATGATATTCCAACAGCACGTTACGCAAGTTTTACTCGAGATAGCGTAGAAGCATGTGTAGCAGAATGTAAAAACTTCTCTCTTCCAGTGGTTGTAAAAGCAGATGGCCTTGCGGCAGGAAAAGGGGTATTAATCTGCGAAACCTATGAAGATGCAGAAGCAGGTATCCGTGATATCTTCAGTGGCAAATTCGGTGAAGCAGGTGAAATGATTGTTCTTGAAGAATTCCTTAAAGGAACAGAAGCTTCATTATTATGCTTTGTAGATGGCGAATCAATCGTTCCAATGGAGACAGCTAGAGACTACAAACGTGCATTAGATAATGATGAAGGCCTTAACACAGGTGGTATGGGTGGTTTCTCACCAAACCCAATCATCACAGCAGAAGTGAAGAAAAATATTGAAACACAAATTTTAGAACCAATCATCAATGGATTCGAAAAAGAAAACCTTAAATTTAAAGGTGTCCTTTTCATTGGTTTAATGATTGATGGCAACAGCCCTAAAGTATTAGAATTTAATGTCCGTTTTGGTGATCCAGAAACACAAAGTGTGCTTCCAAGACTCAAAACAGACTTAGTTAAAATTATGAATGCTTGCATTGAAGGAGAACTTGCATCAACACCAATTATTTGGGATGAAAAACAAAGTGTAACACTTGTACTTGCAAGTAAAGGTTATCCAGAATCATCTCATAAAGGGGATGTGATTACTGGATTAGAGACTTTAGATGCAAACACAATCCTTTGTCATGCAGGAACCAAAAGAGTTGAAGATACCATTCAAACAGATGGTGGTCGTGTATTAGCGATTACAAGACTTGCAGATTCGTTAGAAGAAGCAAGAGCCCAGATTTATGCTGAGGTAGAGAAAATTAAATTTGATGGTATGCAGTATAGAACAGATATTGCGAAATAAATTAAATAAGAAATACGGTGATAGCCATAAGGTTTGTTTTGGGTTAGAGTTTATGGCAAAGATATAAATTTTAGGTAAAAGAAAAATTCAGCCATAAGAATTTTTATATTCATGGCTGAATTTTTCATATTTTTGGGGCATAAATCTTGATTATGAGAAATTTATTTTATGCAGTTGTTTCCTCTGAGAGTAATGAAACGACTGTATCTAATAAATAATCAAGCTCTTCTAATTTAGCAGGACTGATATTACTACTTAGTTGAGCGGCAAGACGAGCATATAAGTTATGATCGCCTTCAATCATGGCTTTACCTTTTTCGGTAATGGATAAATAAAAGACACGTTTATCTTCTTGGCACTGAACTTTTTCTATAAGTTCATGGTGCATTAATCTTTTGATTAAAGCGGATATTGCTGGTTTGGTTAAATTAAGAGCTTGGGCAACGTCGCCGAAATTAGGATGATTCATATTGGCTATAGCAGTTAAGTAGTAATAATCGCTAATGTTGAAATCCGTTTCAGCGAGTAGCGTATTAATTTTTTTGGTTGACTCATGCCAAAGGTAATTGGTTAAGGCTTCTAAATTTTCTGCTATCACACTATCGCTCCTTAAAATTAAATTTGGATAATTAAATAATAAAATATTTAAAATCAAAATACAATTGAGTTAATTGTTGAAGTCTATCGCAAAATAAAACACTAAAATATTGCAATATCTTAACAAATAAGTGATATTCGTTTACAAAATTAGGTAATAATTTTATAATAAATAGGAATAGATTGATTTTGTGTTTAGGAGGGAAGGAATGAAAAGAATAGTAGCGATGCTACTCATTTGTTTTCTAGGATTTATGGCGATTCCAACAATGGCTGGTGTCCATGAAAATGATATGAGAGCTGTTTGGATTTCTACAGTCTATAACTTAGATTATCCAAGCACTAAAAATAACGTCACTGCTCAGCAAAATGAGTTCATTGAAAAATTGGACAAATTACAAGCTATGGGTATTAATACAGTGGTTGTACAAGTAAGACCAAAAGCTGATGCACTCTATGCATCTAGTATCAATCCTTGGTCAGATGTATTAACAGGAACACAAGGTAAAAATCCTGGTTATGATCCACTTGCATTTATGGTACAAGCAGCACATGCAAGAGGGATGGAGCTACATGCTTGGCTCAATCCATACCGTGTGACCACTTCAGGAACAGATTTAACAGCACTATGTGCATCGCATCCTGCAAGATTAAATCCGTTATGGATATTTATGTATAACAATGCAATTTATTACAACCCAGAGGTTGAAGGGGTAAAGCAACACATTGTAGATACAGTCAAAGAAATTGCGATGAATTACGATGTAGATGGTATTCACTTTGATGATTATTTTTATCCATCTAATTATCCATTACCACAAGGAGAAACAAAGGATGGCATGGTGGCTAATGCCAGACGTGAGGCCATTAATGATATGGTATGTCGTGTAAGTAGTGCCATTAAAACAGTAAATAACACTTATGGTAAGGACATCAAGTTTGGTATTAGCCCACCAGGAATTTGGAAAAATAAAGTATCAGATGCAACAGGTTCTAATACAAATGGTCGTGAATCATACTATGCTTTATTTGCAGACACAAGAACATGGATCCAAAATGACTGGATTGATTATGTAGTCCCACAGATTTATTGGAATATTGGGCATAGCAAAGCAGATTATGCAACACTAGTCAAATGGTGGTCAAATGAAGTCTTTGGAACAAATGTTAAACTTTATATTGGACAAGGTATTTATACAGATAGTGTTGCCACTGAGATTGATACACAGCTTAAATTAAACAAAGAATATCCTGCGATTAAAGGAAGTATGTATTTTAGCTTAAGAGATTTACTAGGTAATAGACAATCTTGTGCAACTAAAATTACGAACTTCTATCAAGGAAATACTTCATCTGGTGGTGAAGATTTGCCAAGTATTACACCACCAAGTAATGCGCCATCAGATACACCATCAAATGGTGGGACAAATAGTGGTAATAATGGTTCCACATCAGCACCTACTCAAGCGGAGTTAGAAGCAAATATTGGTAAGGTAGGAACTGTTACAGCTACAACCTTAAATATTCGTGCAGGTGCAAGAGTAGACCGTGATGTGGTAGCAAAAGTTTCATCAGGTACTAAAGTAACGATTTTAAGTGTTTTAAATGGTTGGTATAAAGTGAAACTAACAGATGGAACAGTTGGTTGGGCAAGTAGTGAATATATTACAGTATCAGCTACAAGTAATCCACCATCTAATAGCGGAACATCTAATACGCCATCTCCATCTGTAACTTATCCAGCAAAAGGAACTGTTACAGCAACAACACTCAATATTCGTGCTGGCGCGCGCACAGATCGTGATGTAGTCGCTACTGTAAGTAAAGGAACCACTTTAACAGTGGTAGACAAGCTGAACGATTGGTATAAAGTAAAACTATCCAATGGAACAGTTGGTTGGGCAAGTAGTGCATATGTCTCTTTAGGAGGCAGCACTACAACCACACCAACAGTTACTTTCCCGAGAGTAGCAACAACTAATACTTCAGTACAACTTAGAAGTGGTGCAAGAGCAGACCGACCAGTGGTAACAACAGTAGCTAAAGGAACTAAAGTAACACTATTAGATACTTTAAATGGTTGGTATAAAGTGAAACTTTCAAATGGAACAGTGGGTTGGGCAAGCACTCAGTATTTCGCAGTAGATAGCAGTAACACTTCAAGTGGAACTTCTACCAGATTTCCAAGAACAGCTAGTGTGACTGCAACTTCATTAAATATCCGAAGTGGTGCAAGAACAGATCGTCCAGTCGTAACAACAGTAAGTAAAGGTACAAAAGTGACTTTATTAGATCAATTAGGTGATTGGTATAAAGTGAAATTATCTAATGGAACAGTAGGCTGGGCAGTAAAAAGTTATATTGCCTAGGAAATAATATAAAAGACTTAAAGATATAAAAACGAGATGAAATGATAATATAAAAGATTCAAATAGATCCAGAATGTAAATAGAATATAGCTTGGTAAGCTATATGGATAAGTAGTATAAAAATGGAGGAAAGTCTTTGACTTTTCTCCATTTTTTAATTGGGAGGAAATATATCTTTTGACTTAGGCTGATGGTGAATGAGAAGAATAAATGATTGGGGTGACAATTTATACTATAATGATTCTTTGAATGAAAGTAAGATATAATAAAGTTAAAAAATAATTCTATAAAAGTTATAGGATAAATGATAATTGTTACTAAAAGAAGTTAAGATGATACAAGATATGAAATGAGGGAAATAGATGATGATTCAAACAACATATACCGATTCAAAAATTATTATCCTTAGAGGCAACTCTGGAAGTGGTAAGACAACCGTAGCGAATCAGTTGCTTTATTAAATCATCTGATTTTATATGGTAAACAGCATTGCCAATATGTGATTCTTGAAGGCATCCTTTATGCCAATTGGTATGAGCAGTTATTTCAGAACATTCTATCTGAATATGGAGAGAACATATTTGCTTATTACTATGATTTATCTTTTGAAGAAACTTTAAAGCGGCATCAAACAAAGCCTAATTGTAATGACTTTGGTGAAAACGAAATGAGACGTTGGTGGCGAGAAAAAGATTATTTAAAGTGTATTTCTGAAAAGCAGATTACAGCCAATCAAAGCATAGAGGAAATAGTTAAATGGATTTTGGAGGATGTTTTAGCATAAGTAGTGCATATCATTTACAAAAAATAGATTAATATATTGTGAGACATATCAGTTTGGCAATAAAGGTAAGAACTTGCTGGCGACGATAGAAGAGATGTAATCTCCTTAATAGCTTCAAGTATACCAAATGAAAGATATTGATTTTAGTGAAATAGCCTTAGTGAGAGTAGGGAGTTTTGTTAATCAAAATGAGATGAAGGTTGAAATAATGCAGATGGATTTAACACAAGAGGAATCTATAGAGCATTGTAAAATCTGTGAGAGAAAAAGTGTCTCTCTAGTGAAGTGCAAAGGATAAATAAGTTGATTTTATAAGATAAAATATATATAGTTAAACTAGCAATAGTTTAATGAACGATTGTCTTATTGGTGAGCATTATAAAAATCTACATACGAGTAGAGTAAAGAAATCAAGGAGGAACTTAAGATGCAATACATGAAAGTTGGTAATTCAGATTTAGAGGTATCAAAAATTGCGTTAGGAACATGGGCAATTGGTGGAGGCTCATGGTGGGGAGATAATGATGATATGGAATCTATCCGCACCATTCATGCGGCCTTAGATTTAGGGGTTAACTTAGTGGATACAGCGCCTGTATATGGTATGGGACATAGTGAAGAGGTTGTAGGTAAAGCTATTGCAGACCGTAGAAATAAAGTGATTTTATCGACAAAATGTGGATTAATGTTTGACCGTACAGAAGGAAGTTATTATTTCTCTAGAGATGGCAAGGATGTATACAAAAACTTGTCTAAAGCGGCAATTATGGATTCTGTAGAGCAAAGCTTAAGACGCTTAAAAACGGATTATATAGATATTATGTATACACACTGGCAATGTGTGGAGCCTTTCATTGTACCAGTTGAGGAAACAATGGATGCACTGATGACACTCAAAAAACAAGGTAAAATTCGCGTTATTGGTGGCTCTAATATGTCTAAATGGCATATTGAAGAATATCTTAAATACGGCGAGTTAGATATTATTCAAGAAAAATATAGCTTAATTGATAGACGTGTAGAAAAGGAAATTTTACCAAGTAGTGCAGAGCATCAAGTGACTTTCCAAGCTTATTCACCACTAGAACAAGGTCTACTGACAGGTAAAATTAGAAAAGACTTTGTACCAGCACCAGGTAGCTCTCGTGAAGGGAAAAAGTGGTATAAGCCAGAGAATCTACCAAAGATTGTGGATGGGGTAGACTCATGGAAAAATCTTTGTGAAAAATACAACTGTAGCTATGGTAATTTAGCCATTGCTTGGGTAGGTTCACAAAGTCCATTAGTGAATGTATTATGTGGTGCAAGAAAAGTAGAGCAAATTGAAGAAAACGTAAAAGCAGGTGATATTGTTCTAGCACCAGAAGATATTGAGCAAATGAGACAATCTATTATTTTATAAAGCGATGTAAAAGAGCGCTTATAAAATAGAAAAATGGGTTAGATTTAAATAAAAGTATGGCAATATATAAGTATCAGTATCTTTGTATTGTTCGATCAATTAAAAAGTAAATAATAAATCCACCTGAGTGAGTATATAAACATACTGATTCTAGGTGGATTTTTATTTGAAATAAATCGATAGTATATTTCTGAGGAAATAGTTCCCTATTCTGTTTTATTTATGATAGGAAATATTATCACTTATAATAGAGTTGGGATTTGTTCTAATATGAGGATCCACATAGGTTACACCACCACTTGGCGTATTTCTATAATGTCCTCTTACATGATGAATAGCGTCATTGATGCCATCCCCATCTAAATCAACACTGTCTACTTCATCGTTAAAAGATACAAAGTCATCACCTATACTACCAACAACATCATCAATGATATCTCCAATTGCATTGATAATAAATGGTAGAATCATAAGAAGGATGATTAATGGTGCAGCACCCATTGTAGCCAGAGCAGATTTTGAAGAATAACCATTTGCGTAAAGCCAGTTTAAGGTCAGGTGTAGAATAAAACCACCTAATACACCAAGGATTATTAATATAATTAAATCCCTCATTTGATAAGATAGGTTTAAGCTAGATAAGAGCTTATGTATAGGTGTACCATAGATGACATAATGGCCTAGTTGATTTACAAGCCATATTGGGAATAAGTAAATCAGCACGCCTGCTAATAAGGCACGCCAGTTATTAATAAAATTTGAAATCTTCATCAATAAGAAAATAAGTGAAATAATAACACCTAATATAGGATTAATAAAAGAGGCGATGGATGTAACGATGATTGAAAAGAGCATAGAGCAAAGTATGCCATTCATTTTCAACAAAGCAGTGATAATAAAAAAGATAAAAGGACCCCAAAAGGCAAGCTTTGGATTCACAATGGAAGCCGCACAAATAATACAATATAGTATAACTGCAATTTTATGGTTTGAGGTTTTAGATTGTTGTTTCATCCAAGCTTTATAGGTTTGTTTCTGAGTCTGTGATGTATATTGGGTCATAAGCTTCTCCATATTTATATTATAATATATGAATGATTTTAACATATATAAGTGCGTTAGTATATATGAGACAAAATTGTCTTTATAAAGGTTTGAATACTAAATTTTGAACTACAGTAAATATTAAACAAAATAGAGTGGAATAGTAAGTAAAATATCGAGCAAAATCTTAAATAAAGTATGATGTAAATAAGCAATAAAGCCATTTAGAATAGATGTAAAGTATATATCTAGAAAGTCATATGAAAAAGGGATTATTTGTGTTTTTGGTGAAAAATTCAAGTCACTTACAAGTTGAAACAGATACCTTACCGCCAACTTCAAAAGAGAATTCAAAGGAACATGGAATGGGACTTAAAAGTATTAAAGAGATTGTAGAGCGCTATCATGGTATGTTAGAAATTAGAACAGAAGAAGGAATGTTTGAGGTGTTTTTGTATCCACCAGTTGAAACAAGATAAGGATTTTAGAGTATTTGTTTTAAAAGAATGTGGAGAAGAATTTTTAATTTGATTCATTGCAATGAACTATCCTTTATGATAGAATGTTCTAAAAATAAAATACAAATCAAATAGGAGGGGTATTATGGGATTTTTAACAGGTAAAACAGCAATTATTACTGGAGCAGGACGTGCTGTATTAAGTGATGGCAGATGTGGTTCTATTGGCTATGGTATTGCCACAGCTTATGCAAAAGAAGGAGCTAACTTAGTTATTACTGGGCGTAATGAAGCAAAACTTTCTGCTGCAAAAGAAGAACTAGAATCATTATATGGAATTAAAGTTCTAACAATCCAAGCCGATGTGAATGCAGGTGCAGATAATGAAAAAGTAGTTGCAAATGTCGTTAAACAAACTATGGATACTTTTGGACGTATTGATGTACTCATTAATAATGCCCAAGCTTCTGCTTCGGGTGTTTCTTTAGCAGACCATACAACAGAGCAATTTAACCTTGCAATGTATTCAGGATTATATGCGACGTTCTATTATATGCAAGCTTGTTATCCACACTTAGTTCAAACAAAAGGTAGTGTCATTAACTTTGCTTCAGGTGCAGGTCTTTTTGGAAATTATGGACAATGTGCTTATGCAGCAGCTAAAGAAGGAATTCGTGGATTAACACGTGTAGCAGCAACAGAATGGGCAAAAGATGGGGTTAATGTCAATATTATTTGTCCACTTGCATGGACAGCTCAATTAGAGCAGTTCCAAAATCATTATCCAGATGCTTTTGAAAAGAATGTACATACACCACCAGCAGGACATTTTGGGGATGCTGAATTAGAAATTGGACGCGTATGTGTTCAACTGGCTTCTCCTGATTTCAAATATATGACAGGAGAAACGATTACATTAGAAGGTGGACTTGGTCAAAGACCATAGGGCTATCAATCATCTTAGTAAAAAAGAATATATAGAGTGTTAAAATATAAAAAGGAGATAAACTCAGATAGGATGCCGTTTATGATTGACAATTTAAATGATCAATCATAAGCGAACTATCTGCTATGAGTTTATCTCCTTTTTATAAATTGAACAGAAATAAACGCTTCAACTTATACGTGTAACATTTTAGCAGGTTTACAAGAAATCTTATGATGAATGAATAGAAGTCTTGATTAGTTTATCCATAAATAAAGAATGAATCTGAATAAAAAGAATTGACAGAATAATTAATAGCTATTAAAATGATATTATCAAAAAGATAATATCAAATAAGCGATAAGACAACGTGGAGGTGAGGCGCTCATTTTATGAAAAAGGAAATAAAAGAATTAGAGTATTTACAAAACTATCATGCCAGTGATTACCCTCAGATTTCAATTGCAACAGATATTGTATGCTTTTCAGTATTAGAACAAAAAGGAGCCAATTATAGAAAGCTTTCACAAAAGAAACTTAGTGTTCTATTAATTAAAAGGGGAGAGCATCCTTACAAAGGACAATGGGCACTGCCTGGAGGTTTCTTAAAAATAGATGAAACCTTAGAAGAAACAGCAAGAAGAGAACTGAGAGAAGAAACAGGTGTAAGCGAAGCTTATATGGAACAACTCTATACCTTTAGTGGTTTAGAGAGAGACCCAAGAACAAGGGTTGTGAGTGTTTCTTATTTAGCACTTCTTAATCAAGTACCTATTTTAGAGGCAACGACAGATGCCGTTATGGCAAGATGGTTTGAGGTGACTTACAGGGTGTTAGATGGGGATAAAAGACAACTTATTCTAGTAGGCGGTGATGAAACAATTGAAGTCGATTTGGAAAATCAAAAGGGATATTCAGAGCAAATCGCTTTTGACCATGTGAGCATTATTGCTTTTGCCTTAGAAAGACTTAGAGGCAAGATTGAATACACACCCATTGCAATGCACCTATTACCAGAAAGATTTACATTAACTAGCTTACAACAAATTTACGAAGCGATTTTAGATAAAACGCTTTTAGTGGCTAACTTTAGACGTAAGATTAAAGAATTAGTAGAAGAAACAGATGAATATGCAGAAAATGGCGGGCATCGTCCATCCAAATTATATAAAAGAAGGGGAAATGAACATGAGTAAAGTATTAGTAGTAGTGGATATGCAAAATGATTTTATTACAGGAAGTCTTGGAACCAAGGAAGCACAAGGTATTGTAGAAAATGTTGTAGCCAAAATTGAATCTTATAAAGCAGCAGGCTTAAAGGTGCTTTATACAAGAGATACACACTATGAAGATTACTTACAGACAAGTGAAGGAAAGAAATTACCAGTAGAACATTGTATTAAAGGCACATGGGGATGGCAATTAGCAGACCCTATTGCAAAAACAGTTGTAAGTAGTGCGCAGCTTTATGACAAACCGACTTTTGGATGCACTCAGCTTGGTGAAAAAATGAAACAATTAGCAGAAGAGGATCAAGCTTTAGAGGTAGAAGTTATAGGTCTTTGTACAGATATTTGTGTGATTTCAAATGTCCTTTTAATCAAAGCAAATATTCCACAAACTGAGATTACAGTGGATGCAAGTTGTTGTGCAGGTGTGACACCAGATAGTCACAAAAATGCACTGGAAGCTATGAAAATGTGTCAGATTAATGTTGTGGAATAAGAGAAGATAAGCTTGTTATATCTACAGTCAAGATGGTACAATTCAATAGATAGAGGGTATAACATAAGTAGTGAAAGATGAATGCATATACATATACCGTATCTATTTCAAATCATATTTACAGAGTGTAAGATACTTAAAGAATATATGAAAAATAATTCGCGGTAGATTGCATAAGGGAATGTTTTAATTAAAGGAGAGAAGGACCATGTTTGGTTTTGTAAAAGTAGCAGCTGCTGTGCCGAATGTGAAGGTGGCAGACTGCGTTTATAATAAAGAGCAAATAATAAATAAAATAGAAGAGGCAGCAAAGAAGGGTGTACAGATTTTATGTTTCCCTGAGCTTTCCATTACAGCTTATACTTGTGGCGATTTATTTTTCCAAAGTAGCTTATTAGAAGGTGCTAAAGTAGCACTTGGTGACATTTTAGCAGTAACAGTAGATAAAGATATGCTCATTGCAGTAGGGATGCCAATTGTCATTGAAGATGAACTCTATAACTGTGCAGTCATGCTTCGACAAGGCAAAATCTTAGGACTTGTACCAAAGCAATTTATTCCAAACTACAATGAATTCTATGAAAAACGTTGGTTTGCTTTAGGAAATAAATTAGAAGTGACCGAAATCGAATTACTAGGTCAAAGTGTACCAGTAGGAAGTGATTTGCTCTTTGAAATGGGAGAGGTCAAAGTTGGTGTGGAAATTTGTGAAGATGTATGGACACCAATTCCACCAAGTTCGATGCTTGCATTAGCTGGAGCAAATGTGATTTTAAACCTTTCAGCAAGTAATGAGATTATTTCAAAAAGAGATTATCGCCAAAGTCTCATTAGTCAACAATCTGCCCGTTTAATGTCTGCTTATATTTATGTATCAGCAGGTGGTGAAGAGTCTACAACAGATTTAGTTTTTAGTGGACATAGCATGATTGCTGAAAATGGTAGCATCAAAGTACAAAGTGAAAAATTAATTGCTAGTGATTACCTCATTTGCCATGAGGTTGATATTGAGCGTCTTCAAAAAGACCGTTTAAAATGTAAAAGCTTTAGTGATAGTCGCAAAATGTATGGTCAGTCAGCAAGAAAGATTATTGGTAAACCACTTTCAAGAATAGGTGAAGTGGAAATGTATATTCCAAGAAAACCTTTTGTACCACATGCCTTAGAGACAAGAGACCATCGTTGTGAGGATATCTTTGCGCTTCAAGTAGCAGGACTTAAAAAGCGTTTAACACACACTTATAGTCAGTCAGCCGTTATTGGTATTTCGGGTGGTCTGGATTCAACATTAGCCTTGCTAGTAACCGTGCAAGCCTTTGACGATTTAGGTTGGGATAGAAAACGTATTATTGGTGTCACAATGCCAGGCTTTGGAACAACAGACCGTACTTATGAAAATGCAGTGGAGCTAATTAAAGAGTTAGGTATTGCATTTAGAGAGGTACCAATTGCAGATGCTTGCAGACAACATTTTAAAGATATCGAGCATGATGAAAATGTACATGATATCACTTATGAGAACACACAA
Source organism: Cellulosilyticum sp. (assembly GCA_017941635.1). GTDB lineage: Bacteria > Bacillota > Clostridia > Lachnospirales > Cellulosilyticaceae > Cellulosilyticum. The sequence goes on from JAGAVZ010000195.1 coordinate 13,971, forward strand.
GCTAGAGAACGTACTAAAATCCTCATGAACATTGCCAACCAAGGTGGTGGTATGGTTATTGGAACAGGTGATTTAAGTGAGCTTGCCCTTGGATGGTGTACTTATAATGGTGATCACATGAGCATGTATGCAGTCAATACAAGTGTACCAAAAACTTTAGTTAGAAGCATTGTGCGTACTGTTGCTAAGAGACAAAGCGAAAAGGTTGAAACTATTTTACTGGATATTTTAGATACACCAGTGAGTCCAGAATTATTACCAGTAGGTAAAAATGGTGAAATGCTACAAAAAACAGAAGATACAGTAGGACCATACGAACTACATGATTTCTTCCTATACTATGTCCTTCGTTTTGGCTTTAGCCCAAGTAAGATTTACTTCTTAGCTCAGCTTGCCTTTTCAAAAAAAGAAGAGGAAGGTGATGAACTCTATAGCCATGAAACCATTTTAAAATGGCTTAGAACCTTCTACAGACGTTTCTTTATGCAACAGTTCAAGAGAAGCTGTTTACCAGATGGACCAAAAATCGGAAGTGTCTGCTTATCACCAAGAGGGGACTGGCGTATGCCAAGTGATGCAAGCAGTAACTTATGGCTACAAGAAGTGGACCAGTTAGAAGTTTAAAATGTAAGAAGCCAATCATGTGATAAACACTTAATGATTTGGATATTATATGGAGATAGATAAGTAGGTAGTTAAAAAAAGAGAAAAAGCACTTCACATTGAAGTGCTTTTTTTGAAAGGGGAATTTTGTGAGAAAGATTAATTTTGTAGCTATCCTTATTATTTTATTTTGTGGGATAGAAATCATTAATATTTTAAAAGAAAATTGGATATCAGAGGTAAAAACAGTCACATCGGAAGGCATTATAGCAGAAGTAGACAAGGTGAAAGATGAGGGGGATAAATGGCTGATTGAAGTAAGTTTAAGAAAAGAAGATGGTAGGGCTTTTGAAGAAGCTATAGAATTAGGGCATGTAAATTTAGATTTTATAGGTGGAGACCATAGAGCTTGGCAAAAAAAATGGAAACGCAGTTCAGATGGTAAAGTTTTAAATTGCTTGATTGAAATCTATGGAAAAGGTAGACGAAGAACTAAAGGTATAGAGATAGAACTAGACCGTTTGGTTCAAGTAACAAAAGGGGAGCAACGATTAGAGCAAAGTATTGAAGAACTTTATTTAGATTATCCGCTAGAATGGGATTACAAAGAAGAAGTAAGTCAAAATCATAATCCACAAGCCACTCAAAAGCAATATGTACCCCTACAAAAAGTAGCGGACTTTAGCGTAATAGGTGTAGGATTTGGAAAAAGATATGATTCAGGTGCAAGTGAGCAAGATAAGAAAGAACTTTTACATATACGAACAGCCTCTAATTCACAAGATGGAGAAGGAGAAAGTGAAGCCTCTATTGATTCTTTGTATAATACGCAAACTGGTGAAGAGATAAGTCTATTTTATAGTTCATCTACACCGGAGTCTATTTATGACACAGATGAAAATAGAAAATGGAGCAAACGAGTTATAACGGAAACATATTATGAATTAACGCATACAGAAAAGCTAAAAGATATTCAACCTGTTGTTGTCTATACATTAAGAGAGGAAACAAGTTCTGGTAAATGGAACTTAAAGGTCAAGCTTAAATAAGAACCTAGCTTTATCACTTATAAAACCATTTCTTTTAAAATGTTATTATTCACTATTTTACCTATTATTTCAAAATAATGAATCTTATGTTGTTTTTTTGTGTACTACTATAGCTACAACTAAATAAAAAGTGCTAATTTTAAAATAAATTTTTATAAAAATTAAAAAATAATAAGGATGAAAAATGTGAATATTATAATTGTTTTTGATTCAAAAGTAGTTATATCTACGCTAAAAGTTTAATATAAATAAACAAAATGGTTAGACAAAATAAGAAAAGTAGTTGAAATTTTAAAAAATATATTGTAGAA
>JAGAVZ010000196.1 GCA_017941635.1 Cellulosilyticum sp.
GGAATTGACAGTTCGTACAGATAATAAATTCCGTAGGACAAGAAAAGATATCACCAACTATCTTGATAATCTTGTTACTGCCATTGCTGCCCAAGACCTTGAGTCCTATGGTTATTCAATAGGAGATTATTTTGTAGGGGCAAGTGGTTATAAATATCATCTTGCTGATATGGATACATATTATGGTAGTTATGCCTCATATGCTGTTCTTAATACACATCATATTGGTATTGTGGTACAGACAGGAGCAACTGCTCAATGGAATACAAGTGGTTCAACATCTACTGGGTATAGTGGTTCAAACTTGCACACTTATCTCACAGGTACTGTATTAAACAATATCAAGAGTGATATGATAGCATTGTTTGGAGGAACTACTGGACTTGAACATTTGTTATCTCATCAGAAACTGTTGACCAATAATGTTTCAGCTTGGGCTTGGGTAACAGACCAGTATATTTCAGCACTTTCAGAAGTTCAGGTATATAGTTCAAGAGTTTGGGGTATTGATGGATATCAGACTGGTGAAGCTAACAAGCCTCTACAGATATTCCAGAAGTTCAGATTTAACGAAGTATTTGGTAGTATCTGGTTCTGGTTGAGAGATATAATGTCCGCTTCTGGTGCGTGCAATGCTTACGCCGACGGTTTTGCGGGCTATAACCCTGCTTCCGCTTCTGGCAGTGTCGTCGGGCTTATCCTATTTCATTAAACATTGGTGGGGGCTTGTCCCCCACCATAAAGGAAAATTGCTATGTCAAATGTGAAAGTAAATGATAGAAAACAATCTAAAGTAGCCTTTGATAATGCCTACTACAAGGTATATGATGATGCAGTACATTTGGTTGAAATATATTTTGGGGCAAATCAAAAACAGCGTGAAAAATATCAGAGTTATTTGGATGTAACAAGTAAGAAAGTATATGCAGTCGTTTATGACTTAGGAACTAACATTAGAATAGCAAATTCCATTTATCCCACTTGTCAGCTTGAAGCCAAGGAAAGAAGATTGTATCAGGAAAAGGCAATTGCATTATGTTTTGATTTACTTACCAAGTACAATCTTATAATGAGAAGATTAAGGATTAAAGATGATAAGTACACAGAAGAAATGAAACATATAGCCCATGAAATAAACTGTCTGAAAAGATGGCGTGATTCTGATGGTAAACGGTATAAAAACTTAGGTTAAACTCTAATAATGTCCGCTTCTAATGCGTGCAATGCGAACAACAACGGTAATGCGAACAATAACACTGCTTCCAATTCTAACAGTGTCGTCGGGATTATTGGTTTTGTTACACTACTAATGAGTAGAGTCGATACAAAACTGGATAAGGAGAGTTTGACCTTCCTGTAAAAGGTAAATAGGTAAATATGATGTATCTTACTACGGTAAATGATACTATCACGTATTTACATTTTCAAAAAATATGACTATCGAAAAGTTGACAACTTATCAAAAACTAGCTGATGCTTTTTATTCCTGTAAAAAGCCTTCATGGTGGAAAGAGCAGGTTCAACGGTATGAAGCAAATCTTAGTTTAAATCTTTTGGAATTACAAAGAGAAGTGAGAGAAGGGGTATATCGAGTGAGTCCGACAAATAATTTCACTATCAATGAACGAGGTAAAATACGACACATAAAAGCTCCCAA
>JAGAVZ010000197.1 GCA_017941635.1 Cellulosilyticum sp.
GTTAAAATATCAGCTGGACGTTCTTCAATACTAGTACCTAATCTACGTTTATTGGTACGAATATGTTTAGTTTTAGTACTACGTCTAAGTTTCATGGGTAAATCTGAATTACGAACTTCTAATAATTGTAGATCAATGTAGTTATAGAGCATTTTAGTGCATACCATCTCTGAGCGCTGAAAAAGGTTATTGCTTAGTGGATAACCAAAACAAGAATCAACAGACCAGTTAGATTGTTTCATTGGAGAGTAACCATCATTCAAACGAACTTGAATGATGACGCGCTCCTGATAATTTAAGTGTTTATGTTTACGAGAATTTGTAGTATGATTAGTGTAGTCCATAGTGATTATCCTTTCTGTTAAGTTTTTGTGTGGTAACTTTAGCTTAACACAGAAAAGTCACTATGGGCTTTTTTATTTAGTTCAATTTGATTTTACAATGAGCCACAAAAAATATAAATGGGAAAATGATTACACCACGAGGTTATAACCATAAGGTTATACAATCATGACGTAAAAAGTACCTTTTATAGAAACCAAATGACAAGATTATTAACAAGAATTGTATGAAATAGTAAATAGAAGCCAGATGGATTATAGTATCAATCTTTAGAGAATAGTATAATAACTACATAAGAATAAAATAATTATTTATAAACGAAACTTGGAGGACATAGATGAACAATTTTAGATTTAATGCGTACACAGATATTCGTTTTGGAAAAAATCAAGTAGAGGCTTTGCCAGAACTTATTGCACCTTTAGGTAAAAAAGTATTAATGGTGTATGGAGGCGGTAGCATTCGTAAGAATGGCCTTTATGATAAGGTAAAAACGCTTCTTGCAGACTTTGAAGTCTTTGAATTAGCAGGAGTAGAACCTAATCCTAAAATTACATCAGTTCGTGAGGGTGTAAAGATTTGTAAGAAAGAAAACATTGAAGTGGTATTAGCAGTAGGAGGGGGGAGTACAATTGATGCCTCTAAGGTCATTGCAGCAGGGGCAAACTATGATGGAGACCCTTGGGATTTAGTAGTAGATAACAATAAAATCGGTAAAGTATTACCAGTTGTAACTGTTTTAACATTAGCTGCGACAGGTTCTGAAATGAATAAGAATGCGGTTATTTCTAATATGGAAACAAACGAAAAACTTGGGACATCTTCTCATAACTTTATTCCTCGTGCATCTATTTGTGACCCGACTTATTTATTTAGTCTTCCAGCTAGCCAAACAGCAGCAGGGACGGCAGATATTATGTCACACATCTTTGAACAGTATTTCCAACATGAAAAAAGAGCGTTTATCACAGACCGTTTTGCAGAAAGTTTATTAAAAGCATGTATTAAATACTGTCCAATTGCTCTTAAAGAGCCAGATAACTATGAAGCAAGAGCAAATTTAATGTGGGCAAGTACACAAGCACTTAATAGTTTACTTTCATGTGGTAAAGGTGGAGCTTGGACTTGTCATGCTATTGAACATGAGCTGAGTGCATATTATGATATTACACATGGGGTAGGTCTTGCAATCATTACACCGAGATGGATGCGTTATATCTTAAATGAAGATACAGTAGAGAAATTCTGTGAGTATGCAAAAAATGTATGGGATATTACAGAAGAAGACCCTTACAAATGTGCGAATATGGCAATAGATGCAACAGAAAACTTCTTTAGAGCATGTGGCATCCCAATGACTTTAAAAGAAGTAGGCATTGATGAATCTAAACTCCAAGTGATGGCAGAAAATGCCGTTAGACGAGGCGGACTTATGAATGCTTATGTATCACTTAACGTAGAAGATGTTGTTACCATTTTAAAAGCGTGCTTATAAAGAGTATGAACTGAATAAATCTAAATAAAATCGAATAAAAGATTAAAAAGTACCATTCAATAGGAGTGGTACTTTTTTTGAATAAAAAAATATATTATTTCAGGAATAAATACAAAAGAGTATAAAGTAAAAAAATGTATATATTCTTGTTTTTTTATCGATAAAGTTGTATATATTTTTAGTTTTTGTTGAGAAAGTATTATATACTAAATAAGTAGATATGGTGATATAAATTAAAAATGACATCATGAGAAAGAGAACTAAGGAGAAAAAAATGAATACAAAAGAAAGTAATAAACAAAAACAAGCTAAAAAGCTTGGATCAATCAAAACAAAAGTTTTTCTGATTTTTGTTTTCATAACACTTACTTCTATTTTGTTAAATAGTACATTAAACTATTTGCAATATAGAAAGACAATTAAAAATCAAATGATTACCAATTCAAGCCAAACGATAAGAGAAATTAATAATGGCTTAACGAGGTATATTAATTCATTGGAGCAAATGGTTAATACTGTAGCTCATAATCCAAGTATTCATAGAGAAGCTATGCCAATATTAAAAGGATTAGTAGATTACTATGACATTATTGATAATGCCTACATTGCATCAGAATCTGAGCCACTCATTATTTATCCAGCTCAGCAAGGGATAGAAAATGAAGACTTTACAACAAGACCATGGTATAAGTCAGCAATGCAGTCACCTAACCAACTTCAAATATCTGCGGTTTATATGGATTTAATTAGTAAGGAGCCAATTATCACAATATCTACTACACTATTAGATAAAAAAGTATTAGCAATGGATATTAATTTAAAAAGTTTGGCAGATGAGTTATCTAAATCAGTTGTTGGAACCACAGGCTATTTAATTGTTACAGATAATACAGGCGTTGTATTATCGCATAAGGAGATTGAAAAAGCGGGTGGGACCTCATTAGCAGATACAGATATTTGGCAGACAATAGCGACAAATACAGAAGGATTTATAAATGATGAAATAGATGGCGCAAAGAAATATATTTCGTTTAATACAAATGCCTTAACACATTGGAAAATAATCGGTGTGATGGAACATACAGAGCTTACTGCCGTGATAGAACAATTAATGATTATAGCATTACTGAGTCTAATTGGCATCACTATAGTAGTAGCTATTATTTCTATACTCATGAGTAGATGGGTGGGAGAGAAAATAAATTACATAATGGAGATTTTTTCTAAAGTCGCAGAAGGGGACTTAACACCTCGTATGGACTTAGCATTTAGTATTGAAGTATATAATCTATCAGACGCTTTTAATCGTACAATGGAACGTATTTCAATTATTATGAAGGATACAGCATATACATCTAATAAGGTAGAAGAAACTTCTCAACATTTTGCTCATATTACAGAACAGACAAATGAGGCAGTATCTGAAGTTGCAGCAGCTATTGGACAAATTACAGTAGGTGCGAATAATGTTTCTCAAGAAGTAATCAAAGGAAATAGTGGCATGCAACAAATGCAAGGTCATATTGCGAGCATTTCTAATCATATTAAAGAGGTTAATGAAATTACTCAAAATACACACAAGATTAGTAATGATGGTTTAGAGATTATTAGAGATTTAGGAAGAAAGTCAACTGAGGCAAAAGAAGCAACACAAGGTATTCAAGAACTTATGGAACAAATGACAAGTAATGCAGTACAAATTAACTCTATTTCAGATGTTATTTCAGGGATTACAGAACAAACGAATTTACTTGCATTAAATGCTTCAATTGAAGCGGCACGTGCTGGGGAAGCAGGGCGCGGATTTGCTGTTGTAGCAGATGAAATTAGAAAATTGGCAGAAGAGTCTCAGTCATCTACTGAAAAAATAAAGGCAATCCTAAATCAAACACAAGAAATTGTAAAAGCTGCAAATACAAATATAGATAGTACAATTACTGTGATTGATGCAGAGAATAAAGCAGTGGATCTAACAATCAATACATTTAATGAACTTTTGGTATATATTGATACACTTATGGAAAAAAGTCATACAATTCAAGGATATATGGATAAGGTTTCATCAAGTGGTAACGATTTAAGTTTACAAATTGAGAGGATTAGCAATGAAACACAAGATACAACAGCCTCTACAGAAGAGGTTAATGCTTCAATTGAAGAGATTTCTTCATCTGTTGAAGATCTAGTGACAGGTATTAATGGGCTAAAAGAAATGTCTCAAAATCTAAATGAAATTATTAGCCACTTTAAGATTAAATAGTACATACTATCTTTAGATTTAAGAGCATATGGTTAAAGTATAAATTTCAAGTGTTATTCTGCAACAAGGATAATAAAACTAAATATTATTGACAATTCTGAAAAATGGTAATATATTACTTGTAAAAAGGTAATGTATTACCTTTTTTGTTTGGTTAGAAAGAAAACATAGAGTATTTAATGCAGGGGAATTTATATGGGCTGTATAAAGTGAAACAATGTTACTAGAAATAAAAACAAGAAAATACTGATTTATGGAGGAAATGATGGATTTTAACCAAGAAATACAAAATGCTCAGGTTGACTTTCAAGGGACAGAAAGTCCATATTTTTTACTAGGTCTATTAAGTGAATTCAATAACCGGTATCAGGCAACAGCAGATACTTTTTTTGAAGAAATAAGCTGGAAACAATTTTTTGCCATTATTTGTATTGGTTTATATAAGGAAGCCCCTACATTAAAAGAGTTATCAGAGCTAATGGGCAGTTCTCATCAAAATGTAAAACAGATTTTATTAAAGCTTGAGAGTAAAGGGTTTGTAGAGATGTTACCTGATAAAAAGGACAAAAGAAAGCAACGTATCTTTTGGACTGAGAAAACAAGAGTGTTTTGTAAAGAGCATGATGAGGGAAGTACAGTTATAGTAGGCAAAATTTTTGAAGGAATAGATCCAAAAAACATAGAAATAACGATTAAAACAATTCTGCAAATGGATGAAAATTTGAAAGGGGTTAAGATAAAATGAAAAGAATCGTAGTTTATCAAAGTGGAACAGGATTTACAGCGCAATATGCAAAATGGATTGCAGAAAGTTTACAATGTGAAGCGAAGGAATTAAAGAAGGTGAAGGCAAATGAATTGAGCCAATATAGTCGTGTGATTTATGGTGGCTATCTTATGGCAAATATGGTTTCAGGATTAGATAAACTAAAAAAAATGAACCCAAAAGATTTAATCGTTTTTAGTGTAGGCATGAGTAGTCCTGATTCTGGATTAGAAAAGAAAATCATTGAGCAAAATCAATTAAAAGGTATACCATTCTTTTATTTTCAAGGCGGAGTAAAAATGAAAGAATTAGGGTTCTTACAAAGACAGATGCTAAAAATGATTAAAAAATCTCTAGAAAAAAAGGAAGAGAAAACAGCGGAAGATATTAAGATGTTAAAAATGTTTAATGGTGAAATGGATGGCTTAGATGTAAGGGCAATAGAAAGTCTTGTTCGATATTGTAAATAATAAAATAATAGGATAATGAATGAACAGAATAAACAAGATAGAGAAACAAATGAAAATAAAAATGAAGTAATAAAAAAATGGAAGCTTTAGAGGTGAGATGAGCATGAAAAAAATTCTAAAGATTATGGTCATGATTCCAATCACTTTAATAGTACTTATGGGAGTAATGTTTGGAATCATGACTATTCAGACAAAGCAAGCAGTTGCCAAGCAAGTGAATGTACCCATTGATATGAATCAGGTTGCAGATGGATTTTATGAGGGTAGTAGTGATGGGGGATTAGTTCAGGTTCAAGTTATAGTTGAGGTAAAGGATCATCAAATTAAAAGTGTAGAAATTCTAAAGCATGAAAATGGTAAAGGAAAACCAGCAGAGATTATTACAGATGACATGGTTGCAAAAAATACTTATGATGTAGATGCCATAAGTGGTGCCACTACTTCAAGTCAGACTATAATCAATGCAGTGAATATGGCATTACAAAAAGGAATCAATAAATAGTTTAAGAGAGTAGGGGATATAGTGACTTTGGTAATAGGATGTTTGGTAGTAATAAGTTGCATGATTTTAATTTATTGGAAAAGTAGCTATTCGCCTTTTAAAAGCCAATTTAAGAATAAGATGAGACACTATATAGATGAGCACCAACCAGCTAAGGAAGTATGTACCAAAGAAGAAATCGAGAAACTACCGATAGCTTTTCAAAGATATTGTAAATACATAGGACTAGAAAACTTTCCTAAATATCAAGTAGCTAATGCCTTTTTTAAACAAACAGATTTTATCTTTGATGACCAGAAAGGGATTAAGCTAAAAATGGATTATAATTTATGGCTCTTTAGTAAATCACCCTTACGATTTGCATATTGTGAATCAGCCTTACATGGGATTCCTTTTGAAGGAGAAGATTATTGTACAGAGCAAAAAGAAGGTGGCATGAGAGGATTTTTGGCAAAAGCAATTCCATTATTTGATACTCATGATGCACAAGGCTATAGAGCAGGAATGATTTCATGGGTAGTGGAAGCAATGGTTGCTAATCCTTCTATTCTATTTTCTAAATATCTTACTTATAAAGAGATAGATGAGCAGCATGTACAAGTTACGATAACGATAGAAGATAGACAAGGAACAGGTATATTTACATTCAATAAAGAAGGTGCAATCACGGAATTTTATAGTGATGAACGACAGGTTGAAAAAATAAATGGTGTGGATACTGCCATTGGTTGGCGCTGTGAATGTGAGGATTATAGAAAGAATGGAAGACTACGTCAGCCAAGAACTATTCGTGCTATCAAGGTTTATCCAGATAAAGAACTTGTTTATTTTGAAAGTAGTGATTATAGCGTGAAATACTTGAAGTAGAAGAATACAAAAAGGAAAGGGAGTGGCATAAGAAATAGGGAAAAGATGAAGACTCCTTATGAGCTTATTGTGGATTATAGATTTTTATTATGCTATAAAAACACTCCATAATGAAATTTAGTTCCGTATGAATATCATATCAGAGTATTAATTGGATATGGTTTTATGGAACGTTCATTAGACTGTAAAGGGTATAGGGTGAAGATATAAAAAATAATTTAGTAACAAAATTTTTAGAGAAAAACTATGCAATATAGTGAAATATAAAAAACTAATTGTTTTTATATTTCAAAGATAATATAATCATACACATAAATCTAAAATATTTTATTTTTTGGAGGTAATGGTATGGAACAAAGTAATAAATTTGCATGGACATGGACAGTAAAAGAAGAATGCTTAGAGGAATATGTAAAAATGCACCTTGAACCTTGGAAAGAAGTTTTAGAGGAACATAGTAAAGCTGGGATTAGAAACTACTCTATTTTCCAAAATGGCAATCAATTTTTCTATGTATTTGAATGTGATGATGTAGAAAAGGCATTTGCTTATATTGATCAAAGTGATGCATGTAATAGATGGAATGCCATTACATCAAAAATGGTAGTTGGTTCATTTAATTTTGGAGAAGCAGAGCCTATTAGACCTATGAGAGAAGTATTTTACTTGAAATAAGCTTATGGATAAACAGTTATTAGAAGCACTTAGATGTTTAACAGAAGAAGAAAAGGAGATTTTAAAAGGAAATACCCAAATTAATAAAGCATTGTATACCGATCAATCTTCTATGATAGTGGATAAAAACAAACTATTAGAAAGAGGAGATTTGATACAGGTTAGAACACATACGCGTTTCATACATTTTCCAAAGCATAAGCATAACTATATTGAGGTGGTTTATATGTGTGAAGGGGTAACCGAGCATATTGTAAATGGCGACAAGGTAAAGCTTAAAAAGGGAGAATTACTCTTTTTAAATCCTAATGCAGTACAAGAGATTATGCCAGCAGGAGAAAATGATATTGCGGTGAATTTTATTATCTTACCTGAGTTCTTTGACACAGCTTTACAAATGATATCTCAAGAAGAAAATTTATTAAGAGATTTTGTGGTGGGGTGTTTAAGAAGTGAAGAGCAAGGTACAGGTTATCTTCACTTTAAAGTTGCTGATATTGTACCGATTCAAAATTTGGTAGAGAACCTTATATGGACAATCCAAAATAAGCAAAAAAATAGAAGAAGTATGAATCAGATTACTATGGGTCTTTTATTCTTGCAGCTGATGAATTATACAGATAAGATTAAAACAAAACAAAACCATTTTGAACAAGAACAGATGCTAAGTATTTTACAGTACATAGAGGAAAATTATAAAGATGGTGAATTAAGGCAGTTAGCCAGTCAATTTCATTATGATGACTATACAATGTGCCGAGTTATCAAAAAACTAACAGGTAGAACCTACACAGAGTTAGTACAAATTAAGAGACTCAGTCAAGCGGCATTTCTTTTGACTCATAGTAAGTTAACAGTTATGGATATTAGTTTAGCTGTTGGCTATGATAACGTTAGTTATTTCCATCGCATTTTTAAAAAGCGTTATAGTGTTTCTCCAAAGGAATATAGGATGTGCAATTAAGGACACTTTTTTTACAAGAGGTGTTCTTTTTTTGCTTTTTAAAATCGTAAGATAGTATTAAGAAAAGACGGGAAAAGGGGGAACATCAGTGGGAGGAGCATATTATTTAGCAAATAGTAAAAGAGAATAGATATTGAAATGCAATAAAAAAGATGATAAAGTAGTTTTGCATAATGAATAAATGGAGTGAATGAGATGACAGATAGATATGATGTCCTAAAGCTAGAGAACCAATTATGTTTTCCATTATATGCTTGTTCTAAAGAAATTGTAAAAAGATATAAACCTTATCTAGATGAATTAGATTTAACTTATACACAATATATTACAATGCTTGTTTTATGGGAACATAAGCAAATGAATGTGAAAGAGTTAGGAAACTATCTTTTCTTAGATTCAGGTACTTTAACACCAGTTTTAAAAAAGTTAGAACAAAAAGGTTGGATAGAACGTAGTCGATCAATAGAAGATGAAAGAGTGTTAAATGTAACATTAACCAAGTCTGGTGAGATGCTAAAAGAAAAAGCAATTCAAATTCCAGAAAAGCTGTGTACTTGTGTAAAATTAACACCAGAAGAAAGCCGTCAGCTTTATAATCTTTTATATAAGATATTAGAATAGATACGATAAGTAATAAAGAAAAATTTTATTTTTAGTTGACAAAATATCAATTTATTATTACAATCAAATAAATTGTACACAATTTAATTTTGTGCTCTATATATAGATGATTTCAATTAATAATAATTAAAAATAGTAGGGGGTTAGAATTTAGGCTATTTTTTTACCTAAAAAGATTGTACACAATTTAATTTTGCGAAATTATAGATAGCAAGGCAATAAATATATACTCTAAAAACAGAAAGGAAATAAAGAATATGAAATTTTATGATTTTGGTGCAAAGAAAATAAATGGACAAGAGATTTCAATGCAAGTATATGAGGGAAAAGTCGTTTTAGTTGTGAATACAGCAAGTAAATGTGGATTAACACCACAGTTTAAAGAGTTAGAGGAAATTTATAAGGAATATAAAGAGAAGGGCTTAGAAATTTTAGGATTTCCATGTAACCAGTTTGCCTCTCAAGATCCAGGTAGTAGTAAAGAGATTAGTGAGTTTTGTAGTCTTAACTATGGGGTGACTTTTACTATGTTTGATAAGATAGATGTTAATGGGACAGGGGCACATCCTTTATACAAGTATTTAAAAGAACAAGCATCTGGATTATTTAATAAAGAGATTAAGTGGAACTTTACTAAATTTTTAATTGATGCAAATGGAAAGGTGGTTAAGCGTTATGCACCAACAGTTAGGCCATCTAAGATAAAAAAAGATATTGAGATTTTATTAAATAAGTAAATCAAATGATAGGGGGGATGTAAGATGGATGAAAGATATGATATAGCCATCATTGGAAGTGGACCAGCAGGTTTATCAGCTGCAATTAATGCACGTATCCGTAATAAAAAATTTATTTTATTTGGGAATAAGAGTCTTAGTCAAAAAGCTGAGAAAGCACATCGAGTGGATAATTATTTAGGATTTTATAATCTTACTGGAAGTGAGCTTAATCAAAACTTTGCAAAACATATTGTGGCTATGGATATTGAAATTCAAGAAGAGAAAATCAATATGGTTTATACCATGGGTGACTATTATTCAATTATGGCAGGGAATCAAGTCTATGAAGCAACAACTGTTATTTTAGCAACAGGTGTAAGCTTTGGAAAGGCATTAAAGGGTGAAGAACAGTTTTTAGGAAGAGGCGTAAGTTATTGTGCAACATGTGATGCAGCATTATATAGAGAAAAGGTTGTAGCGATTATTGGCCACAGCCCACATGAAGAGGCAGAAGCACAATTTATGTCAGAAATAGCTTCTAAAGTTTATTATATTCCACTTTATAAGGGAGAGCCGCATTTGGGACCTGAAATAGAAATTATTAGAGATATACCTGTAGAAATTATGGGCAATCAAAAAGTAAGTGCACTTACTTTAAAAAATGAAATAATTGAAGTAGATGGTGTGTTTATTTTAAAAGAGGCTGTTTCACCTGGGCAGTTAGTACCAGGTATCAAGATGGATGGTAATCATATAGAGGTTGATAGAAAAATGCGAACAAATTTACCAGGATGCTTTGCAGCAGGAGATATAGTAGGAGCACCTTATCAATTTATAAAAGCAGCAGGTGAAGGGAACATTGCAGCTTTAACAGCTGTAGCTTATATAGATGAATTAAAAAGAAAAGTAAAGGAGAACTAAGATGGCAGAAGTAGTTAAATCAAATGAATTTCAAGGTAAAATCAATAAAGGTATTGTAGTGGTAGATTTTTTCGCAACATGGTGCCAGCCATGTAGTATGTTAGCACCTATTTTTGATGAGTTAGGTCAAGAGATGAAAGGAAAAGCTGAATTTATAAAAATTAATGTAGATGATAGCATGGATGTAGCGACTAAATATGAAATTATGACTATCCCAGCAGTATTAGTTTTTAAAGATGGTGAAGTACAAGAGCGTATGGTAGGCTTCTTACCTAAGGGGGAGATTAAACAAAAAGTAGAACAATACTTATAAACAGAAATAGGCAGCATATACAAATAAAAAATTAAAAACAGGAGCATGAAAAATGATTTATGATTTAACATTTAAAACAGTAACTGGTAATGAAATTTCATTAGATCAATATAGAGGAAAAGTATTGCTGATTGTAAACATAGCTAGTAAATGTGGCTTTACTTTCCAGTTAGAGGAATTACAAGCTTTATATGAAAAATATAAAGATAGAGGATTAGAAATTATAGGATTTCCATGTAATCAATTTGCATTACAGACACCGGAGACAAGTCAAGGATTTAGTGAGTTTTGTAAACTTAATTATGGTGTTACATTTCAGCTCTCTGAAAAAATAGAGGTAGTGGGAGAGAATGCACATCCTATTTTTAAGTATTTAACTTCAACATGTTCTTTTGAGGGATTTGATATGAATGATGTGCAGGCAAAGATGCTTTATGCAGTTATAAAAGAGCAGATGCCAGAAAATCTATATGATGATTCTATCAAGTGGAACTTTACAAAATTCCTTATTGATTCAAATGGTAATCCAGTTAAAAGATATGAATCCTATGTGGAACCAATGGAAATGGTTAAGGATATTGAGGCAATAATTTAGCTGCTGTTACCACTATGTTTTAATTACGATGATTATACGATGTGCAATTAAGGACACTTTTTTTTACAAGAGGTGTTCTTTTTTTTATGTCTCCAAAATCGTAAGATGATATTAAGAAAAGACGCTAGGGAGGGGGAGCATCAGTGGGACAATATTATTTAGCAGTAGATATAGGGGCTTCAAGTGGTAGACATATTCTAGCTAGCTTGGAGCAAGGGAAGATTGTTTTAGAAGAAATTTATCGTTTTGAAAACGGTATGAAAAATAAAGATGGCCATTTATGTTGGGACCTTAAACATTTGTTTAATGAAATCAAACAAGGGCTAAAAGAATGTGCCAAAATCAATAAAATCCCAACAAGTATGGGAATTGATACATGGGCAGTAGACTATGTATTACTAAATGAAAAAGATGAAGTACTAGGTGAAACTTATGGTTATCGTGACAAAAGAACACAAGGCATGGATAAAAAGGTATATGAGGTGATTCCTGAAAAGGCACTGTATGCACGTACAGGGATTCAAAAGCAAATCTTTAATACCATTTATCAGCTCATGGCAACCAAAGAAAATCATCCAGAGCATATGGAAGAAGCAAAAACATTTTTAATGCTACCAGATTATTTTCATTTCTTACTTACAGGAAATAAAGTTTCTGAATACACTAATGCCACATCGACTCAGTTAGTAAGCCCAATTACAAAAAAGTGGGATATGGAACTTATTGAAAGTTTAGGCTATAACAAAGAAATGTTCTTACCACTAACTATGCCAGGGGCAGAAGTAGGAGACTTCACAGAAGAGATTGAAAAAGAAGTTGGATTTACATGTAAAGTGGTATTACCTGCAACTCACGACACAGCATCAGCAGTTATGTCTGTTCCATCTAAAGAAGAAAACTGCCTATACATTAGTTCAGGGACATGGTCTCTGATGGGTGTGGAAAATAAAGAAGCTATCTGCAGCGAAGAGAGCCAAAAAGCAAACTTCACTAATGAGGGTGGATATGATTACCGTTTTCGTTTCTTAAAAAATATTATGGGCTTATGGATGATTCAATCTGTAAGAAAAGAAACAGGTAATGCGTACTCATTTGCCAAGCTTTGTGATATGGCAGAGGAAAGCAAAGCGTTCCCATCTCGAGTAGATGTAAATGATGCATGTTTCTTAGCACCAGAAAATATGACAGAGGCAATTAAAGCTTATTGTAAACGAACAGGACAAAAAGTACCTGAGACAATTGGAGAAGTGGCAACTGTTGTCTACCAAAGTTTAGCAGAATGTTATGCCATTACTGTTAAGGAAATTGAAACTTTAACAGGCGTGAGCTATGATGCAATCCATATTGTAGGTGGTGGCTCCAATGCAGCGTATTTAAATGAACTAACAGCCAAGGCTGCGAATCGTAAAGTGCTAGCAGGACCAGGGGAAGCAACTGCGATTGGTAATGTCTTAACCCAAATGATTAAAGATGACTTATTTGAAGATTTAAAAGCAGCTAGAAGTTGTGTATATGATTCATTTGAGATTAAAACTTATTAAGCATAAGAGATATAGGCTTTCATCTATTAACAAGAAATAAATGATATAAAAAATCGTAAAAAGATTTATAGGATTGACATAAACATATAGAACAGGAAGAGAAATATTAACAGAAATCTTAATAAAAATTAAAGATAGAGGATGAATCATTTCATCTACCAAATTAAAAGATAAGGGAGAAAATACATATGAACTATCAAGAACGTTATTTAAGCGCAAAAGAAGCATACAAAGCAGTTGGTGTAGACACAGATGTAGCCATCGAACAACTTAAAAAGATTGCTATCTCAATGCACTGCTGGCAAGGCGATGATGTAACAGGATTTGACCATGAAGGACCTTTAACAGGTGGGATTCAAGCAACAGGAGATTATCCAGGAAAAGCAAGAACACCAAAGGAATTAATGGCAGACATTGATAAAGTATTAAGCTTAGTACCAGGTAAACACAAAATCAACTTACATGCAAACTATGCAATCTTTGAAGAAGGTGAATTTGTAGACCGTAATAAATTAGAACCAAAACACTTTGCTAAATGGGTAGAGTTTGCAAAAGAAAGAGGTTTAGGATTAGATTTCAATCCTACATACTTCTCACATGACATGGTAAAAGGTGGTTTAACACTTTCTAGCCCAGATGAAGAGGTAAGACAATTTTGGATTGAACATGGTAAGGCATGTATCCGTATTGCAGAATACTTTGCAACAGAATTAAATCAACCATGTGTCATGAACATTTGGATTCCAGATGGTTATAAAGATATTCCAGCAGATAGACTTGGACCTCGTGCGCGTTTCAAAGATTCTCTAGATCAAATTTTATCGATTCCATATGACAAAGAAAAAGTATATGTATGTCTTGAATCAAAAGTATTTGGTATCGGGGTAGAATCTTACACAGTAGGTTCAGCAGAATTCTGCATGGGTTACTCAGCTCATAAAGGCATTATGCCACTTATGGATAATGGTCACTACCATCCAACAGAAGTGGTATCAGATAAAATTCCGGCCATGTTATTATTCAATGACAAAATTGCACTTCACGTAACACGTCCAGTACGTTGGGACTCAGACCACGTAGTCATCTTTGATGATGAAACAAGAGAAATTGCAAAAGAAATCGTACGTAACGATGCACTTGATAGAGTCTTTATTGCCCTTGATTTCTTCGATGCAAGTATCAACCGTGTGGCAGCTTGGACAATTGGTATGAGAAATATGCAAAAAGCATTATTATATGCGTTACTTTCTCCAAATGCAAAACTTAAAGCACTTCAAGATGAAAGCAACTTTACAGAAGTACTTATGTTACAAGAAGAAATGAAAGTATATCCATTTGGTGATGTATGGAACTACTTCTGTGAAATAAACGAAGTACCAGCAAAAGAAGATTGGTACAAAGAAGTGAAAGCATATGAAGAAGAAGTTTTAGCATTACGCCAATAGAGTGTAGTTAGTGTAGGTATAGGGATAAAGGAGCGAATAAAGATGAATATTTTAGAAACTAAAGTAATTGAAGGCTTTTGCCGTATGTGCCAAGATGGTTATGATTTAGGATGGCATGAAAGAAATGGTGGTAACTTAACATACCGTATGAAAAATGAAGAGGTAGAAGAAGTAAAAGCTAACTTTGAGCCAAAGGAATGGAAGTCTATTGGAACAAGTGTACCAGGTCTTGCAGGAGAATATTTTATTGTAACAGGTTCAGGAAAATACTTTAGAAATGTAAGCTTAGCACCAGAAAAAAATATTGCGATTATTGAACTTGATGAGACAGGTGAAAACTACCGTATTGTATGGGGACTTGTAGAGGGTGGCAGACCTACTAGTGAACTTCCAAGTCACTTAATGAATCACGAAGTGAAAAAAGCAGCAACAAATGGTATGCACCGCGTCATTTATCACTGCCATACAACAAACGTGATTGCCTTAACATTCGTATTACCACTTACAGATGAAGTATTTACTCGTGAGTTATGGGAAATGGCAACAGAATGTCCAGTTGTATTCCCAGGTGGAGTAGGTGTTGTAGGCTGGATGGTACCAGGTGGAAGAGAAATTGCCGTTGCTACATCAGAGCTTATGAAGAAATATGATGTGGCAGTATGGGCTCATCATGGTATCTTCTGCTCAGGTGAAGATTTTGACCTAACATTTGGTCTTGCTCATACAGTAGAAAAATCAGCAGAAATCTTAGTAAAAGTATTAGCAATGTCACCAAATAAATTACAAACCATCACTCCAAATAACTTTAGAGATCTTGCAAAAGACTTTAATGTAAGTTTACCAGAAGAATTCTTATACGAAAAATAATAAGTATATAAATGGATGAAGTTAGAATTCCATAGAAAGAGCACTGATTTGTCCTGCAGACAGTGCTTTTTTTATATCAAGAAATAAAGAGAGCAATATTGTTTAAAAATTTTATATATTTGGCAATATAAACGCAGAAGCATTAATTAATCTATGCTAAAATAAATTATCAGTTAAGTTATGACAACTATTAGGGCGTTTCGAATTATTAAAAAGTACATAAGATTGATGAACTACAGGTACAGTATAAAATGAAGGCATTGTAGATAGCTAGAGACTTTGGAAGGAGATCGAAATATGAAAAAATTAGACCGTTTAGTAATTGAAGAAAAGTTAAATTTAGTAATTGATAAATTATTAAACCTAGGTGGGCCAGAAAATGAAGAAGAATTAGCTAACAATGGTGGGGAAGCGATTGGCTATTTCAAAAGAGACTTTGGAATCAAAGAATGGGATTGGCCACAAGGTGTTGGTTTGTATGGCTTAATGAAAGTGATGAAAGCAAAGGGAAATACTAAGTACCAAGAGTTCTTAGTAAACTGGTTTAAAGAAAATATCAAAGAAGGTTTACCATCAAAAAATATTAATACAACCACACCACTTCTTACTTTAGCCCTACTCAACGAAGGACTTAAAGATAAAGAATTTGAAACACTTTGCCTAAAATGGGCAGACTGGCTGATGGAATGCCTTCCAAGAACAAAGGAAGGTGGTTTCCAACATGTAACAAGTGCCAATGGAGACAGACAAGGTGTGCGTCTCAATGAAAATGAAATGTGGATTGATACCATCTTTATGACAGTTCTTTTCTTAAATAAAATGGGTCAAAATTATAATCGTCAAGATTGGATTGATGAGTCTATCCATCAAGTATTAATGCATATCAAGTATTTATATGATAAAGAAACAGGTCTTTTCTATCATGGATGGACATTTACTGAAAGAAATAACTTTGGAGGTGTATTCTGGTGCCGTGGTAACAGCTGGTTTACAGTAGGAATCTTAGAATACTTAGAGTTCTTCGGTGGCACACTTAATGCAGGTGTGAAACAAATTATTTTAGATACATACAAGGCACAAGTAAGCAAGCTTAAAGCTCTTCAAGATCAATCAGGCTTATGGCATACAGTACTTGATGATTCTACAAGCTATGTAGAAACATCAGGTTCAGCAGCTATTGCAGCAGGTATCTTAAAAGGTATTCGATTAGGGATTTTAGATGATAGCTACTTAGAATGTGCAAACAAAGCGATTGCTGGAATTTTAGCAAATATTGATGAAGATGGTACAGTACTTAAGGTATCAGGTGGAACAGGTATGGGATATAATAAAGAGCATTATAGAAATATCTTAATTGCACCTATGGCTTATGGACAATCTTTAGTCATCCTAGCTTTAT
This sequence comes from Cellulosilyticum sp., assembly GCA_017941635.1. Lineage (GTDB taxonomy): Bacteria > Bacillota > Clostridia > Lachnospirales > Cellulosilyticaceae > Cellulosilyticum. The sequence continues at coordinate 16,763 of JAGAVZ010000197.1, forward strand.
CAGAAGCATTGGCATAATTTTAATAAGAAAACTCTAAGTAAGATAACTTAGAGTTTTCTTATTTTTTGAGTTGATATTGAATCTCAATACTGCTTTGTGTATAATAGGGAAGTCATCAGAGTGATGAAAGATATAAAACTACTTTGTAGGATAATTAATAAATACTAAATATGAAATAAAGAGGAAATTATGAAATATATTTTTATAAATCCTGTTGTAGATCAGATGTATGTAAGAGAGAAGCTAGATAAAGTACTCTTAGAAAATGGTTATCAAAGAGTTGAGGTTCAAACAGATTGGCATAAGATTGTAAAAGAAAAGTATGCCAAAGCACTTAAAGAGACCAACTTAACGATTTTAGATCGTCGTTGTCCAAAGGCAATTGAAACGGTGAGTCCGTATTTCGATGAGAAAGAAATGTTAGAACCTAATATTGAGCCAATTTTAATACATTGTGCAATAGAATTAGCAACAAGAGAAGATTTAAAACAATATAAAAAGATTATAACAACACCATGTGAAAGCCTAGCAACATATGGAAATAAACTCGGCTTAGAAAATACAGAGTTTATCAGTTGGAAAATATTTATAAAAAAATTAGCACAAGAAGTGGAAGGTAAGCAATTAAATGAAAGTCCTATTCCACCAGGTTATTTTACAGACTTAAATGTAAAGACAACCAGCCTTTCAACCAAAGAAAGTATAGAGAATTATTTCAAGAAATGCTTACATAAGCAAGATGAATTAGTAGAAATGCTTTATTGTCATAATGGTTGTAATAATGGAGATGGGGTATTAATGGATGAATAAAAATAAAGTCATTAAAACCTCGATTGCTGTAGTCATTTTAATTTTAATATGGCAGATTGTAACGCAAATGGGAGTAGTAAGCTCTTATATTCTACCTTCTCCATCTAAGGTTTTAGATAGTTTTATCAAAATGGTTAAAAGCGGAGAAATTTTTGAAGATATATATATCAGTTATATGAGAGTATTAAAAGGATTTTTCATTACCACATTAGCAGCTTTTATGCTGGCAATGGTGAGAGTTGTTCTGCCTAAATATAGTGATTACTATGAAGGGATTATCCAGTTTTTAAAAAATGTACCCCCCCTTAGTTTGATTTCCTTATTAATATTATGGTTTGGTATTGGTGAAACAACCAAAATTGGAATTATTGTATTAACTGCTTTTTTCCCGATTTATTTAAACACAGTAAAAGGGTTTGTAAGTTGTGATAAGAAGTTGTTAGAGGTTGGAGAAATCTACGGATACTCTAAAGCTGATAGCTTTTTCAAAATCCGATTACCTTATGCCATGTCAGATATATTAGTAGGTATGAGAATTGGGCTTGGCTATAGCTGGCGTGCCATTATCAGTGCAGAAATGATAGCTGCATCAGCAGGGCTAGGTCATATGATTTTGTTTGCTCAACAAATGTCTAGAACAGATAAGGTAATTGTAGGGATTTTGGTAATTGGCGTAGTAGGCTATATCACAGATCGATTATTTGCACTTATCATTGATAAAATTTTGAAAGGGGCAGATACGCATGGATGGGATTAAGTTAGTCAATGTCGGTAAAATTTATACGGTTGAAAAAGAACAGGTTAAAGTTCTAGATGGCATTGATTTAAATTTACCAGCTAATAAAATTACAGTTATTTTAGGTCGTAGTGGATGTGGGAAGACCACACTTTTAAGATTAGTAGCAGGTTTAGAAACCTTTGAACAGGGTGAGATAGAAGCAAATGATGTAAAAAGAAAAGCTTATGTTTTTCAAGAAGATCGATTAATGCCATGGTTAACTGTAAGAAAAAATATTACTTTTGGCCTTAAAGATAAAGTAATAAATCATCAAAAAATAGATGAGATTATAGAAATGGTAGGGCTAGAAAAATTTCATAGTGCTTACCCAAGGCAATTATCTGGAGGTATGAAACAAAGAGCTTCCATTGCAAGAGCTTTTGCCTATGATCCGGATTTTATTATGATGGATGAACCTTTCTCTGCATTAGATTTCTTCACAAGAGAGCAGATGCAAAAAGAATTATTAAACATTCATCAAAAAACAAGGTGTTCCATTTTGTTTGTAACCCATAGTATTGACGAAGCCTTAATGTTAGGTGATAAAATAGTCGTTTTAGAAAAAGGCATCATTAAATCTGAGTATGAAATTGAAGAAAAAAATCATGAAAGAGATTTATTAGACAATAAATTTTTAAATCTAAAAAAACAAATTATGAATGATTTAAAAGTTATTTAATATAAAAGTTATTTATACAGAGAAATTCGCGGAGGAAGTAGTAATGAAATTAGCAAGAAAAGTATTAACAGCAACATTAGCAGTAGGTGTAATGATGACATCTATGGTAGGATGTGGTTCAACAAATAGTACTGAAGTAACAACAGAGACAACAGAAACTGAAAGCCAAGAGACTGAAGGCGCTACAGATTTATCAGATTCAACATTAGATACATTAACAATTACACACGTAACATCACCACTTAATGTACCAAGTATTATTCAAAAAAATAATAACGTATTCGTTGATGAATTTAGCAAAAATGGTAAAACAATTGAAGTGAAGTATGCAGAAATTACATCTGGTGCCGATCAAACTCAAGCATTAGCTTCAGGTGATGTAGATATCTTATATGCTGTTGGTGGAACATCAGTGGTTTTAGCTGCAGCAAATGGTGCAGATATTAAAATCTTAAATATGTACAGCAGATCTCCAGAAGCATTTTGCTTATACTCAAAAGATGAAACAATCAAGTCAGCGGAAGACTTAAGAGGGAAAACAGTTGCAGGTCCAGTTGGAACAAACTTACACCAATTATTAGTAGCTTACCTTGAAGAAGCAAACATGACACTTGATGATATCAACTACGTGAATATGTCAATTGCAGATGCAAAAGCTGCTTTAGATGGTGGAAGCGTTGATGCTGCGTTAGTTGCAGGTCCTACAGCTTACAAATCAAAACAACAAGGTTATAATTTAGTAACAAATGGTAAAGGTTTAACAGATGCTGTTATCGCAGTAGCTGTAAGAGAAGATTTCTACAACGAATACAAAGAAGAGTTAGAAGTATTTATGAATGCTCAAGCAAGTATCATTGAATATATCAACGAAAATCATGATGAAACAATGGAAATTGTTGCAAAAGAACTTGATTTAGATAAAGCAGCTGTTGAAGAAATGTTTGCTCAATATGATTTTAATATTGAAGTGACAGAAGAAGACTACAAAGCATTCCAAAATGTAGCAGACTTCATGTATGAAACAGAAATGATTGAAGCACCATTCAATACAGATGAACTTTTCATTAAATAATAGGAGATTATACTAATAATGATGGAAAAATTAAGAGTCAAAGATCATGAGGATATCATTGAAATCACTTATGAAGATTTATTGAAATATCATGGGAAACAGATGATAGGTGGTGCAGCATTAGCTTTTAAAATCATGCTCATGACATTCCCTAAATTATGTGATGGTATTCCACAAAGAGGTTATTTTAATTTTTATAGTGGAATTGGCAAAAATGGTAGAGGAATTATTGATGCTAGTGAAATGGTTATGCATGTAAAAACAAATAACCAATTAAGATTAGATTTTGAGTATTCAGATGACAAACCAGGACAAATAGCGCCTGGTGGTGGTCGTTACTTCTTTGAAATTGGATACAAAGAAAAAACTATCCAATTATATCTAAGAGAAGGGATTATACCAGAAGAATTTATTGCTTACTCAAAACTAGCTCATAAGTGTAAAGCAGATGGGGTAGAAATGACTAAAGAAGATCAAGCAAGATTATTAGAATTAAGACAAGAACTTGCAAGAAGTATTATGGCATCTAAGCCAGAAGATTTATTTAGTATAATGGAATAAAAATAAACAAAAAATCCTATAGGGTCCAAAGTAAATGGACTCTATAGGATTTTTTTATTGAGAGGATTAAACATCATATATTTAAAAATAAAATAGTAAATGTTAGAATTGTTGGTAGGATAATTGTGGTGAAAATATATAAGATTAAAAATTTATATACCGCTAAAGATATTTAAAGTACGTTATAATAACGCAGGAACGAAACTAGCATATACAAAGGGAGACTATAAAATGTACACAAAACAAAATTTAAAACAAGATTTAGAGATGATGGGATTACTTTCAACAGATACTATAATGATTCATTCTTCTATGAAGTCTATTGGAAATGTAGAAGGTGGAGCGGATACAGTCATTGATGCATTAATGGAATATTTTTCAGAAGGGTTACTCATGACACCAGCACATACTTGGGCACAGATGAGTGAGACCTATTCAGTATTTGACCCAATAAGGGAGCCAGCTTGTGTGGGAATTATTCCTAATTTGTTTTTAAAGCGTACAGGCGTTGTACGTTCATTACATCCAACACATAGTATTGCAGCTTTTGGAAAAGCGGCAGTTTCTTATATTCAGGGTGAAGAAAACTGCACAACACCATGTACACCAGGGGGATGTTGGGATCGTTTAAGAGAGATTGAGGCGAAGATTTTATTAGTGGGTGTTACTCATATTCGTAATACTTTTATACATAGTGTGGAGGAAGTTTATGAGGTGCCAGAACGTTTAACAGCTATGCCAACTTCGTTCCAAATCAAGATGCCAGAGGGTGGCTTAAAAGAAGTTAAGATGCACCGTCATTATAATCCATATACAGCTCATATTTCGGAAGCATATGATAAGCTAGAGCAAGCTTTTTATGATACAGGTGCAGCAAAAAAAGGACATTTTGGTGATGCAGAATGTATCCTATGTGATGCTAAAGCAATTTTTGAAATAACAGGGAGAATTTTAGAGAGAGAATTAAATTGCTTGATAGACAGAGAAGAAATTCCGCAAGAATGGTGGAGTAATCACATTTCATAGCAGTCTTTAAGGGTACTGAAAAGTTAATTGCAGAATATATAGATGAAGGTGCCTATCTTATATAGATAGGCGTTCTTTATATTGCCAAGAAAGCTTTGGTTTTAACAAAACAGAAATAAAACTCTAATCTTTCATAAATGTTTTCTATGTAAGATAGGATTATTAGTAAAGCAATTAGATGAAAGAAAAAATAATTTTAGATAAAAAAGATAGAAAAAATAGTATTAAATCAAAGGAGTAATCAAAATGGCAAATAAAAATAATAAAGTAAAAGAGAATATGAAAAAAATAAGAGGAAGAGTGATAGATTGGATTGTTGACCAAATTGCTAAAAGTGAAAATTATGCAACAGCTGAGGCAAACTTACACATTGATTTTACAAATAAGGTTTTAAAAAATAACAAGTAATTACTTATGAAGAGATTAACAAAACAGAAACAAAATTATGTTAGGATAGTAGTAGAATAGAAATGAGGAGGAACAATCATGGCACGTATACTTGTACTGGAGGACGATCAAAATTTGAATAAATTAGTATGTTCCTACCTAAATGATCATGGATTTGAAGCAAAAGGCTGTCTGAGTGCAGAAACGGCGTATGAAACAATGTATTATAATACCTTTGATATGATTTTATCAGATATTATGATGCCAGATGTTGATGGTTTTGAGTTTGCGGAAACAGTAAGAAAAGTGGATGAAAATATTCCAATTTTATTTATATCTGCACGAGATGATTTAACAGCTAAACAAAAAGGATTTCGTCTAGGAATAGATGATTATATGGTTAAGCCGATTGATTTAGAAGAATTATTGCTGCGTATACGCGCGTTACTTAGAAGAGCCAATATCAAGGCAACAAGAAAATTAGTCATTGGAAATTTGGAGCTTGATGCAGATGCTGTGACTGCAAGAATTAATGATGAGGAAATAGCAGTTACCACTAGAGAATTTAATATTTTGTATAAATTACTTTCTTATTCGAATAAAACCATTTCCAGAGGGCAATTAATGGATGAATTTTGGGGGATAGAAAGTGATAGTAGTCTCCGCTCTGTGGATGTTTATATTACAAAGTTAAGAGATAAGTTTTCAACTTGTGATGGGTTTGAAATTAAAACGGTGCGTGGATTAGGATATAAGGCGGTACTTAAATAATGCATAAAGAAAAAAATAAGAGAGTACTTAGGAAAAAGCAAAGTTTATTTTCTGTGCAAAATTATGTGGTATTCTTTTTAATCAATGCTTTTACAGTAAGTTGTTGTATGATTATGTTTTTAACCAATTTGGGAACATTGCCAGAGCATATTGAGAAGAGCGCTGTTTTGACCTTTTTTAATGTGATTTTCTTAAGTTATTTATTATGTGTTGTAGATAATGTCTGGAGAAAGCTTACCATTGAACAGCCAATTAAAGAGATTCTTAAGGCGACTAAGAAAATAACAGAAGGCGATTTTTCAGTACGCATTGCCCATAGACATGGTTTAAAGAAAACCAATGAGCTAGATGCCATTATTGAGAATTTTAATGTAATGGCACAGGAACTTCAAGGAATAGAGACTTTGCGAACAGATTTTGTATCCAATGTATCTCATGAGATTAAGACACCTCTTTCGGTGATTCAAAATTATGCTCATGTATTGCAAGATAAAAATCTTAGTGAAGAAAAAAGAATAGAATACTCAAAAACCATAGAAGAATCCACTAAACGTCTGAATAATCTCATCACCAATATATTACGTTTGAATAAATTAGAAAATCAGCAGATTTATCCAAAGAAAATGCAGTATGATTTAGGCAATCAATTATGTGAATGTATTTTAGGATTTGAGGCAGTTTGGGAAACAAAAAATCTCAATATGGAAATAGATATTGAAGAGGATATAAAGATTCATGCAGACCAAGAGCTTATGAGTATTGTATGGAACAATTTAATATCTAATGCCATTAAATTTACGCCTGAAAAAGGGGATGTATGGATTAGTTTAAAAAAAGATGAAGCCTGGGCGATTGTGGAGGTCAAAGATACAGGATGCGGTGTCAAATCAGAAGATGGATATCGTATTTTTGAAAAGTTTTATCAATCAGACCAATCTCATGCCATGCAAGGAAATGGCTTAGGCTTAGCACTGGTGAAAAGGGTAATTGATATTACAGGTGGAGAGATTTCAGTAGAAAGCAAGTTAGGAAAAGGGAGTACATTTACTGTAAGGATAAGGCTATAAAATCAATGATAGAAGGTGGAGGAGTAGAGGATGGAAGAAAAGAATGCAACATTTCAGTATACCTATTCAGCAGAGCAACAAGGAGAAATCAAAAGTATTAGACAAAAATATGTAGCTAACGAGGATGATAAAATGAGTCAACTTCGCAAGTTAGATGAAAGCGTAACTAGACCAGGTACGATTTTAGGTATTGTAGTTGGCATTATTGGGACATTAGTCTTTGGATTAGGAATGACCTGTGTATTAGAATGGAAATTAATAGGAATAGGGTGTATGATTGGAATCATTGGATGTGTAGGGATTGCTTTAGCTTATCCATTATATAAAATCATCACAAAAAAACAAAAAGAAAAATTAGCACCAGAAATTATTCGCTTAACAGATGAGTTAATGAGATAAACTGAAATAAATGGATTATAATAAGTAAAGGTGATAGATAACTTATAGCAAGAGGATCTATCACCTTTTTTGAGCAAATTGAAGTAATATTAATGTGTTAATTTTGTTCTTTCAGCTTCTGTAATAAGTTGGATAGAAGCTGTATTAAGTCTTTCTACATCAGGTACAGGGAAAGATATGTAAGATTTTTTTGAAACTAAAAAAATGATAAGGCCGATAAGTAATAAACTATAAGATAAAGTAGAAATAAACATTTAAACAATCTCCTTCTGTATAAAAAATATGTGTCAAATATAAATATACAATAAATACTGATTAATGTAAACTATTATGATTATTGTATGGATGATTAAAGTCAATATTGAGTAAATGATGACTTTTAATAGAAATAAATAGTTGAGTTATATATTTCTTATATTAACGACATGTGCTAGTTTATTTTAATTAAGATAGAGGATAAATATGGAAATTGTTAAAAGTATACTATCCCTATTGAAATTGAATACAAGTATATTTATCCAAATATTAGATGTTTAATCTGTCCAGTTGCTTGATTA
>JAGAVZ010000198.1 GCA_017941635.1 Cellulosilyticum sp.
ATATAGATTACCTTATTTTTACATAGCAATTTGAGGCATTTATTGTTTGATACAAAAAATCGGGTTATAATATAAGAAATTTAGACATTTAATGGAGGAATACATGCAATTACAACATTTATTGAGCTACGTTCGACGTGCTGTTCAAGATTATCATATGATTGAAGAAGGAGATAAAATTGCAGTCGGCATTTCGGGTGGTAAAGATAGCTTAATTTTAGCCCTCGCGCTAAGTCATTTAAAACGTTTTTATCCAAAATCCTTTGAGGTTATTGGAATTACAGTTTCTTTAGGATTTGATAATTTTGATTTAACTCAAGTGAAAGCCTTTTTCGAAGCGTTAGATATGCCTTTTTATGTATGTGAAACACAAATTGGTCAAATTATCTTTGAGGAGCGTAAGGAATCCAACCCTTGTTCGCTTTGCTCTAAAATGAGAAAAGGTGCCCTTTATCAAGAAGCTAAAAAATACGGGTGTAATAAAATTGCCCTTGGACATAATCGAGATGATATCAATGAAACACTACTGATGTCTTTATTCTATGAAGGACGCATCCATACAATGGCACCTGTAACGTATATGGACCAAGTGGATTTGCATATTATCAGACCACTGATTTATGTACCAGAAAGAGATATTCGAGGCTTTGTAAAAAAACAAGAAATCCCAGTTGTCAAAAGTCCATGTCCTGTGGATGGTGCAACCAAAAGAGAAGATACAAAACAGCTCTTATATAGCTTACAAAGAGACATTCCTAAGATACAAGAACATTTGTTCGGTGCTGTTCAAAGAAGCAGGATTGATGGCTGGGAGCAAAAGGAGGAATAAGGATGGGAGGAACCTATCAAGAACGTCGTCAAAAGTATGTAACGCTTAAAATACGTGAAATGTTACAAGAATTACCTCCATTTATTTTTGATTTCTTTAGGGGAATTGAGCATACTACAAGTGCTAATACACGCTTGGCCTATACTTATGACATACGCCTTTTTCTAAACTATATGCATACCCAAATGCCAGAATTTAAACACTTAAAGTCTATTAAAGACATTACATTAGCAGATTTAGATCAAATGAAAGCAAGAGATATTGAATGTTTCTTAGAATATCTCTCTTATTATGAAAAGGATGGAGAGGTGGCAAATGTATCTATGCCTCTCCCCTTAGACGATGAAAAAATGTCACATAGACAAAAACGCTCTAGTTCACATCAAAATGGCCAGACTGGCAAGGCACGCAAACTAGCGACTATTAAGACCTTATATCATTATTTTTATAAACAAGAACGCCTAACAACCAATGCGCCATCTATTGTCGATATGCCAAAGGTTCATGAGAAGCCGATTGTCCGTTTAGAAGTGGATGAAATCGCCAAGCTACTAGATGTCGTAGAATCTGGTGAGCAACTTACAGAAAAACAAAAGGTCTATCATGAATTTACAAAGAAACGTGATTTGGCTTTAATCGCCCTTCTACTTGGAACGGGGATTCGTGTTTCTGAGTGTGTAGGGATTAATTTAGAAGACATTGACTTTAACTACAATGGGGTGAAAATCACACGAAAAGGTGGTAATGAAACCATTATTTACTTCAGTCGTGAAGTAGAAAAGATTTTACGAGATTATCTTGTAGAAAGAAAAAGTAAACCTTGTAAGGATGAAGACAATCCACTTTTCCTCTCTTTACAGAATAAACGTATTTCTGTACGTAGTGTACAGCTCCTAGTGAAAAAGTATAGTACCCATGTAACGAGTTTAAAAAAGATTACACCGCATAAACTCCGTTCTACATATGGTACCCAGCTTTATCAAGAAACAGGAGATATTTACCTGGTAGCAGATGTATTAGGTCATAAGGATGTGAATACGACCAAAAGGCACTATGCTCAAATGGATGATGCACGTCGTAAATATGCAGCGTCTATTGTCAAATTACGTGAAGACTAAATTGTGAATCCCTAATATTCACTTTTAAGCCATGAATATGGATATTTTTACATTACGGAACATATGTTTGATGTTTTATAACCTCTATGCTATAATAAATTAAAATTGATTAGATTGAGGGATGAATTATGGAGCAAACATTAACTGCCAAACAACAACAAATCCTTGATTGTATAAAAAAATCTTTAAAAGAAAAAGGCTATCCTCCTTCTGTAAGAGAAATGTGTGTAGCTGTAGGCTTAAGCTCTACTTCTACTGTGCATAGCCATTTAAATACTTTAGAAAAGAAAGGTTTTATTAGACGTGATCCTAGTAAGCCTCGTACGATTGAAATTTTAGATGAAGAAATGAACTGGCTTGAAGACCATGTAAGTCCTGTACCTGTGCTCGGTAAAGTGACAGCAGGTGTACCAATCTTAGCAGTAGAAAATATTGAAGAGTATTTTCCACTTCCTAAGCAGCTCACTCGCCACGATGATACCTTTATGCTCAATGTAAAAGGTACAAGTATGATTAATGCAGGTATTTTTGATGGTGATCAAATTATTGTGCGCAAACAAGATAGCGCACAGAATGGCGATATTGTAGTTGCAATGATTGATGAGGAAGTAACAGTTAAACGTTTCTTTAAAGAAAAGAATTGTATTCGATTACAACCCGAAAATGATACAATGGAGCCAATCTATGCACTCAATGTACAGATTGTAGGGAAAGTTATTGGTTTATTTCGTATGTATTGATAGTCAGCGATTTAATAAGTTTACACTGTCCTATTTCTAACTAAAATTTAGAAAAGGATGGTGTATTTTTTTGAGTAACAAAAAAGCTAAAATTTGAAATGGTAAACGATACAAAAAAATTAAAATTCCAGTCACGAGAATCCATAGCAATAAATCTTAAAGCTGTTCTTATTTTTCACAAGTATGTACCTGGTGCTATGTCAAGATTTTCTTATCTTCCTCGTTGAGTTTATCATATAACTTTTCAAAGTTGCAATATTTAAACAATTACAGTGTATTTGTTATAATATATTTTTGATTTTGAGGCATATTATTAATGTAATTGATAAAGAAATAGAGGTTAAATTTATGGATTATCATTTTCTTAAAGTATGTACTGTAACGCCCAAAATGCACCTTGCAGATTGTAACTATAATATAAAAGAGATTATAAAAACCATGAAGGAAGCTGCTGATCACGGTGCGAGTTTAGCTGTTTATCCTGAATTATGTGTGACAGGCTATAGTTGTGGGGACTTGTTTCAACAATCCAATTTAATTAAGCAAGTAGAGTGTCATATAGTAACACTTCTTGAAGAAACCAAAGACTTAGAACTTGTAGCTGTACTTGGTGTACCCATTACAATCGAAAATAGTTTATATAATACCGCATTAGTAGTTTATAAAGGGAAAATCTTAGGGATTGTTCCTAAAACCTATCTACCAAACTATGGGGAGTTCTATGAAAAAAGGTGGTTTGCCGCTGCACATAATCTTTTACAATCGCATACAACATATGCTGGTCAAGACTGCCCTGTTTCACCGCATCTTCTATTTAAGGCAACTAATATCCCCTACTTTACACTAGGCATTGATGTTTGTGAGGATTTATGGGCTATGCTACCACCAAGTTTATTCCATAGTTTATTTGGTGCCACTGTCTTAGTGAATTTATCTGCAAGTAATGAGATTATTGGTAAGGCTGATTATCGTAAAAATATGATTGCACAACATTCTTCTAAAACAATGAGTGCTTACTTATATACTTCTTCTAGTGTAAGGGAATCTACTACGGATTTAGTCTTTAGTGGTCATCAACTCATTTATGAAAATGGTTATTTAATCAATGAATCTACACTTTTCTCAGATGACACAACGATTACCTATGGGATTATAGATTTAGAACGTTTGCATAAAGAAAGAGTACGTCAAAATAATATTTGCCCAACTCAGCTTATTGAACATTTAAAATATAAGATCATTCTTTTTGACTTAGTACCCTCTTCTTTTGAATTTAATCGCTATATAGATCCAAAGCCATTTGTACCTCAAGATGAAGCACGCCGTAAGGAACGTTGCAAAGATATCTTTGATATTCAGGCTCATGGACTAGCTAGACGTGCGACTCACGCTAAGAGCGACTATTTAATCTTTGGCATGTCAGGTGGATTAGACTCTACCCTTGCACTATTTGTGTGTATAAAAGCTGCTGAATATGCCAATATGGACCGTAAGCAAATCTTAGGTGTAACCATGCCTGGTTTTGGGACAAGCGATAGAACTTATCAAAATGCAGTTAATCTAATGAATCTACTAGGCATTACCGTAAAAGAAGTTTCAATTGTAGAAGCGACAAAGAAACACTTGGAGGATATTGAGCACCCTCTTGATTTACATGATGTAACTTATGAAAACGCTCAAGCTAGAGAACGCACCCAGATTTTGATGGATTTAGCCAATAAATATAACGGGTTAGTTATTGGAACCGCTGATTTATCTGAGATGGCACTTGGTTGGGCAACGTATAGTGGTGACCATATGTCTATGTATGGTGTAAATAGTGGATTACCTAAGACTTTGGTTCGTTATTTACTAGACTATGTAGCACATTATGAAAGTGAACCGCTTGTTCAAGAGATTTTATTTGATGTTTTAGATACACCTGTTAGTCCAGAACTCCTTCCAACAGATTCGGAAGGTCAGATTGCTCAAAAAACAGAAGATTTAGTAGGTCCCTATGAATTACATGACTTCTATATTTATTATGTGCTCCGATTTGGCTATAGCCCTAGCAAAATCTTCTTTTTAGCACAACATGCCTTTAAAGGACAGTTTGATGATGCTACCATTTTTAAATGGTTGTATGGTTTTTATACTCGTTTTTTCAAACATCAATTTAAGCGTTCTAGTATGCCAGACGGGCCTAAAATTGGCTCAGTTTGCTTATCTCCTAGAGGAGATTTAAGAATGCCGTCTGATGCGTATGGGGATGTATGGCTTAATGAAATGAATCAATTAAAAGATAAGCTCAATTTATGAATATCGAATATTTGTTCTTGTATGTAAAAATGAGCATTGAGTGCTTAATCTTTACTTCCTAAAATCTATGATTAAGCACTCAATCATAGATTTTAGGAATGTGTCAACAATATATACTAAATGGCAATGATCATAGTGTTTCGAAATATAAAAGAGAGGGTTACAAAATAGAACGATTCTGCTTTGTAACCCTCTCTTTTTAGAGTTTTATAATCTTAGTTTTGAAATATACCATCAAAAAAGATTAGTTATTCATAGTAGGTAAAGTGACTAATCCTTTATCTTTCATTGTTTGTAATGCAATCATTACACCTAGTCTTGCATGATAGAATGTCAGACCACCTTGGAAGAATACTGTATAAGGTGGTTTGATTGGTGCATCAGCACTCATTTCAATAGACGCACCTTGAATAAATGCACCTGCTGCCATAATAACTGGCGCATCATATCCTGGCATATCCCATGGCTCTGGTACAACATAGCTATCTACTGGTGCGCCTTTTTGAATCCCTTGACAAAATGCAATGACATTTTCAGGAGATTGCATATTAATTGCCTGAATAATATCATGGCGTGATTCTGTTGAAGTTGGCATGACTTCAAAGCCAAGTTTCTCATAAAGGGCTGCTGCAAAAATAGCGCCTTTAAGTGCATTTGTTACAACCTCTGGTGCAAGGAATAAACCTTGAAGGACTGGTTGATTAAGGCCAAGGGTTGCCCCTACTTCTTTACCGAGTCCTGGAGCTGTAAGACGCATTGCTGCTTTTTCTACGTACTCTTCTTTCCCTACGATATACCCACCAATTGGTGCTAAACCACCACCTGGGTTTTTAATTAAGGAACCAACACATAAATCTGCACCTACTTCTGTTGGTTCAATGGTTTCAACAAATTCACCATAACAGTTATCTACCATACAAACAACATCTGGTTTAATACCTTTAATAAAGCTAATTAACTCACCAATTTGTTTAACTGAAAAGGTAGGACGATAGTCATAACCTTTAGAACGTTGAATCGTTACTAATTTTGTTTTTTCTGTAATAGCATTACGAATGCCTTCATAATCAAAGCTAAAATCTTCTTTAAGGTCTACTTGTTTATAAGTAATACCATATTCTGCTAAGCTTCCGATTTCAGGACGAATACCAATCACACTTTCAAGTGTATCATATGGTTTTCCTACTGGTGAAAGTAGCTCATCGCCAGGGCGTAAGTTTCCAAATAAAGCAACTGTTAAAGCATGTGTCCCTGACATAAGCTGAGGTCTTACAAGACCTGATTCTGTTTTAAAGATATCCGCATAAATTTGCTCAACCACATCACGACCTAAGTCATTATAACCATACCCTGTTGTTGCCGAGAAATGTACATCACTTAATTTATTTTTTTGCATTGCATGAAGTACTTTCGCTCCATTGATATGCATTGTTTCATCTAATTTATTGAAGCATTCTACTAAACTTTGTTCTACTTCTTTACAAAATGTTTCTGTTTGAGCATCAATTCCAAATAACTCATTTAACGTATTCATGAAGTTTCTCCTCATTTTTTAGTACCCATTAATCATTCTATTAATGGGTACTCTATGTTTTTGTCTTTATTATATCATTTTTTGACAGTGAATCAACCTTTTAGACACGAAGATAAGCCCATAAATCTTCTAAGTCCTCTTGATTATGAGATTGAATGAGGTGCTTTAAATACTGATAAGCCTCTGCTTCCTCTGGTCGCATTTCTAATGCTTCCATAACCTCTACAATAGATTGAGCTTTTGTCCACTCCTTCATCTCTAAGTAAGCTAGTATAATGGAAATATAAATGGAAGGCGTTCGCCTAATACCCTTTTGGGTAATCAATAATTTGACAAGATGTTTCATGTGTGACTCCTTTAAATACAATTGATTTCTTAAGGATATCCAATGAATTGAAAAAGTATTCCATTCGCTAGTTGATGTTAGCATGTAATTAGCACAAACCAAAATGAGATTTCCTTAAAGATGATATGTTATTATAGCAACATAAGTTGCAAGGAGGATCTATTATGGCAAGAGACAAACAATTCAAACTGGATGCTATTGCATATCGCAAAGAACATTCTGACCTTACCCAAGAAGAATGTGCTAAAAATCTTGGCATTGGAATAAGTACCTTAGCACGTTGGGAATCTCAATTTCGTAATCATGATGGTGATATTCCTACTCGTGGTTCTGGTAATTATGCTACTGATGAACAAAAAGAAATTGCTCGTCTAAAACGTGAACTTCGTGATGCTCAAGATGCTCTTGATGTACTAGAAAAAGCCATCAGCATTCTTTTTTATATCGCAAACTCTGTATTGCATAGTTCACTATTATGTATGCCTGTGTCAAATAATATAGCCATAATACAGGCTTTCTAGTATTAATGTGATTAGAAAAATTATATACCTGCATCATCTTTGACACTTCCTTATCATTAAATGATTTAATGATTACTTTATCTTCTTTTTGCCATCTCACCTTTTTTGCATAATTTGTAGATATATAATCTTCTTCTTGCAGGTAATTAAAGAACATACTTAAATTTTTAAGAATAGAATTGATGTACGTTGTCTTTAATCCTAAACTTTGTTTATGTTTGATATATGCCTTTATATGAATGTGAGATAACTTTTCTAAGGTGGTGATATTAAACTCAGATTTAAGAAATGAAAAGAAAAGGGAATTATTATTCCTGACAGATTTGAGTGTTCGATTAGAATAGCTTTTTAATTGTATATCTAATAAATAATCATTGAGTAAATTTTTTGACAATAATCCTTTGGACATAAAAAAACCTCCAATGATGATATACTTAGCACATTTGTACATCATCACTAGAAGTCTCATGTACGCCATCACTGGCGCTATTTTTATAATTAAATTTTATTCAATCCCTTGACTATCAAAGGTTTACTCTTCATCCCAGTTATGGTAAACGTTCTGAACATCATCATCATCTTCAAGAAGATCAAGCATTTTATTGATTGCTTTGATATCGCCTTCTGATGTTAATGTAGTCCATGTTTGTGGTACCATTGTTACTTCTGCTTCTGCCATTTCGATACCAGCTGCTTCTAGAGCGGCATGTACTTCTGAGAATGCTTCTGGTGATGTGTAGATTGTGTAACCTTCTTCTTCTGCTTCGAAGTCATCTGCACCAGCTTCGATAGCCATCATCATAAGTTCATCTTCTTCCATTTCTGTTGCGTCTTTTTCAATGATGATTTGACCTTTTTGATCAAACATGAAAGATACGCAACCTGTTGTCCCCATGTTACCATTTCCTTTTGTGAAGGCAGCACGTACGTTAGCAGCTGTACGGTTTTTGTTATCTGTAAGTGTTTCAACGATAACAGCTACACCGCTTGGACCATATCCTTCGTATGTGATGTATTCATAGTTTACACCATCTCCATCCCCAGCAGCACGTTTAATACTACGTGTAATTGTATCATTTGGCATATTGTTTGATTTAGCTTTTGCAATAACGTCAGCTAATTTTCTATTTAAAGATGGATCTGCGCCACCTGCTTTTACTGCAACGGCAATTTCACGACCGATTTTTGTAAAGATTTTTCCCTTTGCTGCATCATTTTTAGCTTTTTTATGTTTAATATTGGCAAACTTTGAATGTCCAGACATTTTCTATTTCCTCCTTATTGGCTTTTTTATAAATAAAGCACATTGTCTATATTTTACCATATTATCTGCTTATTTAGCAATATACTTTCATGAGTTTACAGCTCTACAGGGACCTCAATAAAATCATCTTCGCCAGGTGTAATTTGAACCCCTGCATTCGTTTGTTCTTCCATCCATTTTACAAAACTTTCACCTTCTGAAATCAGTACTTCCACTTTGAAAGTAACATCTTCTAAATAGATGCTATCACGAATGACATAGTGCTTTTCTCCTAGTAAGTATTGCACTTTACCAACTAAAGTATAAGGCATTTGTAATTCATAAATTTTAATGCGACGTTTTTCAACTACGCCTGCTGCGAGTAACCCTTCTTTAGCGGCTTTTCCATAGGCACGTACTAAACCACCTGTGCCAAGTAATGTCCCACCAAAGTAACGTGTTACACAAATAAGGGTGTTTTTAATTTCTTCCCCTTTTAAAACTTCTAAAATAGGTTTACCTGCGGTACCTTGTGGTTCCCCATCATCACTAGCTTTTTGGAATTCGTTTTTTTCTCCGATTTGATATGCATAACAGTTATGGGTTGCATCATAGTATTTTTTACGTAACTGAGCCATATACGCATCTGCTTCTTCTGGAGTTTCTACTTTATAGACAGTTGAGATAAATTTAGATTTTTTCTCTATAATTAGTGCTTCGCCACTATCTTGTATCGTTCTATATTGTTCAAGCATGTCATCACCTAACCTTTTAATCTTAGTCTTATCCTAACATACTCAGCTATTATTAGGCAAATAAAAACCAACTACATGCCTGTAAGTAGTTGGTTCTTATTTTATATAATATAATTATCGATTAATTCACCAAGATGAATGGATGATGCGCCATGTTGATAGAGCATTTCAATTAAAGTCAGTGCATGAGCCTTGTCTTCTGAAAACCATTCAATCGTACTCGTTAAATCAGGATACTCTCCTTCTAATAACTCAACCCCATAATGTGAATCTTTTTGAAGCATATAATACTGAATTTCGCCTGTTGGTCCATCGTATTTTCCGATATATTTCTTTTTGATTTGCATAACCTTCCTCCAGAAATAAATATTTTTCTCTCTATGTGAGTTTATTATACATGAAATTGAACGTATTGACTAAAAGAAAATATCGAGAGTTTTTGAGTCAAAGCATCTCTTTTCTACAGATGAATTACAGTATTTGGAAAACTTTAAGAGATATTTTGCTCTTTTAGGCTAAAATATAAGAATAGTAGCAGTTTTTGCGATGAAAACTTCTTTAATGTCACAAATTTATTTCATAATAACGCTTTTTATGACAAAATCCATGGCTCAATTTTGTAGAATTTATCTTTTGGCATAAAGCCTTTGATATGTGTTCCGGTATTTGTATATTCTTCTTCTAAACGTTCTCCATACTCATGGCAGTGTCTTACAATATGTCCTTCTGAATATGGCACTTCGATTTCAAAAGGTACCATTGAAGCGTAAAGGATTTGCTCAATAGTATGAAGTAATTCATCACAGCCAAGTCCAGATTTTGCTGAAATAGCTACTTCATAATCAGCGTGTTCATCTTTAGGATAAATACCATCTACTTGATCCATTTTATTATAAACAGTAATAATTGGTACACCTGTTATTTTTAAGTGTTCTAATGTTTCATAGACAATTTGTTGATGTGTCATAATGTATGGTGAGCTGGCATCCATTACATGTAAGATGATATCCGCATATTTGGCTTCTTCTAAAGTTGAATAGAATGCTTTGATTAAGTGGTGAGGTAATTTACGAATAAATCCAACTGTATCTGTTAGAAGAATTTCTGAACCACTTGGTAATTCTACGGCTCTTGTAGTTGGATCGAGTGTTGCAAAAAGTTGATTTTGAACATAGACGTCGCTACCACTTAACTTATTTAATAAAGTAGATTTACCTGCATTGGTATACCCTACAATCGCTACTACTGGTGTACTATTCTTTTGACGACGTTCTCTAATGAGTTGACGATGCTTTTCTACTTCTGCAAGCTCTTTATCAAGAATCTCCATACGTGTACGTAAGTGTCTTTTATCGAGTTCTAATTTTTTTTCACCAGGTCCACGGCTTCCAATTCCACCTGCCTGACGAGAAAGCATGGTTCCAAATCCCACTAAACGTGAAGATTGGTATTTAAGTTGTGCCATTTCAACTTGTAACTTACCTTCTTTTGAACGTGCTCTAGAGGCAAAGATATCTAGAATAACCATTGTTCTATCCATGACTTTAACTTGAAGTGATTCTGCTAAGTTACGCATTTGAATAGGTGATAATTCATCATCAAATACAACACCCGTAGCTTCATGGATTGCAATCAGTTCTCTAATTTCTTCTACTTTACCAGTACCAATGTATAAACCAGGATTGATACGATCCACGCGTTGAAGCATCTGCATAATGACTTCTCCACCAGCAGTCTTTACAAGATCCTGTAATTCAGCTAAGCTTTCCCAGGCATCTTTCTCAGCAAATTGTTTTTTTTGTGCTGCCACAAGTATAAATCTTTCTACTATTTCTTTATGTTCTATCATAAGGATCCTTTCTTTAAATAAAGCTTTAGGATTAAAGCTTTATTTGACTCACTTTTGTTTTTTTGTATTTGTAGTCAATGTCTTTTCTATTACAAATACGGTGTGCGACGTTATCATCTGCAGATAATGCTGCTGCAAGACATAATTTAGCCATTTTTTCTTGCTCATATTGTCTATTCACACTAATTGCTAAAGCACCTAAAAAGGCACCACTAGCAGCCGTATTGTTTTGATTTAATAAATGGTATATAGACTGTACATGACAATATTTGTTCTTGGATAATACAAGTGCACCTCTGTTTTTTAAATAGGCACAAATAAAATGTAATCCGCCACCTAAATAGGAAGTCAGTACTTTCGTCAGTTGATTTAAATCATCAGTCTCAAATGCCAAAGCTGTTAGCTGCTCTTCTGTTAAAAAAAGTGCATAAGGCTTTTCTTCTATAATATAGGACCACACTTCTTTTTGACCTGTGGAAACAATTGTTTTGACATTATGATGTTTGGCAAGCTGAATCCAGTCCTTAAAAATGCTACTATCTTTATCTGCTAGTAATTTACCTGATAAAACGAAGGTAGAAACCTTTTTGATATGTTCATGTAGCTTATAATTTAATCGTACTAATTCTCTATCCATCATAACAGATTCTTGACTACGTAATGTATAATCCTCATTTTTATGTTCCAAAATAATCTTGACTTGATGAGGCGTCTCATAGTCTGTCCAAACAATATCGGATTTAATCTTAGACTTGTCTAAATAATGCTTAATACTTTTTCCCGCAAATCCACCAAAACTACTAATCAGTATCGGCTCCTCCTGAAGTACCTTCATCATTTGAGCACTATAAATACCTTTAGATAAAATATTTAAGGAAACATTTTTTGAAGTAAGTAATTCATTAGGTTTAAACTCTTCCACACTATATATGTATTCAATGGATGGAAAAGGTGTTAAAGTAATAATCAATCTAGTCACCGACCTTTATTTTCTTTTACTTATATAGTTATAGCATATTCTAACTAGAATTATCCACTAAAATAAAAATTTCTAAGTATATGGATAGAATGATGAAAATTATGGCAATACTACAACTACGTTTGAAAAAAATCATATTTATTTACGTTACTTACAAAATCTTAATCTAATTGTTATATATTTGAAAGATAATCTGTTATATAATAAATGGGTATTTGGGATGATTTTGCTTATACCCTCAATATTTGATATAATTAATCCTTGAGGAGGAGGAAGAATATGAATTACTCAACTGATTCTCGAAATAAAACAGAGAAAAAGAACAAAAGTAACAAGAAGCAGGTCAAGAAAAAAAGTAAAGTAACTGCTTTCCGTATTATTATTATGACGATAATCATTGGGATGTTTGCTATTGTAGGTGGGGGGCTTGGTGTCTTCATAGGCATCATTAAAAGCGCACCAGACGTAACAACTATTGATTTAAAGCCACAAGGTAATTATACTTCTTTTGTTTATGATGATAGTGGAAAGGTTCAAATCACTACTTTTGCACCAACAGATAATAGAGAGTATGTAAAACTTAGTGATGTTCCACAGAATCTTCAAGATGCTATTGTTGCCACAGAAGATGAGCGTTTCTACGAGCATAACGGAATTGACATCAAAGGGATTTTCCGTGCTATTGTTAAAAATCTTCAAACAGGGAGCTTTAGTGAAGGGGCAAGTACCATTACCCAGCAACTTGTAAAGAACAATGTTTTAACATCAGATAAAAAAATCACTAGAAAAATTCAAGAACAATACTTAGCTATTGAATTTGAAAAGATTTATGATAAGGAAACAATTCTAGAATATTATCTCAATACAATTGGATTAGGCCAAGGGGTGGCTGGTGTTCAGTCTGCTTCAAAGCGCTATTTTGGTAAGGATGTTAAGGATTTAACTTTAATGGAATCTGCAGTTATTGCTGGTATTACACAATACCCAGTTAAATACAATCCAATCACAAATCCTGAAAACAATAGAGAAAAAGCTCTTGTTATTCTCCAAAAAATGGAAGATCAAGGTTATATTACAGCTGAAGAACATGCTGAAGCACTCAAAGAAAACCCATACGAAAATATCAAACAAGTTCATGAAGAGTTTACAAGTAATTCTCAACGTACTTACTTTGAAGATGCACTCTTTAATCAACTTGTAGCGGATTTAGTAGATTTAGGCTTTACAGAAGCTCAAGCAAAAAAAGAAATTTACGGTGGTGGTCTCATTATTAACTCTACTGTAAATCTAGAGATGCAAGATATTGCTGATAAATATATTAATGATGATTCTATGTATCCATCTAATCTTTACAAAGTCCAAGTAGACTACAGTATCGCTGGTACAAAAGCAGATGGCAGTAAATTTCAACACAGTGCAAGAAAAGTTCTTAAAAGCGATGATCAAATTGAAAGCTTTAAAGCGGAAAAACTTGCTGAATGGGGCATCACAGAAGATGATACCTATATTGAAAACACGCTTAAGCAACCTCAACCACAAGCAGCTTTTGTTTTAATGGATTACACAACAGGTCAAATCAAAGCACTTGCAGGTGGTCGTGGAGATAAAACAAATCTTGGATTTAACTTTGCAACTCAAGCTGAGCGTCAACCAGGTTCAACCTTCAAGATTTTAGCAGCTTATGCACCTGCTTTAGATACAGGTCTGCTTTCACCAGGAAGTGAAATTGTCAATGAAGCTGTAACATATAAGCAACCAAATGGAACATCATGGTCACCAAACAACTGGGATAATAATTATGATGGTAAATACTACTCTGTTCGTGAAGCTATTGCAAACTCAATGAATGTTATTGCTGTTAAGACATTAGATCAGGTAGGTATTAATACAGCTTTCAACTATTTAGAGCAATTTGGATTTACAACATTAGTAGATAGTGATAAATATCTTCCACTTGCTTTAGGTGGTATTACAAATGGTGTGACACCACTTGAGCTGAATGCAGCATATGGTGCCATTGCAAATGATGGAACTTATGTAAAACCAATTTTCTATACTACTGTTATAAAAAAAGAAACAGGTGAAGTGATCATTGATAACACTGGTGAAAATATTGCAAATAATTCTCATCAAGTTATTAAAACCTCTACTGCTCGTATGTTAACAGATATGATGCAAGAAGTTATTGATGGCCCAAGCAAACATACTGGTTCATCAGTTAGAACTTATTTCAAAAATATGCCTATTGCAGGTAAAACAGGTACAACTTCTGAAAGTAAAGACTTATTATTTGCAGGCTATACACCATATTATGTAGCAACGATTTGGACAGGATATGATCAACCAGAACCAATTAGCTCTGCTAATGGTGGTAATAGCTATCATATGAAGATTTGGTCTAAGATTATGGGAGAAATTCACCAAAATCTAGAATATAAATCTTTCCCTGGTGTTGCAACTGACTCTACAACAGGTGTTAAAGAAGTACGCATTTGTACAAAATCAGGTAAACTAGCGACAGATGCTTGTGCACTAGATGAAGATCACTGTGTAAAAGGTGAATTCTTCACCAATGGTAATGCACCAAAAGATTACTGTGATGTCCATGAAATAGTAGAAATTTGTACGGAATCAGGTAAAATTGCAAATGAATATTGTCCTGAAAAGACAACACAATTACGCATTAACGGTGAGGATACTGAAGTAAATGAAGTTTGTGATATTCATGTTTCAGATGAAGATAAGCCTATAGAAGATCCACTCCTACCAGGAGAAAATCCAGATGAGCTTATTCCACCTGAAAACATACCATCTATTCCTTCTATACCAGGTGATGTACCGGTGATACCAACACCAGAGCCATCACCATCTCCAACACCAGAGCCATCACCAATGCCAGATCCTATTTTACCAGAACCATCACCAGAACCAAGTTTACCTCCGGTTGTGGATTCTAATACACCACCAAGTATCGATGATGAAGATGACTTTGCAATTCCACAATACTAAATAAAAAAGAAGGATAACTTATATAAGTTATCCTTCTTTTTTATGTGCGCCCAGCATGGGCGCAATCTAACAGGTGAAAGTCCTGAGTGCGGGTTGATAGTGCCAAGCACATAGTTTAAGGCAAGGGTGTCCAACGTGAGATGGAATCTGAAGGAAGCCGGCGACAAAGCTCTGGTCTGACGAACAGAAATCACAAATGAGGCAAACATACACTGGGTGAGGCTGCGTAACAAGCCGAATCCCAAAACTATCCGAAAG
>JAGAVZ010000199.1 GCA_017941635.1 Cellulosilyticum sp.
AAAGAAGAGTCAAGTACTCAAAACTTCTTAGAAAATATTAAAGCTGGAAGGGGTTGGACATTAAATCAAGATGAAATGATAATGGGTGATTTATGCGTAGCTTTAAAACCAAATCAGACATTAGATTTAAACGGCTATGCTTTAGAGATTGAGGGGAATCTAGAACATATTAAAGGAGAATTGAATTTAAACGGTGGAAGTTTAATCGTGCATGGAGATTACTGTATGAAAAATAGTGAAGAGGATACCTATGGGTCAGTGATATTGAATCTAAAAGATTCAAATGATTACGTATGTGTAGAAGGTGATATGAAAGTTTATACATCTTGGTCAGTTATAAAACATTGGTTTGATGGGATTTTGCATTTAAAAGGAAATTTGGAATGTCAAACCGATTTAAATTGGGGAGGCTTTCAAATTGATTCTTCAAGTAATTGTAAGATTATTTTAGACGGGGAAGAAAATCAGACCATTCGAATTCAGAGTGAAAAAGTACAATTACCAGAAATAAGTATTTGGGGACAGCCAGGTAGAACAATAGAAGTACAATTTGACACAGCTTTAGAGCATAATCAAATGATCATACAAAAAGTTACTAATGAAATAGAAACTATATTAAAACTAGATGAACAAACGAGAATAGAAATTCTAGATATGAAGGATGACCTTAATATACAAAGCAATTGTATAGCTAGTTCAATAAAGTTAAATGGCAATTGCTTAATGGTAGAACAAAATTTAAAGTTAAATGATAGGTTACTATTTAATGGGGGAAGAGTATATATAGGTGGTTCTTTGACATTGTTTACCACAAGTCAAATAGAAATGAAAAAGAATGAAGATATTCTTCAAATAGAGAACGACTTAAAACTCAATCAATGTATGTCACTTTTCCTAGAAAGGGGACAAGTTATAGTAGGTGGCAATATTGAGCAAAGAGGAAATCGACTATTTGAAACCGGCGAAGCATTGCAGCTTATTCTTTTAGGAACTCAGGATGAGCATACTACGATTATAGGTAATAATATGAATTTCAAAAGTGTTTATTTAGTACAAGCAGAGGAACAGTATCAGTTTAGTAAGGGTACTACGTATCATCTTAGAGAAATAGAAGACAATTAAGATTGACAGAAAATAAAATCTAGTTTATGCTAACTATAAATACCCCCACCCTGGGGGAGGGAGGCGAAAGATGAACGACGAACGTAAAAAAGCACTTCAATCATTAAAGACAGCAAGAGGGCAGATTGAAGGCATTATCAAAATGATTGAAGATGATCGATATTGTATTGATATATCTAATCAAATATTTGCAGCACAATCTCTTTTAAAGAAAGCGAATATGACAATTTTAAAACAACATATGGAGCATTGTGTGAAAGAGGCCTGCCATGAGGATAAGGCAGATGAAAAGATTGATGAAGTCATTTCTATTCTAGAAAAAATTATTTCCAAGTAAACAAATTTAGAATGAATCATAACAAATGGTTAAAGTGAAGTATTTAGTGAATGATTAAATTTAGATATAAAGAAAAATGAAAGATGTACCAAAGAAAAAATGAAAGATGTGCCAAAGAGCTGAGAGAGTAAATTGAATACTTTGGAATAGAATGAGGATGTTTCTAGAAAAGGAGAAACAATATTTATATTTTATAAGGACGGGATGAAGCATGAAACAGTCAATGAAAATTGAAGGAATGAGTTGTGCAGCTTGTGCGAACCGTGTGGAGCGTGTGGTCAAGAAGCTAGAGGGGATAGACTCGGCTAGTGTGAACTTTGCTACAGAAACTTTGAGTGTAGAATATCAAGAAAATACCATAGATCAAAGTGCTATTGAAGCGGTTATTGTAAAAGCAGGCTTTGGTGTGCACAAAGAAATCAAAACCTATGTGTATCAGATAGAAGGAATGCACTGTGCAGCCTGTGCCACTCGTATTGAAAAAATTGTAGGGAAACAAGCAGGTGTAGAAAAAGCAGCCGTTAACTTTGCAAGTGAAAAGCTAGTTGTAAGAGTGGATGAAGGGGTGGCACGCTTAGGAGAAATTAAAGAAAAGGTTGCTAAGGCCGGTTTTAAATTAGTTACCACTAAAGAAGAGGCAACAGGAAAAGAAAAGATGAGTGAGGACAAAAAGCTCTTTTGGCGCTTTATCTTATCTATTGGTTTTACGATTCCACTTTTAATTATTAGTATGGGGCATATGGTAGGTATGCCGCTACCAGAAATTATTAAGCCAATGGTTAATCCATTAAACTTTGCTATTGTACAGTTATGTTTAACTGCACCAGTAATGCTTATTGGTTATAAGTTTTATCAGGTGGGAATTAAGAATCTATTTACATTAAGTCCAAATATGGATTCACTAATTGCAGTTGGAACTTTAGCTGCTTTTATCTATAGCTTGTATGCCATGGTACAAATTGTTCAAACGGGTAATCACAACTATGCCATGCATCTTTATTTTGAATCCGCCGCAACAATTTTAGCGTTAATTACATTAGGAAAATACTTAGAGGCACGTTCTAAAGGAAAAACATCTGAGGCGATTAAAAAGTTGATGGGTCTAGCGCCTAAGACTGCTACGGTTATCCGTCAAAATCAAGAGGTTGTGATTTCAATTGAGGAAGTGATGGTAGGAGATCTCATTATTGTAAAACCTGGTGAAAAGTTACCAGTAGATGGTAAAGTGCTTGAGGGAACGACAGCTATTGATGAATCCATGCTAACAGGAGAAAGCATTCCTGTGGAAAAAGGTATTGGAGATGAAGTCATTGGTGCCAGTATCAATAAAACAGGTTACATTAAATATGAAGCAACTAAGGTTGGAAGTGATACAGCCCTTGCACAGATTGTTCGTTTGGTAGAGGAAGCACAAGGGAGTAAGGCACCAATTGCCAAGCTTGCAGATATTGTGGCAAGTTACTTTGTACCAACGGTTATTGGGCTTGCTATATTGGCAGCGGTTGCATGGCTCATTGCGGGTGAAAGTATTACTTTTGCACTGACTATTTTTATTTCAGTATTAGTTATTGCTTGTCCTTGTGCATTAGGTCTGGCGACACCAACAGCTATTATGGTGGGAACAGGAAAAGGGGCTGAAGAGGGGGTGCTCATTAAAGGTGGAGAAGCTTTGGAAGTAGCACATCATATTACGACCATTGTTTTTGATAAAACAGGAACACTGACAGAAGGTAAGCCACAAGTAACCGATATTGTCAGTCTTTGTATGCCAGAAGATGAACTTCTTTTATTAGCAGCAAGTTGTGAAGTAGGTTCTGAACATCCATTAGGTGAAGCCATTGTAAGAGCAGCACAAGAACAAAATATGAAACTCAAAGAAATGGAAAACTTTAAGTCGATTACAGGACATGGAATTGAAGCAACCATTGAAGAGAAAGAGATTGTATTAGGAAATAAAAAAATGCTCGTAGATAGAGGCTTTAGCAATGAATCTTTGGAAGAGGATGCAAATCATCTAGCAGAAGAAGGTAAAACACCAATGTATGTAGTGATAGATGGTAAAGTAGAAGGCATCATTGCTGTTGCAGATACTTTAAAAGTAAGTAGTAAAGAGACAGTTGAGACCTTACATGCTATGGGGATTAAGGTTGCGATGATTACAGGTGATAACCAAAAAACAGCTCAGGCTATTGCAAAGCAAGTAGGTATTGACCAAGTTTTAGCAGAAGTCTTACCAGAGGATAAGGCAACTATGATAGCCGAATTGCAAAAAGAAAGTGGCAAAGTGGCAATGGTAGGAGATGGCATCAATGATGCACCAGCTTTGGCAAAAGCAGATCTTGGAATTGCCATTGGTTCAGGTACAGATGTGGCTATAGAGTCAGCAGATATTGTACTGATGAAAAGTGATTTAATGGGTGTGATTACTGCCCTTAAACTTAGCAAAGCAACTATTCGTAATATTAAGCAGAACCTATTTTGGGCATTTGGTTATAATACTTTAGGAATTCCAGTAGCGATGGGGATTCTTCATATCTTTGGAGGGCCATTACTAAATCCAATGATTGCGGCAGCAGCGATGAGCTTTAGCTCAGTATCTGTATTAACCAATGCACTAAGACTTAGAAAGTTTAAAGCTTAGACAATGTTTTTCATACATTTTATATAAAGGAATCAAATAAAGCTGTCTAAATAAAAATGGAGGGATTTAAAATGACAAAGAAAATTCAAATTGAAGGTATGCGTTGTAATCATTGTACATCAAGTGTACAAGAAACTTTAGAAAATATGGCAGGAGTAATAGCTGTAGAAGTGCGTCTTGAAGAAAAATGTGCGATTATTTCAGGTGATGTATCTGATGATGCAATCAAAGAAGCCATTGATGATATTGGTTTTGATGTCGTTATAATTACTGAGGTATAGCAGTAGATTATAGGATGAGTTATATTAAGCTGCTAGGTCATTTGCTTAAGGATAATAAATTAAGAGATATAAAGAAAAAGAAGGTGTTATGAAATGAGTGCTATTTCATAACACCTTCTTTTTGAATCTATAGATAAAAGATTTATTAGGATTCAAAAATTGGAGATAGATTGTACAACTTAAAATTGACTAATACGATGAATAATTAGACTTTGCAACCAGTTAAGATTGGTTCTAAGCCTGGGATTGGACTGTTCTAGTTTAAGTGAATAGGCAAAATAAACCAAACTACGTTCCTAATTACCTAAATGATAATAAGCAATTGTCCAATATCAAACTTAATTGATCTGAAGATGGAAGAAAATATCGAATGTAAAGAGAAAGAAAAAAGTTTTTTACAAGAAAGATAAAAAATATTTTGATTTAAACAATAAATGTGCTATATTACAGAGGTAAAAGTATATAGACGTAGATAAAATATCATTTTTATGGGAGGAAGGAAAATGCACCAATCATATGAGCAGTATAAACCGACAAAAAAACAAGTGATTGTTCCGATTATTATTTTTGTAATTGCTTTTCTTGTAGGGGGAAGTTGTTTATTTGTCGCAAAAATATTGGGGAAAGAGACAGAGCGTACAATCTTTATTGCACCATCGCAGCAGTCTATTGAGTTAGAAGAAACAGGTAACTATACAATTTATTTGGCAACAGCAACTACATTTGAAGGGACTGAATATACAATGCCAGAAGGGTATAATGGACTAGATATAGCGGTGACTTATAATCAGAATAAGGTGGAACTTACCAAACCAGAAAATATCTATGAATATGGAGATGAAGGAGATACTTATATAGACGCCTATACTTTTGTAGCAAATGAAGCAGGTATGTATGTATTAGATTGTCAGCTAAAGGATGATTCATTAGAGAAAGCGGTACTTTCTATTAGCAAAACAAAGGAACATGTAGCCCTTATATTAGGTCTAACATTAGTAGGATGTATGGCAATTATAATGGGGGCTTGTCAGCTTGTAGGTTATTTATTATATAATGGAGTTAATTATGGGGTTTATTATTTCAAGAAAACTCGAGGCATGTAGCTGGAGGATTATTTTTGACTTTAAAGGAGGACATTAGATGGGAAAAGTATATCCATTTCCAACTAAAAAGAAAGTAGATGCCAACAAAAGGCCGGGGTATCAAGGGCAAACAGGATATATCCAAGATTTAATGGATACATTGGTGCTGACTTATGAAGATAAAATTGAAGAACTCAAAGGATACAAAGAAGAAATAAAAAAGCTAGATGAAAAGAGTTTTAAATCACCTAGAGAGGTAAGTAAGGAAGTAAAAAGTTTAAAACAAATCTTCTTCAATTTTGGAATTACATGCAATTACTTTAAATTTTTTACCAAGCAGAATCAAGAAATCTTATATTATACAGAGTCAAATAGTATCTATGTTATTAAAGACCAGAAGATTAATGATGCAAGAAAGCTTACGGTGGGAGAGTTTATTGGCGAGTTTGAAGGTTATCCTTTTACGCTTTGCATAGATGCAGAAGTGCTTAGAATATTTGATAATCAAATTAATAAATTAAATATCACCATAGAAACATTAAAAAATACTAGAGTTTAACATTAGTGGAGGGAAAAGATGTACAGTTTTAGAAATGATTATAGTGAAGGGGCACACCCTAGTATATTAGAAAGCTTAGTAAAAACTAATATGGAACAAACAATAGGGTATGGAGAAGATCATTACTCTGAAGAGGCAAAGCTTCTTATAAAAAAACA
This sequence comes from Cellulosilyticum sp., assembly GCA_017941635.1. Classification (GTDB taxonomy): domain Bacteria; phylum Bacillota; class Clostridia; order Lachnospirales; family Cellulosilyticaceae; genus Cellulosilyticum. The sequence continues at coordinate 6,181 of JAGAVZ010000199.1, forward strand.
TATTGATAGAGAAGATGTAGCAGTTCATTTTCTAGTAGGGGGGACACAAACAAACCTCACTGCTATTTCAGCTTTTTTAAGACCACATGAGGCAGCTATTGCGGCGCATAGCGGGCATATCGCAGTACATGAAACAGGCGCTATTGAAGCAACAGGTCACAAGGTAATTACAAGAGTTACAGAAAATGGAAAGTTAACAGTAAGTCATATTGAATCTGTGCTTAAAGAACATACAGACGAACATATGGTTAAGCCAAAGCTTGTCTATATATCAGATTCCACAGAAGTAGGAACTATTTACTACAAAGAAGAATTAAAAAGCATTTCTAACTATTGTAAGGCAAATGGCTTATTATTATTTATTGATGGTGCGAGATTAGGTTCAGCACTTATGGCGGAAGATAATGATGTGACTTTAGCAGATTTAGCAGAAGTAGCAGATGCTTTCTATATTGGTGGAACAAAAAATGGTGCCTTAATGGGAGAGGCTTTAGTTATTGTAAACGAAAGCTTAAAAGAAGATTTTAGATATCATATTAAGCAAAAAGGTGGTCTATTGGCGAAAGGAAGAGTGATTTCATTAGGATTTATTGAGCTTTTCAAAGACAACCTATTTTTTGAGATAGCAAAACATGCTAATGAGATGGCAAAACTTTTAGCAAAAGGATTTGAAGAAGTAGGCTATAAAACATTAACAGCTTCTACAACAAATCAAATTTTCCCAATCCTACCAAATGAAGTACTAGCTCAGCTAGAGAAACAATTTGACTTTTCAGTGTGGGAAGTAGTAGATGAAAACCATACTGCCATTCGTTTGGTAACATCATGGGCAACGCCAAAAGAAGCTGTAGAAGCCTTTTGCAAAGCGCTAAGAGAGTATGTATAAGTTAAAAGATTGTATAAAATATATAAATTAAGGTGATAATAAACTACCAATATTGTGCAGAGATTTACTTTTTTAAAGAAATAAGCTGCATGAATTGGTAGTTTTATTTATTTTAATTATTTTTATAACTTGAAAATAGCTATAATGCAAAAAATACGTCAAGTAAAATGTGGGGAGACAGAACACAATTTGAAATAGGGAGACGGAAAAGTCTTGCAATTGAAAAATGATTTGATAAAATATGGATTAAAAGTAGCAACGATAGAATATTCTAACAGTATCTGATGCGTTGTGGAACAAAATAGATAGATTATTTAAAGGAGCCATGGGAGATGTTACTAATCTATTTTTGGATAGCTATTTATTATTTAGAAACAGTTTTTAGGATTATGAGTAGCGGAAAAATCATAGGACCAGGTACGTTCTATTCATTAATTTTTGGATTACCAATTGCCATCTTGTGCTATTTAATCTGCTCACTATTTAAAGAATCTAGAAGAAATACTGTAGGATTGGGAATCATAGGGATTATTACAATACTCTTTATGTCACAGTTTATTTATTTTAAAATTTTTAGGATGTTTTATTCTTTATATTCAGCGACTAAAGCTGGGCAAGTTTTTGAGTTTTGGGAAATTATTTTTATGAAAGTTAGAAATAATTTTATGACAATTGTTCTTATGTTTATCCCATTTATTGCATTACTGTTGTTTAAAGATAAGGTAAAAACAATCAAACTTGTTCAAATGAAAGATAGAGTGTATTTATCTGTAGGCGTTGTGGGCATTCAATTAATTGGAATATGTACGCTATTATTTGCGGGCAGAGCTATTTATACACCATATGATTTGTATTTCAAACATGATTATCCAGTAGTGGCTGCGGAGAAGTTAGGATTAATGACTACATTAAGATTAGACGTGAAACGTACTTTATTTGATTGGACACCAAGCTTAAGTGAAACAAGTCATGAAGTAACATTAATTGAAGATGAGAGTGCAAACGTAGTAGAGACTTTTGATGAAGAATTGGAAGTTGATAAAAATAGAACATATAACACAATGGAGATTGATTTTGATAAACTCATTCAAGAGGCTGAGTCAGAAGAAATGGTAAAGATGCATACTTATTTCCAAAATCAAACGCCATCGGCAAAAAATGCATATACAGGCAAATACAAGGGATATAACCTAATTTGTATTACAGCAGAAGGCTTTTCACCTTATGTCATTAGAGAAGATTTAACGCCTACATTATATAAGCTTTCACAGGAAGGGTATCAGTTTAAGAATTTCTATACACCTTTATGGGAGCTGAGTACATCAGATGGTGAATATGCAATTTGTACCAGTCAGATTCCAAGTAGTGGTGTATGGAGTATGGCAGATACAGGGGATAATAAGATGCCATTTACATTAGGAAATCAGCTTAAGTCACAAGGTTATCATACAATGGCCTTTCATAATCATGATTTTGATTACTATGAAAGAAATATTTCACATCCAAATCTTGGTTATATTTATCAAGCAAAAGGTGCAGGCTTAGAGGTAACAGATTTGTGGCCAGAGTCTGATATTGAAATGATGGATTTAAGTGTGGAGCGTTATGTGGATCAAGAGCCATTTCATACGTATTACATGACAGTGAGTGGTCATATGAATTATTCGTTTAGAGAAAATGATATATCTGAAAAAAATCAAGCATTAGTAGAAAACTTAGATATGTCAGAAACAGCTAAGGCTTATTTAGCTTGTCAGATAGAATTGGACCGAGCAGTGGAAAGTTTGTTGAGTCAATTAGAAGTTGCAGGTGTATTAGAACGTACATTGATTATGATTACACCAGACCATTATCCATATGGTTTGAATAATGAATACATTAGTGAGCTTGCAGGGAAAACAGTGGATGAGGACTTTGAGTTGTATCGTTCTACAATGTTACTGTATACGCCAAATATGGAACCAGTGGTAGTCGATAAACCTTGTTCTAGCTTGGATGTTTTACCAACCTTATCTAATCTAATGGGTCTAGAATACGATTCTAGATTATTTGTAGGGCGAGATATCTTTTCAGACAGTGATCCATTAGTGATTTTATATAGTCATAATTTTATTACCGATAAAGGTCGTTATAATGCTTTAACCAATGAATTTATGGCAGTTCCAGGTGCTAAAGTAGATGAGGCATATGTAAAAGAGATGATGAATCAAGTAGAAGAGAAATTTTATTATTCATCTAAAGTCTTAGAAGAAGACTACTATTCATATATTCTATCTGTCCAAAAACACTAATTTGGATGCCAAAGCATAAATTCAAGCTACCCATTGAATTATAAGTATTTTGCGTATGAATCAATTTATAGAAGGGTATGCTAAATAAAAGCACTATATTGAGCTTATATCAAGGAGGAAATCTAATGATTGTCAAGGTTGATTTTGATTATGATGCAGATTATATGTATTGCCCTGATTGCATGGATATGGATACGTTGATAAAGCAATTTAACAAGTGGATTTATGACCCGAACATAGGACACCCATTTTGGATAGATGAAAATCATCTTGCCCTATGTTATCGAGCGGATGCAATTGCTTACTGGCTCAATAAATGTGTACTGAATAAAACAAGTAAAAAAGCAGAAGTATTAGAACAAATGGTAAGAGAAGATAAGGCATATGATTATGCCATTGTATTATAAGGATTCAATAAAAAAGGGTCTATCAACTAGCACATTATTGCTTGTTTGATAGACCCTTTTTACAGTATGAATAACTGTTTTTTTCAGGAAAACATAATTTAGAGTAGTTTGGATTTATTAAGATTTAGTCGGATGACTAAAGCAAAGTCATTATTTAAATTATAAAAATTAATATAGTATGTATAGGTGTATTTGCCAAGTTTGAAAAAAGAAAATGAATAGATTATAATAGATGAAAAGTATGGGGGCGTTACGGATATAGTATATGATTTAGATGAATAAGAAACGATAGAAAATGAGGAGGGATGCAGATGCAAAATACAGAAAATAAGGGTAAGTTTGTGGGTGAAATTGCGGTAATCTTAGGTTTACAATTGATTATGCTCATCTTTAGATTGGTGGAGCCGATTAATTGGTTAAATATATTTCCTGGGGAATATACAACCTTCCTAAATGAATTTGCATATTTTGGGATTGAATTTATCTTACTTATTGTGCTTGTGGCGCACTTTATTTTTGGAATATCATTTAAAGAATTAGGACTTTGTAAAATTAGAGAAAATATAGGGAGCTTTTTGCTTAATTTATTATTTTTAGGAGCAAGTGTTGGCGTATCCTATTTTATGAGTTTATTTAGTAAGAATGTGGAAATCCATTGGCTAGAACTCATTTGCCAAATCATTACCAACTTTGTGGCAATAGCCTTTCTGAAGGAAGTCATTTTTAGAGGCTTTTTAATAAGAAGTCTTTGTCATTTAATGAATGGAAAAGGAATTATAGCAAGCAGCATTGCAGCTGTTTTCTTTGCAGCAACCTATTTACCATCTATTTTAATTAATTTGCATGAGATTTCTGTAAATGCAGTATTACAGGGGCTTATAATTCCTTTTATAATGGGCATTTACTTAGGACTTGTCTATTACTATACACAGAATCTATGGATGAGCACGATTTTTCATGGAACATTTATTAGTTTATTAGGTTTGGAGCAAGACTTTGCAATTTGTGGGATAGAGATTGTTTATGTAACGATTCTAGTGATTTATCTTATTTGTAAAATGGTATGCTATTATAAAGGTGAGCAAATTTTAGAAGATGAAATACTAGAAGAGGATTTCGAGCAATCAAAGTATACAGATTTAAATGAAACGGTAAGTCATTTAGTAGAAGAACATCCTATAGAGGAATGTTCTTCGAATATGAATTTAGAAAAGAGAACTTCTTATGAAGAAGATTTAATAAAGCAAGATGATACGTTAGTAGATAATGTAGAGACAGTTACATTACAACAAAAGTTTGCACAAGGAAGTGTGGTTGAACCAACATCAAAAGCACAAGATATGATGGCACAAGAACGTCAATTAGCTATGGAGCAAGTATCGGCAATGCATGCAACTAGAACAATAGTGACTATTCCTAGTTTTCCAGAGACGAACTATACTCAGTATGAAGAAAAAGTTACAATAGCTAAGCAGGAAGCTGAACGTATACCGGAGAAAATGTTAAGTGCATTAGATGATTTACATGAAGAATTGAAACAAAAAGTAAAAGAGCCAGTAGAAGTAAATGATTTAGATTGTACTTTAGAGAGTAAAAAAGTTTCTAATCATGAAGTAGAATCACAAGGCCTATTAGAGGCAGAAGAAGAAAAAACTTTGGATTTGATGTCTGTATTAAGTATGGAAATTGAAGAGGATGAAGAGACAAACTAGTATGAGTTTGTTGGTATGAGTTAATCCTGCTTGAATAGAATCATCTAGTGTATTGTGTACACAAAATAATACTGTCATACAAGCAAAAAAAGGCTCGTCAGGAAAAAGTAATAGGCATAGAAAAATGCCTAATGCTGTTTTTAAGGTACGAAGACCGATATGTGGTACAAATTGCATAATATGCCTCTCTTTATAAAATATACCAACATATTAATTGACATATAACAAGAAGTCAATGAGCAATTTTAGGATTGAAAAGACTTAGTAAATAGCTTAGTATAAAAGCAGGTTTTCAAAGATAAACTATAAGGCAAAAATAGATTATAAAGGGGCTAGAGTATGAACATATCAGTAGATCAAAATTATATTTTAGAAACAGCAAAGAAAATATTAGCAATAGATAGTCCAAGTGGTTACTGCTATGAAGTGATGGACTTTATTAAACAAGAAGCCGAGGGACATGGATATAGTTTTGAGAAAACACGTAAGGGTTGTGGCATTATTACGATTCCAGGGAAAAAGAATACCCAGGTAATATGTCATCAAGAAAAAGCTGAGGTAACAAGTACTAAAGAGCCAGTGATTGGGTTATCTGCACATGTGGATACATTAGGTGCAATGGTACGTTCTATTACATCAAGTGGAACATTAAAGTTTACTTTAGTAGGAGGTCCAATTCCTGCTACTTTAGATAGCGAATATTGCAAAATTTGTACAAGAGAAGGAAGAACATACACAGGTACATTTTTAAGTACAAGTCCAGCTGCTCATGTTTATGAAGACAGCAAAACAAAAGAGCGTACACCAGAAAAGATGGAAGTACGCCTAGATGAAGTAGTTCACTCGAAAGAAGATGTAGAGAAGTTAGGTGTTTGTGCAGGAGATTATATCTTTATTGATCCAAAGACAACAGTTACAGAAAGTGGGTTCTTAAAATCTCGTTTCATTGATGATAAAGGAAGTGTTGCTGCATTGATGGGCTTGCTAGAGGTCTTCAAACGTGAAAATTTACAGCCACTCTATACTACTAAAATTTTTATTTCCATCTATGAAGAAGTAGGACATGGTTCAAGTTACATTCCAGAAGATATTACAGAAATGCTTGCAGTAGATATGGGATGCATTGGTGAAGATTTAAATTGCAGCGAATATGATGTGAGCATCTGTGCCAAGGATTCCACAGGACCATATGACTATGAAATGACGTCTAAGCTCATTCGTTTAGCTAAGGCGCATGATTTAAAATTTGCAGTAGATATTTATCCAATGTATGGTTCAGATGTAAGTGCAGCACTTAGAGGTGGAAATGATATTAAAGGGGCATTAATTGGGCCAGGGGTACATGCCTCACATGGCATGGAAAGAACACATATCAGTGCATTAGAAAATACAGTAAAGCTTTTAGTAGCTTATTTAACTGAAGTCTAAAATAAGAAAGTGAGTTAATTAGATGGCTTATTTTAGATAAAGAAATGGTAGTATGAATAAATACAGCTTTAAATTGGTTGATTTATAAAATAAAGTAACAATATAGTAATGGAACATAAAGAATGTCGTAGGAATTTTAAAAATCAAGTCCCACGACATTTTTTAGTATAAAAAAGTATATGTAGTTTGTTTTTTGGAATGCATTTGAGACACTGATGATGTTACTTACCGTAACATAAATGCAACTTACCCTCTAGCTTATTGCCCTTTGTAGGATGGATGAATATACTGAATTTATCAGAAAGGGGAGCGAGGAATATGAAATATTGTATAGAAGTGAACCATCTTAATAAACGTTTTGGCAATGTGGATGCAGTTAAAGATTTAAGCTTTAAAGTAGAACAAGGAGAGTTATTTGGGTTTCTAGGCATCAATGGTGCAGGAAAATCTACAACCATTAATATGATATGTACCTTACTCCAACCTACATCAGGAGAAATCAAGGTATCAGGTCATTTAATTGGCAAAGACAATCAAGAGATTCGCAAAAAGATAGGTGTGGTATTTCAAGGCAATACCTTAGACGATGAACTGACGGTTTATGAAAACTTATTGGCTAGAGCTTATTTATATGAAAAGGATAGCAAAAAGGTAAAGCAACATATAACAGAAATATCTGAGGTACTTGATATTAAAGCATTATATAATAGACCATTTAGAGCACTTTCAGGTGGGCAGAAACGAAAGTGTGAGATTGCAAAAGCTTTATTGCACAATCCTGAAATTCTATTCTTGGATGAACCAACCACAGGGCTAGATCCACAAACAAGAAAAATAGTATGGGAGAGTATTGAAGACTTAAGAAAAGCTACTGGAATGACAGTATTTTTGACCACACATTATATGGAAGAAGCAGTAAGAGCCAATCACATAGCAGTTATGGATGCTGGAGAAATGGTGGCATTTGATACGCCATATAAGCTTAAGGAAAACTATGCAAAAGATACAATTAAAATAGCAACTAAAGAGTATGATAAAGTGACCTCTATTTTAGAAAAAGATTGTCATCAATATAAAATGATAGAGAATCGTATTCATATAGAAGTAGCCAATACTTTAGAATCTATTTCATTACTAGAAAAAATGAAACAGTATATGGAAGCTTTTGAGGTGGTTCAAGGCACCATGGAGGATGCTTTTTTAAATATAACCAATAAATCTCTTACGGAGGTATAAGCTATGCAGAGCCTAATGAATTTAGTAAAAAGAAATATGAATCTTTATTTAAGAAATCGTTCAAGTGTCCTCTTTTCATTTTTATCAATGGTAATTATTTTGGTACTGAATATGATTTTTTTAGGAGATGTGAATGAAGCATATTTAGCAAATTTTGTGGCAGTGGAAGAAAATCAAGTAGTCTATATGACGGGGAGCTGGCTCATGGCAGGAATTATCATTGTTAATGTTGTAATGGTGACATTATCTGCATTGGGTATTATGGTAAAGGATGAGGAAGATCATAAGATAGCAGCCTTTTTGGTTGCGCCCATTAGCCGAACAAAACTGATTATGAGCTACATCATTGCTGCCTGTGTGAATGCTTTTATCTTAAGTATAGTAACACTAGGATTATCACAAGTTTATTTATATATTAGTTGCAAAAGCTTACTTTCATTAGCAGCTATTTTAAAATTAGTTGGTGTTATCTTAGCAACAATCTTTTCACTTGTAACTTTTCTTATTTGTATTATTCTTTTAGTTCATTCAACCAGTACTTTTGAGGATGCTTTAGAAGGGCAGGAAGATGAGATTATTATTAGATGTCATGAAGTGGATGACCATATATTGGAGCTTGTTTATGGGATGAAAATGAATAAACATAAGATTTCTTGCACATATAAAGGAGCGATTTATATGGTTAGTCCACAGGACATTTATTACTTTGAAGCAGTGGATAATAAGGTATTTGCGTATGCAGAAAATAGAGTGTATGACACTAAATATAAGCTTTATGAATTAGAGGAACTTTTTGTACATACGGACTTTTTTAGAGCATCTAAATCAAGTATTGTTAATTTGGCAAAGCTCATTAGGGTATCACCAATTTTTAATGGAAGATTTGAAGCAGTATTAAGTAACAATGAAAAGTTTATTATTTCAAGGCAATATGTGCCTGAGTTAAAGAAGAAACTAGGCATATAGGGAGAGAGGAAAATGGAAAGGCTAAAACATTTCATAATGATATTTTCTCTATCATCGACAGGGTCTTTAATAGGGATGATTCTTTCAATTGTACTATTTCAAAGAGGAGTAGCAGTAAGAGTTGGAGATTTAGTAGGTTTATTAGTGGCGAACTTTTTCATCATTGGTCTAAGCAATGTACTATACGGAGATGAAAAAAATTCAAAATTAGAAAATACCATCAAGATAGGTATTCATTACATAGCAACAGTTTTAATTTTATATGGGATTGGAAGAAAATTGCAATGGGTTAGATTAGATCTCAATGAAAATATAGTACCCTATATAGCAATCATTACAATGATTTACATAGGGGTATGTGTTATCTCATATAGTGGAAACTATCAAACATCTAAGAAGATTAATAAAGCATTAAGTGAATATCAAAACAAAAGAAAGGCGCCATAAGTGCCTTTCTTTTGTTTTATAGAAGTATAAACAGAAAGTAGTTGTGGATAAGAATTAAGGTTAAAAGTATATGGTTGAATATAAAAAAATATAACAAAAATGAAATCAAGAACAATTATCAATTGACAAAAATAAATTATCAGATATAATAGATGATATAAATGAAAATTATTATCAAGAAGGAGGAAGGAGATGATTAAAGTAATTTATTGGACAGGAACAGGAAACACACAAAAAATGGCAGAGAATATTGTATGTGGGATTCAAGAAACAGGGAAAGAGGTAGAAATCCTTGAAGTATCAAATGCCACAGATAAGGATATAATAGATGCAGAAGTTCTTGTATTAGGATGTCCAGCAATGGGCGCAGAAGAGTTAGAAGACTCAGAAGTTATTCCATTCATCGAAAATAATGCAGCTTTAATGCAAGGTAAAAAAATGGCGCTATTCGGTTCATATGGTTGGGGAACTGGTGAATGGATGGATGCTTGGAAAGAACAAATGGCATCTTTAGGTGCAAATTTAGTAGCTGAACCACTTATCGTAAATGAATTTACAGATGGTCAAGACGAAGCTATTTGTAATGACTATGGTAAAAAGATTGTAGGTTAGCGCTATGTCATACTGGAGAATGAGAAAGATGAAGGACAAGAGAGTTATTTTCTATGACACCATCAAAGCATTAGATGATAAAGAATATCTTACTTATTATCTAAAGTATCAGTTGGCGCCAGTTATTATGGGTTATAAACCTTCTATCACCTTAGCTTTAGGAAGAAGGGATGGTCGCAAGTTTTCAAAAATTACCACACTCAAAACAATTCAAAGCTTAGGCTTACAAGGCATGGTTTTAAGAGAAACAGAGAATGCCCATATTGTGCTTGCTTATCGCAAGTGTAGTATAGAAAATATACTAGCAAGTTCTAAGGAGCGAGAAGTGCTAGAACAATTAGGATATTCACTAAGATCAGCATATACAGCATTAGCTGGTTTGCGTAAGCGTTATGAATATTGTCATTGTCCACCAGAACTTGGAATCTTTCTTGGTTTTCCAGTTGAGGATGTTAAAGATTACATGTGTGGGACTAAGAAGAAATGTTTATTATGTGGTTATTGGCAAGTATACAATAATCTTAGTGAAGCACAAAAAATTTTTAAATCCTATGATGATGCCAAAGAATCTATGTTACTTTCATTATTAAATGAGTTGGAAAAAATTAGTTAGTTTAAGAGCGTAATTAATAAGAAATATAAGGGTGAGGTCAAAGTACTCACAATAAAATCTAAAAATGATTTTATTGTGAGTACTTTTATGTGTATAGGTCTATTGGTAAAATAAAATAGGGTTCTACGTCAATAGTTGGGGTATCCTAAGTTATACAAGAAATTTATGGTAGGTAGATGAAGCGAAAACTTCATCTACCTATTTTTTGCATAATCCATATGCAAGATTCGATTTCTAAATCGATTAAAGTTACGATATCC
>JAGAVZ010000200.1 GCA_017941635.1 Cellulosilyticum sp.
TAATCAAGCAACTGGACAGATTAAACATCTAATATTTGGATAAATATACTTGCATTTAATTTTAATAGGGATAGTATACTTTTGGCAATTTCCATATTTATCCTATATCGTAATTAAGATAAACTAGCACATGTCGTTAATATAGTTTTCTAGTTCTGCCCTACAATGTTTTCTAAAAAACACATTATTATATTGCTGACGACCTTGCGGATTGCGCCAGTATCCCATTGCAGTAAATTCGGGGCAAGGAAGCTGAATAATGCTAATATGCTTGTGTAAGAAAAAGTCACAAACCTTTTCTGCAAATATATAGCGTCGTCCTAATAGATGAACTCTAGTGGCTGGATTAAGTAAACAGTGGGAAACAATAATAAAATATCTATGTTTTTTTGACATAATAAACTCCTAGTAAAAAGTTAATAAGTAATTTGATACTATTAGTATTTGTGAGTAGTGGAAATCTATGAAGGGAGTTTTTAGGAGATATAAGATTTGAAAATAGGACATAAATAAAAAAGTTACAACTTATATTATGGAGCGAAGTATTATACTTGTAGAATATATGTACAGAAGATATAGGAGAAAAAATAAACGGAATGTGGCAAAGATAAATAGGCTTAGGTGTGATATTTTCTAAATATTTAAAAAATAAATTGAAATTTTATGTAATAAGTAATATGATAAATGAGAAATAAAAAATGTGAACAGAAGGTAGTGAATATGATGGAGTATGGAGTAGCATTTTTATTAGCATTAATTTGTATGTTGTTTATTACGCCAAGACTTAGAGAAATTGCCTTTAAAACAAACTATGTGGAGCAACCTAAACAGGACTGTGAGCGTAAAATACATAAGGAACCAAAACCTTATCTGGCAGCAGTGGGTATTTATGGTGTCTTTTGGTTGGTTTATTTATTAGTCAGCAAGGGAATGGATAGACAGTCTCTTTTTATATTTATAGGTACAACTTTAATTTTTGTAATAGGAATGTTAGATGACTGGATTAAGATTAGAGGAAAAGACTTATCTGCTTTACCCAAGATGATTGTGCAAGTATTGGCTTGTGTAGTTGTTTACTTTGGAGGTGTGCAGTTTGAAGGCTTTACAAATCCTTTAAATAGTACATATGTTGTGTTACCAATAGCATTACAATTTATTTTGACAATAGTGTGGCTCTTTGGCGTAACAACAGTTATTAACTTTACAGATGGAATGGATGGATTAGCAGGCGGTGTTTCTTGTATTTCTGCTGTTACATTGTTTATTGTAGCGTTTGGAATGGGTGATAGGCATTCTGCTATGATGGCAATTATTTTAGTAGGGGTTTGTTTGGGATATTTAAGATACAATAAGTTTCCTGCTAAAATTTTAATGGGGGATGCAGGGGCAACCTTTATAGGGTTTATTTTGGGTGTGATTGCCTTAGATGGTGCGTTCAAACAAGCAACAGTACTTTCTATCCTTGTACCAGTTCTGGCATTGGGATTGCCTATTTTTGATAATATCTACGTGGTACTAAGAAGAATAAAAGAAAGAAAACCTATTTACGTAGGGGATTCTTACCAAGCACACTTTAGACTGGTAGCTCAAGGGCTTACTCAAAAACAAGCAGTATATGTATTATATCTGGTATCCGTTTGTTTGAATTTAAGTGCGATTATTATTTTTATGATTAATAAAATGTAGAAAACAAAAAATGACTTCGTATGAGTGCGAAGTCATTTTTTTATTGAATCATTTAATACCTAAAAGCTAAACAAACTGATCTAATTTATCATGAAATTCACGTTCAATAACAATCAATCGATCTGCATATTTTTTAACTTCTGCATTGGCAGTAGGATATTGTTCCAAATATCTCTGGATAGATTTAATTCCCATATCACATCCATCACGCATAAGAGTAGCAATTTCCTTGCTAGAAGAGTCCATTAAAAGATTAACATGAGTTTTGACCCAAGACATAGCTTTAGCAATTGGATTTGGAGATTTTTCATCATCGTGATAAGTATCTAGTTTTTGGCTAATATCATTTCTGAGAATTTGGTGTTTGTCTAGGTATTCTTGTAGTATGCTATGCAATTTCTCTTCTTTAGCATACTCCATAACATCATTAATACTGGCAATACCCATTTCAACACCAGCGCTACATTCTCTTAAGAGTTTGATTGTATCATCGTTTGGCATAAAGGCACTCCTTTGTAAGATTTTTAATTAGTTTACCTCTGTCTGTGATATTTTATCCTTTAGAATAACAGTATTTATTAAAATAGAAAGAGAATAGAAAGTTGGAAAGATGATAAGACCTTTTTGATTTACCCCCCTACAAAAGGTGAGATTATTGTAGTATAATGGAAATAATTTCAAAAGTGAATATACATAATTTTCGAAATGTACAATATTAATAGGGTATATTAGTACATATTTCATAAAGTTATTAAATTGATAAATATGATATAATAAGAAAGGTATGTATAAGGGTGTTACACATATGAAAAAAATTAAATTAGGAGCAGTAAGTAGCTATTATCAGTATCAAGTCCAGAAGATTAGAAAGAAAGAATATAAAGTTTTATTTTTAATAGGTGTACTTTTAGTAGGAACATTTATTGTTACAGGCAGATTTGATGAAGATTTACAAGGTTTACTTTCAATAGGAAGAGCAAAGATAGAAACAATAGAACAAAGTGTTTACCTAGAGCAACCTAGCATTAATTATTCTATTTATGTAGCACCAAAGGTAGCTAAGGGAATCTACATTCCAAATAGTAAGATTAATAATTATGAGGAATATATAGAATTAGCTAAAGAAACCGAGATCAATAGTTTTGTTATTGATGTAAAGGATGATATGGGATATCTTACTTTTGCAACAGATAATCAGGATTTACGAGATAAGGGCATTGTCTTAGATAGTCCACCAATCAAGGATATTCAGGCGATGATGAATCGACTTTGTGAAGCCAATATTTATCCTATTGCAAGAGTGGTAGCATTCAAGGATGGTGTTGTGGCTAAGAATGAGCCACAACGCGCTATTAAAAAATTGGATGGTACAACTTATGTTACAAGAGCTAATGATACTTGGCTAAATCCTTACTTAAAGGAGAATTGGGAATATCTTTTAGAAGTTAGCAGAGAAGCAGTTAGAATGGGATTTAAGGAAATACAGTTCGACTATGTCAGATTCCACGAATCTATGAATTCTAGCAGAGTCATCTTAGATGATGAGGTTTCAAAGAGTAAAGCCATCACAGAGTTTACAAAATATATATGTAAAAACTTACAAAAAGAAGGGATAAAAGTATCTGCGGATGTATTTGGAGCCGTGGTCTTAAGCGATATAGATGCTGAGATTGTAGGTCAGGATTTCAAGGAGATGAGCAAGTATTTAGACTATATTTGTCCTATGGTATATCCGTCACATTATGCAGAAGGAACTTTTGGTATTGAATACCCTCATTTAGACCCATATCACATCATTTATAAGACGATGAAGTACGGGTTAAATAAAATAGAATCAGAAGAGGCAGAAAAAAGAGCAATAGTTAGACCATGGTTACAAGACTTTACAATCAAGAGTTGTGAGCCATATTTAGAATATGGACCAGAACAGATTAAAGCACAAATAGAAGGTGCCAAAGAAGCAGGAGTGGAAGAATGGCTATTGTGGAATGCAGTAGGTAATTACACGATAGAAGGTTTGAAAACGCAGTAAAGGACGTGAGTAGATGGTAGACCAAGATAAGATTATTTTGATGACTAAGATTGCAGTATATGAAAAAAGATACAAAAAGAAAGATGAACGCATTACAAATTATTTCCTAGAAGATTATGTCTATGTTAATAATTTTATAACTAGACTAGGAATTTCACTTATTACATTGCTATTTATTGGAGTAGGCGCATTAAAGATTATTTGTAATGGCATTCTTTTTCCGCACTCTGTTGAAGAATTTATTGATATTTATATAAAGGCATATATAGGACCTTGGCTTGTTGCAATTGTTGTATATACCATTATTTCTTCTATTGTCTATGGAGTAAGGTATAGGAAAGCGAGTAAAAGAATGAATCATTATAAAGAGCTTATAAAAGGGCTAAAAGAATATGAGGGCTAAGCCACAATTTCATAAGGGGGCTACAGATGAAATCTAGTGAAATGTTATTAGTAATGAGACAGAATTTAATTAGTGCATTAAAAAAGGGGGAGGTTATATTACTTCCAATCTTAAAATTTGTGATGACTTTTATAGCATTTAATATGCTTAAGTCTGCAACAGGATATGATGGGCCATTAAGTAATATTATAGTGATGATAGGGACCTCAGTGATTGGTGCTTTTGCATCTGCACACTGCATAGAAGTATGTAGTATCTTATTAGTAGTAGTATTTTTATTACCCGCTAATCCTATTATGGCAATAGTGATGTTTATTGCCTTAGTGTTAATCTATATACTATATGGTAGATTATTTCCTGAGGAAAGCTTACTAATTATAGTAACAATGATTGCTTTTTCAATTCATTTAGAATTATTGGTACCGATTATTGCAGCAATCTTTACTAGTTATGCCTCTATAATAGCAATAGTTTTAGGGGTAATGATATGGTTTTTATTACCGGGATTAAGAGAAGTACTTCCTAATATTGGAATGAATAAAAGCGAAATATTAGATGCAGTAGAACAGCTCTTAACAATAGACTTATCTGGTATTGTTTTTAATCAAGTCATGCTAATAGTGATGGTGGTATTTTTTATTGTATTCTCTACCATTTTCTTAATTAGGAAATTACCAATGGATTATGGTCCATATATTGCTATTGGGATAGGGGCAGTAATGAATATTCTTGGCTTTGGGTTAGCTACGATATTTTTCTTAGATATTGAAATTAATTTATTTGCAATTGTTTTAGAAACGATTGTCTTTAGTATCATTGGAGTTATTGCACAATTTTTATCTAATGTACTAGACTATCAAAGAGCTGAAACAGTTAACTTTGAGGATGATGATAATTATTATTACGTTAGGATTGTTCCTAAAATAAAAGTTAATTTTAAAGAAAATAAAGTTAAAAAAGTATATACAGACCCATCACAAACCAATACAGGTTTTAATTTACATAAGGAAGATGATGGATTTCATAGTGGACTATAAGTATATAAATACAAAAGTACAAACATATTATTAATGATGCTTGTACTTTTTTTAGCAAGTGTAGAGCATTTAAGTGACATAGGTACAAATTAAGTGAATTCAAATAGGTAATTTATAATTCAACAAGATAAGGTAAAAGATTCAGTATTATCAATAGTAAGAGTAAAATTTAAATAAATTCCAATACTAGGCAAAATACAATATACCTAGAAGTTAAAACATGATATAATAGAAAAGAAGAAATTTTATAGAAGGAGTTTGAGTCGGTGAATGCAATAAAAGAGGCGCTTGATAAGATACCCTATATTGGATTACCTAATATCGGCATAAGAGATATTGTTGATATTTTGGTAGTGGCGTATTTAATATATCTTGTCATGATATGGATTAAAGATACTAGAACATGGACGCTTTTTAAGGGCGTAGTCATTGTACTTGTAGTTGCAAGTATTGCATATATATTCCAACTTCACACCTTATGGTTTGTTATTTCAAATACCATTACAGTGGGTACTTTTGCACTGTTAGTTGTATTTCAACCAGAGTTGAGAAGAGCACTGGAGCAAATTGGTCAAGGAAACCTATTTGAATCTCTTTTAAATAGCACAGAAGGAACGGATGATGCTTTAAGCAACGACTCAATTGACGGAATTGCCAAAGCGTGCGTGCATATGGCAAAGCTAAAAACAGGGGCATTAATTGTTATTGAACAGGATACTAAGCTTGGGGACGTAGAAAGAACAGGAATCAAAATTGATGCAGTGATTTCAAGTCAGTTGCTCATTAATATTTTTGAAAAAAATACACCACTTCATGATGGTGCAGTAATTATCAAAAATAATAGAGTGGCAGCAGCAACATGCTTTTTACCATTATCAGATAGTATGGATATTAGTAAAGACTTAGGCACAAGACATAGAGCAGCTATTGGTATTACAGAGGGAACAGATGCATTGGTATTAGTTGTGTCAGAGGAAACAGGTATCATTTCTAGTGTGCGAAATGGAAAAGTTAAGAGAGGATTAGATGCAGAAATCATCAAAAAGATTTTACTAGCAACTAAGAAGAGAAAACGTTCGGACAAGAAACGTCTAGAAAGAAAAAAGGTTATATGGAAAGGAAAGAATAAACATGAATAAATTCTTCACAGAAAACCTTCCATGGAAAATCGCATCCTTAGTAGTAGCAACAATGCTTTGGTTGTTTGTTATCAATACACAAAATCCTACTCAGCCACAAGAAATATCTGGTATTAAGGTTCAAATTACTGGTGAAGATATTTTGACAGAAAATGGATATGAACTTACAAATAAAGCAGAGATTTTAAATCAAAACTTTAAAGTAGTCGTAAGTGGACCTAGACTCGAAGTAGATAAACTACTTAGAAATCCAAGTGCTATCACAGCTACACTTAATTTGACAGAGTATGAGGATGATCTAATAAGAGATTCTATATCTTATACTAATATTAATTACGTTGTTAGAATTAACGCAGATGGAAATAGTGTAAGTATCAAAGATAAGAAACCTCAAGTTACTAAGGTACTTATAGATAAGATTGATAGTAAGGAGCAAAAGGTTACTTATGAAATAGCAGAGGATATTACAAGTCATCATACGTTATTAGGTGATGGAAAACCTATTATTTCTCCAGAAAAGGTTATTATTACAGGGCCTAAGTCGGAGTTAGATAGGGTGGCAGAAGCGAAGGTATTAATCAAATCAGAAGATTTTTCAGCAGAGCAATTGGTAAATAATCTACCAATTAAGTTGTATGATATAGACGGTAGTATCATTACAGGGTTAAAATTATCCAATGAAACGGCAGAAGTGAAATTGCCAATAGGTAGTGAGAAAGTTGTTCCAGTAGAAGTAAGCTTTACTGGAGAAATGCCAGAGGGATATATTTTAACAAAGGTAGATACAGATGTTCAGAATGTAACCATTGTAGGTAAATCAGAGGTATTAGCAGGTATTTCTAAAATAGAATTAGAACCAATTGATTTATCCAAGATTACAGAATCTAGATTACTACAAGTACAGATGATTTTACCAGATGGAGTAGTATCCTTAGAAAAGGATACGGTAAGTGTAAGTTTACAAATTAGTGAAGAGAATACACTAAATTATCCAATGCTCATGAGTGAATTAAATCTGACAGTTATTGGTATAGGTGAAGGATTAACCTATGAAATCTTAACACCATCTATTAATATAGAGCTTAGTGGTTTATCAGATGACTTGATTTTAACAGAGAAATCAGATATTGAAGCAACTCTAGATTTAAGTAATTATAAAGAAGGTGAGTATACTTTACCGCTTACTATTACTGCACCTGAAAATATTAGGGTAAAAAATAATCCAATTAATATTAAGGTAAGTATCAAAGCTTTAGAAGACACTACACCGAGTCCTTCTCCAGGTGAGGATGGAGACGTTGCAGATGGTGGAAGTGATAATGAAAATACTGAAGAAACGCCTGAAACGGATGGAAATACTTCCAATGAAGAAGATATAGCTTAGTATAATCGTTTCAATAAACAATAGAGCGTAGGAGAAATTTTGGTCAAAATAACTAAAATTTCTCCTACGTTTTTTTATGAAATTAAAGTGTTTTTAGTTGTATTTTTTTATCCGTATTATATAATTAATTTAAAGTTATAAAAGTTAAAAAATACTAAAAATTTAATGATTTAAAGTTAGGAGGATATATATGCCACAGTCTTTTAAGTATATAGAGCAATTAAGCAAAATATTAAAAAAAGCTGCGCAAGGCGGTTCATTAAAGATTGGGTTTTTAGGAGGATCTATTACACAAGGATGCAGTCCTACACTTCCAGAAAATGCTTATGTAGAAAGAGTAACTAAGTGGTTTAAAGAGAAATTTCCTACTACAAAAATTGAACGAATCAATGCAGGAGTTGGTGCAACAGGTTCATTGATTGGTGTACATAGAGTTGGGCGAGATATTATTAAACATAATCCAGATATCGTATTTGTAGAGTTTGCTGCAAATGATGTCACGCCTAAGAAAGATACAAATGTTTCTTATGAATCTCTTATTAGAAAATTAGTAACCAAATTACCAGAGTCAGCAATGGTGGAAATCTTTATGACATTACAAAGTGGAGAAAGTGCAGAAGAAGAGGAAACAAAGATAGCAGAGCATTATCAAATTCCTTCTGTAAGTTATCGTCAGGAAATTTTCAAAAATATTGAAGCGGGTCTTTATAAATGGGAGGACATTGAAACAGATGAGGTGCATCCAAATGATAGGGGGCATGGCATTATAGCAGATTTAATAGCAGAACTAATGGAGTATGCACTTGAGAAGGAAGTAGATTATCAAACTGATTATCAAGTTCCTAAAGAGACAGTATTTGGTGCACCTTACTTAGAAGGTAATTTAGTGGAATTTAAGGATTTACATATTGTAGAGGAAAAAGGTTTTGAGGCGACAGAAGAAACTTTTAGAACCATTAATACAGGTTATGCCTCTGTAAAAGGAGCGCAAAAGGTTTCATTAACTTGTGAGGTAGAAGGCAAAAATGTCTTTTTACTTTATGTCAAAGGAATCGAAGAGGAAAGAGCAACAATAGGTATTAAGGTCAATGGTGAAAAAGTAGATACACTAGATACATTCTTTAAAAATGGTTGGGGTAATTATCCGGAAACTTATCCATTATTTAAGAGTGATACAAAACAAAAAGTAACCATACAGATAGAGATGCTAGAACCTGAAAAAGGTAAGAAATTAAATTTACTAGGTATACTTGTATCATAGCTATGGGATTACAGTAATGTCTATGGAGATAAAGGAGAGTGTATGATGGGGATTAAATATTATGAAGATGAACGTATATTTAAATTAGACACACCTAAATCAACTTATATGATTGGCATTGTAGATGATGAGCAATTTGTAGGGCATATTTATTATGGTAAGAGAATTGAAGATTATCATTTAGGATATTTAATGAGAACAGAGGAAGCACCATATGTGCCATCTAAAAATAATAGAGATCGTACTTCATTTTTAGATTGTTTTCCTATGGAATATCCAGCTCATGGGTTAGGGGACTATAGAGAAGATTGTTTGATGGTGAAAACACCAGAAGGGTATACTGCTTGTGGTTTGAATTATGTAAGTCACCAGATTTTTGAAGGGAAAAAGCCTTTAGAAGGATTACCTGCTACATATGGAAAAGAAGATGAATGCAGTACATTGGAACTTGTTTGTATGGACCAAAGCTTAAAATTAGAAGTAACATTAGTATATAGTATATTTGAAAAATTAGATGTTATAACAAGAAGTGTACGTGTTAGAAACTTAAATGACGCACCAATTACTTTAACAAAGGTTTATTCAGCATGTTTGGATGTAGAAAATAAAGATTATGAGATGATTACACTCCATGGTTCTTGGGCAAGAGAACGTCACATTCAAAAGAGAGTGATTGGACATGGTAAACAAAGTGTATCTTCATTAAGAGGAGAATCAAGTCATCAAGACCATCCATTTATGGCGATTGCATCACCGGATATTAAGGAAAATCAAGGAGAAATCTATGGATTAAGTTTTATATACTCAGGTAATTTTATGGCACAGACAGAATTAGATCAATTTAATACTGTAAGAGCAGTGATGGGCATTCATTCAACTGATTTTGCGTGGGTTTTAGAGAAAGAGGAAGTTTTTACAGCACCAGAAGTGATTATGGTTTATTCCTCAGAAGGTATGGGACATATGACTAGAACCTATCATGATTTATTCCGTAACCACTTAATTAGAGGAAAGTACACGCACAAAAAGCGTCCAATTTTAATTAATAACTGGGAAGCAACTTACTTTGATTTTAATACAGATAAATTATTAGATATCGCTAGAGAAGCGTCTAAATTAGGTATTGAGATGCTAGTTATGGATGATGGTTGGTTTGGCAGTAGAAGCAGTGATAACTGTGCTCTTGGAGATTGGCAAGTGAACGAAGAAAAGATTAAAGGGGGCTTAAAATATTTAGTAGACGAAGTAAATAAGTTGGGAATGCAGTTTGGGATTTGGTTTGAACCAGAGATGATTTCTCCAGACTCTGACCTATATAGAGCACATCCAGATTGGGCAATTCAAATTCCAAATCGTACACCAAGTTTATGTAGAAATCAATATGTGCTTGATTTATCTAGAAAAGAGATTCGGGACTATGTGTATGACATGATGAGCAAAGTACTTAGAAGTGCCAATATTACCTATGTAAAATGGGATATGAATAGACAAATCAGCGATATGGGTAGCTTTTATTTAGATAAAGAACATCAAGGAGAGCTCTATCACCGCTATGTACTAGGTGTATATGATTTACAAGAAAGATTGATTCGTGATTTTCCTGACCTACTTCTTGAGAACTGTTCAGGTGGTGGTGCAAGATTTGATCCAGGTATGCTATATTACAGTCCACAAATTTGGTGCTCAGATGATACAGATGCCGTGGAACGCTTAAAAATTCAAGAAGGTACAGCTATGATTTATCCACTTTCTAGTATGGGTGCGCATGTGAGCGATTGTCCAAATCATACAGTGGGTAGAGTGACATCTTTTGAAACAAGAGGCTACGTAGCCCTAGCAGGTACATTTGGTTATGAATTAGATGTGACACGCATTTCAGAAGAAGATAGAAATATGATTCCTGATCAAGTTGAAATGTACCATAAATATAATGACTTGGTAAGAGAAGGAGATTACTACCGCATCGCATCATATAGTGAAAATCATACACATGATGCTTGGCAAGTGGTATCTAAGGATAAGAAAGAAGCATTACTAACCTATATTCAAGTTTTGGCAGAGCCAAATTATCATAGTAGAAGAATTTATCTTAAAGGATTAGATATACACACATTCTATGAAGTAGAAGAAACAAAGAAAGTTTATAGTGGTGAAGCTTTAATGTATGCAGGAATTAATATAGAACGTATTTTTGGAGATTTTAAGGGAAAACTTATTCATTTAATTGCAAAGGCATAAAAGATTTTAATAAGAGAATATACAAAAAGGATTAGGAGTACATCATGGGACAACTTATATTTGGGCTGTTTTGTATTGTATTTGGCGGCACTGTTACTTTTATGAAAAAGTATCAAATCATAGACCTTATATTTATGGGAAAACAACACCAATATGAAGATAAACTTTATAAGTTAGATAAATTTATATTGGTAACTAGAATATTAAGTGCAATTGTAGGTTTATTGGGGATATATATTTCGATTATGCAGGCGATTGTTTTATGGCAAAGTAGGAGTTTGTGATAGTAAAAAATACATAGAAGCAGGTAGGAAGAAAGAAGAGAGTCGCTAGGAGATACCTACAACATGACTAACTAGGAAAAGTAGGCTGAAAGGTGGAGGAGTAAAATGGCAAAAGCGGTGAAACTAGAGGATATAGCGAAAAAGCTTGGGGTAAGTAATGTCACAGTATCTAAAGCGTTGGCAGATAAAAGTGGTGTTAGTGAAGAATTAAGGAAACAGATTAAAGAATTAGCAAGACAGATGGGGTATATACCGATTTCTGCCCAGAAAGCAAAAGAGAAAAAAGGCACAGGGAATATTGGTGTTTTGATACCGAGTCAATTTATAGGAAATAATAGTTCGTTTTATTGGGAGATTTATCAAAGCATTGTGACTAAGTTACAAGCTAAGGGATACTGTACAATTTTAGAAATACTAGATTTTGAGGATGAAGAAGCTTGTAAGCTACCAAAGATGATGCAAGATGATAAAATTGATGGGCTGATTATGCTAGGACAGGTAAGTGCAAGGTATTCTGCTTATATATGGGAAAATAAACTTGTACCAGTAGTATTTCTAGATTTTTATGATAACCATATGGAATATGACACGATTATTTCAGATGGTTTTTATGGGATGTATGTCCTTACTAATTATCTGATTCAGATGGGGCATAGGGAAGTAGGATTTGTGGGGACATTACTGACAACAAGTAGTATTACAGATCGCTATTTTGGTTATCAAAAGGCATTATTAGAAAATAATATTACGTTTAATAAGGAATGGCTCATTGATGATCGAGATATGGATAATAAGCGAATTGAACTAGTACTTCCAGAGAAGCTTCCTACGGCGTTTGCTTGTAATAGTGACCTTACTGCAAATATATTAATGGGTAAATTATTAGAACGAGGAATTTCTGTACCAGAGGATATTTCAATTGTAGGCTTTGATAATTATTTGTACCCTAATACATCTAACAATCAGATTACAACCTATGAAGTTGAGATGAATAAAATGGCTGAACTGGGTGTCAAAACCTTACTTAGGAAAATTAATCATAAAGAATATATAAGAGGTGTCCAAATCGTTACAGGGCATATGGTTATAAAAAATACAGTTAAGGAACGAATAGAATAGTGATGAAATACAGGTCATTAATCTTAAAAAGAATAGATTTTATAAAAAGTAAAAAGTTAATGATGTGAGAAAGCTAATTATATAAAGATAGGCTATCAATGAACAAGCTTAGAACAGCTAAGAATGTTTATTGATAGCCTTTTTGTTTGAGAAAAGTTAAATAAGATTTGGAAGGAATGGTTTGTCTAATCTTCTAGGTATTCAGGATGTTCAATTTGGGCGAGTTTACGATAGTTATGTGGTGTTAAGCTGGTATGTTTTTTAAAAAGATTTGTAAAGTGATTGATATTATCGATTCCTACCATAGAAGCAATCTCATATACAGGATAATCTGTTTCTAAGAGTAAGCGCTTTGAACAGGAAATCCTTTTATTAATGAGATAGTTTATAGGAGATGTATGTAAGTAGGTGGAAAAGTCTCGAATAATTTTATATTTACTTACATGATAAGTCTGTGCCAAATCATCTAAGTTAAAATGTTCTTTATAGTTTGAGTCGAATAAGTCTTTGATTTGTATAAGATATTTTGGAAGATTGGTTGTGTGATGAATATCAGCATCTTTAGCGAGTATAAGGTCAGTTAATAGGTCGGTAATGAGTTTAGAAGTAATAAAAGCAGTTTCAGTTAAATCTGCGCCAGTAATTTGAAGTAATTTATCTAGAGTTTGAGGAAGATGAGACATTGGTGTTAGATGGCAAACAAAATAGCGATTTTGATGATAGGTTTCAAAGTAGGCAGGTGTGCTAGGACCATCTATAACAAGTACAGTAAATTGCCAGTGATTGGCATCGATTAAATCTAGGCGAAAACCAGATTGAGCATCGATAAAAATCATACTATTAGGTTTTAAATCATAAGTAGATTCATGATAGGTTATTTTACCTTTACCTTGCGTGGTATAGAGCAAAAGATAGTGATTAAAAGAAGTACATTCTAAATAAAAAGGAAATTGCACATCCACATTTTGGGCAAGTAATAAATGATATAACCATTTATGCCAATCTATGCTTATGACCCAAGACTCGTAAAAATAGAAGATACATATTACATCATGTGGTGTCAAGATTTTTATGGTGCAGCTATAGGTTTGGCTAAGACAACAGATTTCAAGACATTTACACGTGTGGAA
>JAGAVZ010000201.1 GCA_017941635.1 Cellulosilyticum sp.
AAACATTTAAAGAGAGCATAGTCAACACCTTTCTGAAGTAGTGGTATACTTAGGATTGTTGAAAATGCTCTTATTTTATGCCTGGAAATATTTTAAGAATAGTTTCATGACCCCAACATTTATTGTAGAGCCTTTATGATAAAGTTATTAAAATAGAGGAGAGAATGACTTGGCGCATATTATTTTTTTACTATGAGAGTGGCTTGAAAATACCAAGGATCTCTATAGTTGGTATTTTTTTATAAGCAGAATGAGTTGACTTTAAAGCTTATCCATTTTATGATAAGTTGAATAGATATCGGCAGGAAAGGACAATCAGAATGATTTATTTAGATTATGCAGCAGATACACCTGTCCGTAAGGAAGTGTTAGAAGCATTTAATGAGGCAAGTGAAAAATACTTTGCCAATCCCAATGCCAATCATGCATTAGGAAAAGCAGCTAAAGCACGTATAGAGGTGCTTACTGCTCAAATCGCAGAGCTTTTAAATGTTAAACCACAAGAACTCATTTTCACATCTGGTGCTACTGAGTCAAATAACTTAGCGATTAAAGGTGTAGCAGAACAATATGGGAGAAAAGGAAAGCATATTATTACGTCTTTCTTAGAACACTCTTCTGTTACAGGACCTCTTAGTTATTTACAAGAAAAGGGCTATGAAGTAGACTATGTGAATCTAAGACCAGATGGACGCATTGATTTAGAACACCTAAAAGAACTCTTACGCCCAGATACCATTTTACTCTCTTTTGCAGCAGTAGATAGTGAATTAGGTGTAGTTCAAGATTTAACAGCGATTAAGAAGCTTTTAGGAGACTATCCAAATTGTTTATTACATGTGGATGCGACTCAAGCTATTGGTAAGGTGCATTTAGATATAGAGTCTATTGATTTAATGACATTCACTGCACATAAAGTGTATGGGATTCATGGGATTGGGGCATTAGTAAAAAAAGAGAAAGTGTATTTAACACCTGTGATTCATGGTGGATTAAGTACCACACCATTTAGAAGTGGTACCCCAACACTCGCATTAATCCAATCTATGTATACAGCTTTAGAGCTTGCGTTAAGAGAACAAAACGATAGTTGTAAGCGTGTCGCACAGTTTAATACACAAGTACGTCAGGCACTTAGTCAGTATCCAGAGGTGATGATGAATAGTCAAGAAGCAGTTACAACACCTTATATTTTAAATATTAGTTTAAAAGGAATTAAAGCAAGCTTGATGCAACAAAAATTAGAGGAAAGAGAGATTTATATCTCTACAAAATCAGCGTGTGTAACGCCAAATACACCATCTAGACCAGTGTTAGCACTTTCAGGTGATCGAAAAAGAGCGCTGTCCACACTAAGAATAAGCTTTAGCCATTTAACAATTAAGAAAGAGATTGATGGCTTTATTGAAGCATTTAAGATGTGTTATCAAGAATTAAAGTAAAGGGAATAGTTCAATGGAGAAAGAAAAAAAACAAGTACCTAAGTATAAAGAAGTAGAAAAAAGTATTATTAAAAAGTATAAAAAGCAAATCTGGAAGCGTTTTATTAAGGGAATCAATGACTATGATATGATTCAAGAAGGTGATAAAATAGCTGTTTGTATTTCAGGTGGTAAAGATTCGATGCTTCTTGCGAAATGTATGCAAGAATTACAACGCCACTGGCTTGTAAAATTTGAATTAGTCTTTTTAGTTATGGATCCAGGTTATAATCCGTATAATAGACAAGTGATTGAAGAAACGGCCGAGGAGCTGAATATTCCAATCACAGTCTTTGAATCACCAATCTTTGATGTCGTAGCAGAAGTAGAAGATACACCATGTTATTTATGTGCCCGTATGAGAAGAGGTTACTTATACAAAGAAGCACAAGCATTAGGCTGTAACAAAATTGCATTAGGACATCATTTCGATGATGCCATTGAAACCATCTTAATGAGTATGTTATACAGTGGACAAGTGAAAACGATGATGCCAAAACTTCATAGTGCAAACTACGAAGGCATGGAACTCATTCGTCCAATGTACTTAATCAAAGAAGAGGATATTATCGCATGGGGACGTTATAATGATTTACGTTTCATTCAATGTGCATGCCGTTTAACAGAACACTGTAGTGTCAGTGGTCAAGGTGGTGGATCTAAACGTCAAGAGATGAAAAATTTAATCAAGAAGTTTAGACAAATTAATCCATATATTGATATCAATATTTTCAAGAGTGTACATGATGTTAATCTAGAAACAATCATTGGTTACCATGATAGCCAAAAAACTTATGATTTCTTAGAACTCTATAAGCAGGGACACTCAAAAGAATAATAAAATAGATTAAGAGAGCGTATCATTTCTTCTATAGTATAAATGATACGCTCTCTATTTTTATAAAACACTTAGATACAAGTAAAAATGTGTTTCGCGAATAGTTTATATTTTATCATTTATAGATATAAGAAGTCTTCCTTTTTAAAATATTATGCTTGACAGAAGTTAATTAAATTATTTACTAACACAAATTGTTGAACCACTCAATAAACTCACAAAAATACACTCAGAAAATTCATAAGCATATTTTGTTTGAAGATAAAATAGGGTATATAAAGAGCATAAAGGTGGATAGAATATGGGGGAGCAAATAGCCTGTTTTATAAAGAGAAAATGTGGAACTTGCTTATGGCATGAGATTTGTGAAATAGATCAAAAGATCTTAGAGAAAAAGACATATTTTAATGGGTTACAACATCAAATGAAGTATGATGTGCTCTGCTTAGAGCAACATAAGTATACGGTGCTATTGAATCAACCGCTTAGATTATATGACGGATATAATTGGAATGCTATTGAAAAAATAGATATAAAGAAACAAGATCAGCCTTTGTGTTGTTATCAGAAATATGGATGTAAGGATCTCTATACTTTAAAGCAAGATGTCCTCAGCTATCATACAGAGCGATTAAGGCAAATGGTATCAGAATATAATAAGTGGACAGTATTACTATTAGCTTTAAAAGGCCAATGGCAATCGAAGAGAATCGATTTAAATACAATTCTCATCGGTTATGAGAAATCATCTATTAATATGTTAGTCTATCTTACAGTAGAGCAATTTAAAAAGGAACTTAGTCGCTTGGCACATCAGGAAAGTATGGAATTGAGTATTCTATATACAGATGAATCCCTTAAGGTGCATCAGGAAAAGATTACGCTCTACTTTAGAAGCTCAGATGAGATGATGTACGGAACCTATCTTGCCCCCATCCAGTCAGAGTTTGTTTATTTACAAATAAAAATAGAAACAAGACATATTCAAAAAAAGCTTGTTGAACCTATTATTCAATGTCTTTTTAAAATTAAACAGTACTTGAAAGGAATAATCGGTAAAAAGTTTAAGTTATTAGCAGGAAGTTATATTGAGTTAGAAAGTATAGACACATATCATGCCAATCAACTCATCAAACAAGCAGTGCCTTTAGGTTATCAACCAATTGGCCAAATCAAAAATGGTCAATTTAAATCCCAGCAATTATTAGTGCATCACAAAAAATAGGGCCCTAGTGGGTCCTATTTTAATGGTTTCCATAGCCTTCACTTTTAATAGAATGCTTTTTACTGGTACGATTATGATTTTTAGCTTCTTCAGAAGTAAGTGGTGTTTGGTAGTTGCATTTTTTCATGCGCACTTCTTTTGAGTCAATTTGACTATCTTTTGCCATCGGTACACCTCCTTTACTTTAATAGCTTTTCCTTTAGAAACATAAATAACTGTGGTAATATTTGTTTTTTTTAGTCATCAGGGGCTATCCATTGAAAAGAAAAGTCTATTCATGTAAAATAGTAACGAATGATTTGCTAAGGAGGACAAAAAATGAGCAAAAGACAAGTGGTTGAAGTATCAACTCAAGAGGCAAAACGCCAAAATGAGATTATCAATATACTATCACAAAGAATCAAAGGAAAAGGTTTAAAATTCTGCCTCAGCACTTTTGGCTGCCAGATGAATGCCCGCGATTCTGAAAAAATTAAAGGGATGTTAGAAGAAATCGGTTATACACAAACAGATAACGAAGACGAAGCAGATTTTATTCTTTACAATACTTGCTGTGTACGCGAAAACGCTGAACTTAAAATTTATGGTCGTTTAGGTGCACTTAAAGGTAAGAAAAGAAAAAATCCTAATTTAATGATTGCTTTATGTGGTTGTATGATGCAACAAGATATTGTTATCGATACATTAAAGAAAAACTACAAGTTTGTAGATATCATCTTTGGAACATACAATATTTACAAACTTCCAGAATTATTACAAACACGTTTAGAAACAAATGAAAACGTTATTGATATTTGGGATTCTTACCAAGATATCGTAGAAGATTTACCAGATGCAAGAAAATTTGATTTTAAAGCATGTGTTAACATTATGTATGGATGTAATAACTTCTGTACTTACTGTATCGTACCTTATGTAAGAGGTAGAGAACGTAGCCGCCTGGCTTCAGATATCATTGCTGAAATCAAAGGCTTAGTAGCAGATGGCGTAACAGAAGTTATGTTACTTGGTCAAAATGTAAACTCATATGGTAAAAACTTAGAAGAGCCAATGACATTTGCAGCCCTTCTTAAAGAAATTACAAAAATAGAAGGACTGAAACGTATTCGTTTCATGACATCACATCCAAAAGATTTAAGTGATGAGCTGATTGAAGTCATGGCAAGCAGTGAAAAAATTTGTAAGAGTCTTCACTTACCATTCCAATCAGGAAGTAGTGCTATTCTTAAGAAAATGAATCGTCACTACACAAAAGAGAGCTATTTAGAGCTTGCACGTAAAATTAAAACAGCAATGCCTGGTATTGCACTGACAACAGATATTATTGTAGCCTTCCCTGGTGAAACAGAAGAAGATTTCCAAGATACAATGGATGTTGTAAGGGAAGTAGGCTATACAAGTGCCTTTACTTTCGTATATTCTAAACGTACAGGAACACCAGCTGCAACAATGGAAGACCAAATTCCAGAAGACGTTGCAAAAGACCGTTTCAATCGTTTACTTGAACTTGTAAACTCACAAGGTGCTGAGGCTTTAAAAGCATACAAAGGTAAAACAGTAGAAGTCCTTTTAGAAGAAGTAAGTAAAGGAAATCACGAGGTTTTAAGTGGTCGTACAGACACTGGTCTCTTAGTAAACTTACCTGCACCAAAAGAAATGTTAGGTCAATATGTCATGGTTAACATTTTAGAAAGTAAATCTCATTATTTAATTGGAGAGTTGGCGAAATAGATGATTAAAGACAAAGTAACACCAATGATGGCTCAATATTTAACCATCAAGGAAAACAATCCAGATTGTATTTTGTTCTTTAGACTTGGTGACTTTTATGAAATGTTCTTTGAAGATGCAAAAACTTGTGCCAGAGAACTTGAGATTACATTAACCGGTAAAGACTGCGGTTTAGAAGAGAGAGCCCCTATGTGTGGGGTTCCTTTTCATGCCGCAGATAATTATATTGCCCGTTTAGTAGAAAAAGGTTACAAGGTAGCCGTATGTGAACAAGTTGAAGATCCAAAGACGACTAAAGGACTTGTAAAGCGTGATGTTGTACGTATTGTGACACCTGGTACTATTTTAGAGGGGGCCACTGTTAAAGAAGGTAAAAATAACTATATTGGAAGCATTGTGCAAAGTGGAATAGAGTATGGACTTAGCATTTGTGATGTCACAACAGGAGAATGGCTGAGTACTTATATCACAGGCGAGCAAAGCAAACGTAAGCTTTTAGATGAACTTGCCAAATTTTCCCCTGTTGAATGTTTACTTGAAGAAAGTGTGTATGAAGATGAAGAGGTACGTAACTTCCTTAAAGAACGTTTACGCTGTTTGACAGAAAAAACAGAGCCTTCTACATTAGATCCAATCCTAGGAGAGCAATTACTCCTTAAACATTTTCGTTTAATGAACTTAGGTGGTATGGGGCTTACAAGTGGACAAGTTGATACACTAGCTACATCTAGTCTACTTGC
Organism: Cellulosilyticum sp.; assembly: GCA_017941635.1. Taxonomy (GTDB): domain Bacteria; phylum Bacillota; class Clostridia; order Lachnospirales; family Cellulosilyticaceae; genus Cellulosilyticum. The sequence continues at coordinate 6,016 of JAGAVZ010000201.1, forward strand.
CTATTTACAAGAAACACAAAAGACAGACTTATCTCATTTAATGCATGTGTCGTTATATAACGTAGATGCCTATATGCTTCTCGACATTGCCACAAGACGAAATCTAGAATTAACAGAAACCTTACGTGAGAAAAGACGTAAAGGGTCACTGCTTTGGGTATTAGACCATACAAAGACTGCTATGGGGTCACGTTATATTCGTAAATGTATTGAACAACCACTCATTCATGTTGGAGAAATCAATGAACGTTTGGATGCTACGGAAGAACTTAAGATGAATCCACTTGTTCGTACAGATTTAATGGATGCATTAAATGACATTTATGATATTGAACGTTTAATGAGTAAAGTATCTTATGGAACTTGCAATGCTAAAGATCTCATTGCTTTAAAACAATCTCTTAAAATGCTACCACCAATCAAGGGGCTTTTAAAAGAATTGCAAAGTGGTGGTCTTTGTAATTTATATGCCAATATGGATGAGATGCAAGATATCTTTTCTCTTATTGATAGTGCCATTGAAGAAGATGCGCCAATTTCTGTTCGTGAAGGTGGTTTAATTCGTGAAAGTTATCATGAAGAAGTAGACCATTTACGACAAGTAAAAGAAAAAGGAGCTTCTTGGCTCATGGAGATTGAGGCTAAGGAAAGAGAAAAGACAGGGATTAAAAACTTAAAGATTAAATATAATAAAGTGTTTGGTTATTTCTTAGAAGTGACACAATCCTATAAAGACTTAGTTCCAGAGTATTTCATTCGTAAGCAAACACTTTCAAACTGTGAGCGTTATATTACAGAAGAACTCAAGAAAGTAGAAGATGAAGTATTGGGAGCAGATGAAAAGCTGAATACTTTAGAATATCAACTTTTCACAGAGGTAAGAGAAAAAGTACTATCTCAAATGCACCGCTTATTAGCTGTATCACACCAAATTGCCATATTAGATATGTTCTGCTCCTTTGCAGATGTAGCAGATACGTATCAGTATGTAAAACCTGAGGTAAGTGAAAGCTATGATATTGAGATTAAAGAAGGCCGTCATCCTGTTGTTGAGAAAATGCTTGGTAGTCAAAGTTTTATTGCCAATGATGTTTCTTTAAATGAGACCGATGCCCAAATGATGCTACTAACTGGTCCAAACATGGCAGGTAAATCAACTTATATGCGACAAGTTGCATTGATTGTGCTCATGGCTCAAATTGGTTCATTTGTTCCAGCCGAATATGCCAAAATTGGTGCAGTAGACCGTATCTTTACAAGGGTTGGTGCATCAGATGATTTAGCTTCTGGTCAAAGTACCTTTATGGTGGAAATGATGGAAGTAGCGAATATCTTACATCATGCCACATCTAAGAGTTTACTGATTTTAGATGAAATTGGACGTGGGACAAGTACACTTGATGGTCTCAGCATTGCTTGGTCTATTATTGAGCATATTACAGACCATATTCAGGCAAAAACACTTTTTGCAACACATTACCATGAATTAACGGTATTAGAAGAACAGATTGATACGTTAAAGAATTACTGTGTGGCTGTTAAAGAAATGGGAGAAGATATCATTTTCCTTCATAAGATTGTATCAGGTAGCGTGGATCATAGTTACGGGATCCAAGTAGCTAAGTTAGCAGGGGTGCCAACAACTGTTTTAAATCGTGCAAAAGAACTGCTTACTGCATTAGATTCTGAAGATAAGCAAATCACTATTACAAAAGAAGTCAAAGTAGTGGAAGAAGCGATTCATGTCGTAGCGCATCCACAAAATGATGATTCCAAAGAAACTAATGTAGATGCTAGAGACCAAACAGTACCTGCTGAAGAAATTCACTATGATAATCAGGTAGCAGAACCAATAAAAAATATCTATGTTGAGACAACAACTACAGGAGATACAGTACCTCATAGAGAAAAGAAAAAAGGCACACATGAAAATATCCACTTCAATCAACTAGATTTATTCGGTAATCCAGTAAATGATGAAGTGATTCAAATGCTTAAAGATATAGATATTATGCATACCACACCTTTTGAAGCCTTACAGCTTCTTTGTGAACTTCAAAAGAAAGTGAGATAGCTTACAAGGAGGTTTAGAATATGCATCAAATTAAAATTCTAGATACTCATACTATTAATAAAATTGCAGCAGGAGAGGTTGTTGAAAGACCTTCTTCTGTTGTTAAAGAATTGGTTGAAAATAGTATTGATGCCAAATCAAGCTCCATTACAGTAGAAATCAAAAATGGTGGAATTGATTTAATTCGTGTGACAGATAATGGTGTAGGAATTCCAAAGGATCAGGTGGAAATTGCTTTTTTGCGACATGCAACCAGTAAGATTACTGCTGCAGAAGATTTATATGAAGTAACGAGCCTTGGTTTCCGTGGTGAGGCATTAGCAAGTATTGCAGCTGTTTCTCATGTGGAACTTTTAACCAAAGAAAAAGATGCCCTTACTGGTAAGCGTGTGAATGTGAGTGGTGGAAAAATCACAGAATCAGATGAAGTGGCTTGCCCAAATGGGACAACCTTTATTATGCGTCATCTTTTTTACAATGTGCCTGCACGTAAAGCGTTTTTAAATAGTAATAGTTCTGAGGCAGCTAAGATTTCTGATTATATGTATAAATTGGCCTTAGCCCATCCAGAGATTGCTTTTAAGTATATTCAAAATAACAAAGTCGTTTTTACGACTTCAGGAGATCATGAACTGAAGCACTGTGTTTTAAATATCTATGGAAAAGAGTATGCCAAGAACACCTTTAAATGCTATTACAAAACCAATGACATTGAATGTGTTGGATTATTAGGTGCACCTACACTAAACAGAAGTAATCGTAACTATGAGCATTTCTTTATCAATGGACGTTATATCAAAAGTACTATTTTACAAGGTGCTGTAGAAGAGGCGTATAAAACACTGGCTATGGTTGGAAAATTTCCATTTGTCGTATTACACCTCAATATGGATCCAGCTTTAGTGGACGTCAATGTGCATCCTACAAAATTACAAGTTCGTTTTAAGAATGTAGATTTGATTCACCGAGTAGTTTATGATGCCGTATCAGAAACTTTAAAACAAGAGTATCTTGTACCAAATGTAGACTTAGATAAGCCAAGAGGGGATGTCAAAACAACCCATGTGATTGAAAAAGACCAACTTGCAGCAGAAACTTTCTTTACGCCACGTAAAGAAGATAATAGTGCTACAGCAAGTAGTTTATTAAGTGGTGAGAAGGAAAAATATACGATACCAGAAACGAATCCATATAAACCTTCCAGTCAAACTATTGAGCGTCTATTTGGGCCAACATCTGGAAATGATACGGATATAAACTCAAGTAGTACTTCGTATCAGCCTGTTTCTACCAATGGTTATGTAGCAGAAAATATTTCGCCAGCTCAATCCAAACAAAATCAACCTGTTCAAAATGGTTTAATGAATGAAACAAATGAGATCGCACACTATAATGAAACGGATACTAATGCAATCTATAAAAATAGAATAGTTTCCCCAGGTGATGAAGAGGCTAGGCTAACAAACAGAGAAACCTTTTCAGATGAGGTGATATCTGGGCAGAATTTAGTTCAACAACTTAGTGAAAAGGAACAAAATAAGCAGCTTGAGATTGTCCAAGAGCAAATGATGCAAGAAATAGACTCAGCAGATGTTTCAGGAATAGGTGCTATTCAAAAAGGTCCATTACCTTATCGCATCATTGGTCAGCTCTTTAGAACCTATTGGATGATTCAATATGGTGAGAAAGTCTTCATCATTGACCAACATTCTGCACATGAGCGAGTCCTTTATGAACGTTTTATGGCATACTTTAAATCAGGAGAAGTTGCTACGCAAATTCTGTTAATGCCAGAAACCTTACGTATTACCCCAACTGAACGTGTTCTCCTAGAAGAAAACGAATCATTATTTGCAAAGCTTGGTTTTGTGTATGAGAATTTTGGGGAATCGGATATTGTGATTAGGGAAGTGCCATACTTATTAAATGAACCATTACAACCTCATGTCTTTAAAGAGGTACTGGATGAGATGAGCGAAGGAAAGACAAAAGATATCACAGATATCAAAGCAGAAAATATTATTCGTATGTCTTGTAGGAGTGCCATTAAAGGACATGATAAGTTATCCGAGCAAGAATGCCATGAGTTAATTCATGCCCTACTTGCCCTTGAGAATCCATTTACTTGTCCACATGGTAGACCAACATTAGTATCACTAACACAAGGGGATATTGAAAAAATGTTTAAGCGTATTGTTTAAACTATAATGTAATTAACAGTTGGAAGGGAGGTACAACATGAAGAAACCACTTATATTAATTGCAGGACCAACAGCCTCAGGAAAAACAAAAACAAGTGTGATGCTTGCAAAAGCAATAGATGGTGAAATTATTTCAGCAGATTCGATGCAAATCTATCAAGGAATGGATATCGGAACAGCTAAAATTAAACCAGAAGAGATGGAAGGCGTACCACATTATATGATTGATGAATGGCCAGCAGACTATCCGTGCAGTGTAGCTGCCTTCAAAAATCGTGTGAATATGTATTTAGAACAAATTTATGCCAAAGGCAAAACCCCTATTTTAGTAGGTGGGACAGGATTCTATATTAACGCCATATTATATGATACAAAGTTTGAGGAGACAGAAGCAGATACAACTTATAGAACTGCTTTAGAAGAAATTGCAAAAACACAAGGGGCATTAGCTTTACATGAGCAACTAAAAACTGTTGATCCTAAAAGTGCAGAAGCTATTCATCCAAACAATGTTAAACGTGTGATTCGTGCTTTGGAATATTATAAAGATACAGGAATGCCAATCTCTGAACATAATGAGAAAGAAAAAGGAAAGCGTGAAGAAAATGAATCGCCATATGATTATACTTTCTTTGCTCTTTCTATGGACAGAGCGACATTATATGAACGTATTAATCTGCGTATCGATCAAATGATAGAAGAAGGCTTAGTAGAAGAAGTCAAATCTTTCTATGACTCTGGGATTGATTTAGATTTACCGTCAATGAAAGCAATCGGGTATAAAGAATTCTTCCCTTACTTCAGAGGGGAGCAAAGCTTAGAGACCTGTATTGAAAAATTAAAACAAAATACGAGAAATTATGCAAAAAGACAAATGACTTGGTTTAGAAACCAAGCAGATCCAATCTTTGTAGAAGTCGATAAATTTGGATTTGATGCCAATGCAATTACTCATCAAATGCTTGATAAAATAAAGAAATAAATAAAATTGTTTGTAAAGTGTATAGAGTTTTTAATTTTGGTGATAATGTTAATGTATTGTGAGAAAATGGATTATTTTACTAGACAATCCGATAAATATAATATACAATGATTAAAATTAGACAATCCTTTAGGAGGGGAAGACATAAGATGAGTAAAGCAATTAATCTACAAGATGTATTATTAAACCAGTTAAGGAAAGAAAAGATTTTAATAACAGTTTTCCTTACAAATGGTTTTCAACTTAAGGGAACAATCAAAGGCTTTGATAACTTCGTTGTAATTTTAGAAAGCGAAGGCAAACAACAAATGATTTATAAACATGCTATTTCAACTTTAGCACCTTCTAAACCAGTTAACTTAAATACACAATCTGAGCAATAGTTCAAATAAATTACTGGTTGTTTATAATAATTTGGAATAAGTAAAAGCAACGGGAAAAATGATAGAATGACAACAAATAAAATTCTGATTAGATTATCAGATGATTTGTTGTCATTTTTTATTTGGAAAGAGTAAAAATAGTGTAAACGAATACTATTTATTATTTGGTCATTATTTCATCTTATAAAACCTAATATATAAGAGAAACTATATAGGTAAACTAATATAAGGAGTGACCGTAATGAAAGAGGAAAAAATTGAAATCCGCCCATTAGATGGTGCGGATGCTAAGAACCAACTCATCAATTCATTAGATAAAATAGATGGTGTAAAACATGCTTCCATTAATGCAGCAGGAGATATAGTAAAAGTAAGTTACACACATCCTGCTTCTGCACAGCAAATTGAACATTGCATCCGTGGAGCTGGTAATAAGATTAGATAACAAAAAATCATCGCCGATTTGTAAAAATACATGAGGCGATGATTTTTTTGATTATGTATGTCTGAGTTGTAATCGTTGCTTTTCAAAAATAAGTCGATTAAGAAGTTCAATATCACTAAATTTTAAATCTATAAAACGTATACGATGAGCATAACGTGCTTGCTCTGTTTTCTCGCCTAAGTAAAGGACTTCACCTTTAAACTGAAGAGGCGTATCCATTAATAAAAAAGATAAATTAAGCTGATCATTCGTATGGAATTGTTGATCACATACTAAACACATACCACCTAAACTAATATTAACGCAAGTCCCATCCATTGGTTGAATTGGATTAGTTATCTCATCATTCTTTGGTATAAGTGAGTATTGTACATCTAAAAGAATGTCTAGACGAAAAGCTTCTCTTTGCTGTTTTTTTACAATAGCAGAGCTGATTTGAGCAACATAGTAGAGTTTATTATCTTGGCGATAATTTTTTTGAATGAAAAAAGTGGTATAGAAGAGTCCTACTTTAGAAACAAGGATGACATCTAAGTTGGTCTCTCTAGGTAAAATAACATCGTCAATGCCACGCATTGGTGCTTCAAAAATTACAATTGATTCAGACCAGTCTACAAGACGTGTTAAGTAAGTATTCTGTTGATAATTTAATCTAATGGTAAGATTCATATCACTCATTAGAGCTTTTTTATATGTACTTATACTATCTAAAATAGTATTCTTATGTTTTGTAAATAGATTGTCAGTATTCAATATGATTCTCTCCTTACATTACGCTTTATTTATATTATACTAAGTAATATTTTATTTATTACGACTATTATATTATAAATTAATAATCGGAGAGATATCAATATATAAAAAGTTTTACTGAGCTAATTAAGGTATGAGACTTGAAAAAATAATGGTATTATGTCACAATAAAATGTAATATGTATATAGACTTATTGAATTTTATTGTATAAATGAAGGAGTTAGACCATGGCAAAAAAGAATCAGATTGTTTCTGGAACAATCCAGAAAACAATTTTTCCGAATAAAGGTGTACTTTATATAGATGATCAGCCTATTTATGTAGGTGGAACTTTTCCAGGACAAAAAGTAAGTGCAAGATTATTCAAACGTAAAAAAGGAACTTGGGAAGGTAAACTCGTAGAGGTAGAAGAAAATCCAGAGCACTTTATTTCTGCTGCATGCGAGTATTTTGGAACTTGTGGTGGATGTAGTGCTCAAGAGCTTTCATACCAAGACCAAATTCAAATCAAACATGATCAAGTGATGGAATTATTACACAAAGCAGGTGTAGAAGGATTTGAAGATTTAGGTGTATTAGGCAGTCCAGAAGCCTTTGAATATAGAAATAAAATGGAATTCAGTTTTGGAGATGCAGAAAAAGATGGTCCAATGACACTTGGTATGCACCGTAAACACAGTACTTACGATGTTATCACAGTAGATGGTTGTAAATTAGTCGATCCAGATTTCAGTACAATCTTAATGCATGTTTTAAACTACTGCAAAGAAAAAGAGTTACCATACTATAAAAAATTACAACACACAGGATTTATGCGTTTCTTAGTAATTCGTAAATCTAAAACACATGGTGAAATCTTAGTCAACATCGTAACTTCTTCTCAAAGTGATTTTTCATTTGAAGAATTAACACAGCAGCTTACAAATTTACCACTTCAAGGTAAAATAACTGGTGTTTTACACACAATTACAGATACATTAGCAGATGCCATCAAACCAGAAAAAACAACTTTACTTTATGGAACAGATGAAATTAATGAAGAAATCCTAGGACTTAAATTCCGTATTTCTCCATATTCATTCTTCCAAACGAATACACAAGGTGCAGAAGTTCTTTATAAAAATGCTTTAGACCTGATTGAAGATATGGATAATAAAACTGTATTTGACCTATACTGTGGCACAGGTACTATTACTCAAATTATGGCAACACGTGCTAAAAAAGTATACGGTATTGAAATTGTAGAAGAAGCAGTAGAAAAAGCCAAAGGAAATGCTAAACTAAACGGCCTCACAAACTGTGAATTTATCGCAGGTGACGTTTTAGTACAAGTAGACCAACTAAAAGAAAAACCAGATATCATTGTACTTGATCCACCAAGAGATGGAATCCATCCAAAAGCTATCCAAAAAATCATTAACTTTGGCGCCAAAGAATTACTTTATGTATCATGTAAACCTACTTCTTTATCAAGAGATTTACCAATCCTTGAAGAA
>JAGAVZ010000202.1 GCA_017941635.1 Cellulosilyticum sp.
AAAGTAATCAAAATCATAAAAACCGTCAAGCGATGTCAATGACCATGGCAAGTGGTGAAGTGAGAAAATATACATATGAAGCATTGTTTAATGAAGCGAATGTCTATTCTCAGAAAATGATGGATGCCGGTATTATAAGAGGCGACCGCATTGCAATTGTAGCGGAAAATAGTATGCAATGGCAAATTGCTTTCCTAGCGATTATGCAAATACAAGGAACGGCAGTATTAATTAATGCCTCTTTGCCTGAGGAAAGCTTAAAAGAAACACTAAAGCAGGCAGATGCTAGATGTATTTTTACATCCATAACCGTTAAAGAAAAATTAGGTGATGGCTCTGATTATCGTGTACCAATGTTTAATTTATCAAAGGACGGTGCTGTTTTTGAAGATAGCTTTAGCGTATTATCTCCATTTGTGGCACGAACAAAAGATCCAATGCCTGAGATTGCTATCATCTTTTTTGATGGGGATGTACAAGAAGAAATAAAGGGGGCAATGTATACTCATGAGGCAATGATTCAGCAAGTTAGTACATTAATAAGAGAACAGTCATTATCTCGTAATGATCATATTTTATCCATTATTTCTAATAGTAAAATTGAAGGTATGGTATCAGGGGTATTATCTACAATGCTGATGGGGGCTGCAATACATTATGTAGAATCACTTGACTATGAAAGCTTAAGTAGGGCATTTAAAGAATTTAAGCCAAGTATTTTTGTTGCTACGCCAGGGGTTTTAAAACAACTAAAAGAGCAAATTGAAACACTATTAGAAGACAATAAAAATTACAAGTCATACTTAGAAAAGTGTGAAATGGTTCGTGAAAGAATTGGTGCAAAATTGGCCAATGTACTATTAAGATCAATTATTTCAACTTTTGGTGGAAGATTAGAAATGATTTGGTGTTATAGTTTTCTTGAAGAAGAGATGATGCAGTTTTATTATGCATTAGGTCTAGATATTATGCTACAGTATGGACGCTTAGAAACCAATTCACCGGTATTAGGCCATAGAGGCAATCAGTTAGAGAGGGGAACTTATGGTAATCCATATCCAGGAATGGAAATAGAACTGAGACAACCGAATCTGAATCGACAAGGTGAAATGTATATCAAATCACCTTATGGTATGGTGGGATACTTTAGAAATCAAGAAGCTTATGAAATGCACATTAAAGATGGATGGTTTAAGACAGGTGATTTAGCAGAACTGACGTCCAATGGGAATGTAAGACTGCTCTATAGGGGAGATTTACAAAAAGAAGAATGGTTAAAAGACTTGGGTGGCTTAGCACACAAAACCAATACAGCATATTATTGGTTTAATGCATGGAAAAAGACTGCACAGTGTCTCTATAAAGTAACGATTACAAATGAAGGTTATCTACCAGAACGTAAAGGCTGTATTATTTATTCACCATTTGAAACAGCTAAAGGTTATTTGGGGTTAACTATGGGCTACTCAAAAGAGCGTTTTTTCAAATTTGGTTATTTAACAAATACTAATCCATCTGAAAAAAATAGATTAGAAGAAGAAGCTTTTGGGAAAATCTATTATAGTAGTGAAACATTGGATGAAAGTGTAAAGCGTATTTGTATGGAGCAATTAGCAAAAGGATGGGCGCTTATTATTAAAGCACCTAAAGATGTGCTTAATGCAGATTTTACACAAGAAGTTATTGCATTAGCTAAAGAAGCAGAAGTGCCAATTATACCAGCCTATTTAGAGGGAGAAGAAGCCGTTTTTTCAGATGTAGAAAATACAGCAAAGGTATTTAATCTACAAGCAAAGAAAAGATATAGTTTAAATTTACGTTATGGGAGGCCTATCGAAATAGATAGAGAAGATGGTATGATAAAAAGGAAGATTCAAGAAAGCTTTACAAGCTTAATCGAAAATCAACCACAAGAAGAGGAAGAAGTTGTTGATGAAGTGACTCAATTAGCACTACAAATGCTTTCTCCTGCTAAGAAATATAAAAAATCTGAAGAAGCACCAATCATTACCATAGAAGGAGCTGTGCAAGAACAGAGTATAGAAGAACAAGAAATGGATGACCAATATAATGAAATGGATGAATTAACAGAACGTATTGATTTAAGTGACCTACTAGCCATAGAAGAAGAAATAATGGAAGAGAACAAAGCTTAATGTTCATTTTTTCAACATTTTAATATTTTATAATAAACTGTCCAAATGGGAAAAACAAAATTTGTATACAGTTGGGAGAGACTGATCGTGTTAAACAAACAAGATAAAATTGCAATTATTACAGATTCATGTGCAGATGTACCAGCAGAGTTAGCAAAGGAGTATGGTATATTTATATTGCCTATGTTAATTAATTGTGTAGATGGTGAATATCGTGATGGGGTAGATATTCATGCAGAGGATATTTATAAGAGACTAAAGACTGAACTACCAAAAACAAGTTCTCCATTGGGGGAAGACGTTATTGAAATGTTTCAAGAGATTAAGCGTCAAGGTTATAATAAAGCAGTTGCGATTATTTTATCAGGAGGCCTATCAGGTTCTGTTAATCATATTAGACTTGCAGCAGAGAACGAAACAGATTTGGAAATTGCTGTTTTTGATTCTAAACAAGGTAGTATAGGTATTGGTGTAATTGCGTTGCAAGCAGCAGCTTATGTACAAGAAGGTATGGGATTTGAGGCATTATTACAAGAAGTGCCACGTCTTATTAAAAATACAAAAGTATTCTTTTCTATCAATACTCTAGAGTATTTACAAAAAGGTGGTCGTATTGGAAAAGCTACAGCACTAGCAGGAACAGTATTACAAATCAAGCCAATTCTTTCGTTTGATGAAGAAGGTGAGATTTATACTGCAGCCAAAGTACGAGGAAGAAAACAAGTGGCATCCAGATTGCTCAAGTTAGTAGAAGAATGCATGGATGAAAAACGACCCTATAATTTAGTGGTTGCAGATGGTGGAGCACCAGAAGAAAGAGAATCCTTGGAGATGCAACTTAAAGAATTGTTTCCAAACTATAAGGCATGCTATCGTGCTAAAATTGGAGCAGCACTTAGTGTTTACCTAGGTTCTGGTTTATTAGGTGCAGGGATTCAGTTTTTAGATGAATAAGTATGTAGAAATAAATGTAAAAGAATAAGTATGTTACTAAAAAACGTCTATCTATGAGAGAATAGGTAGACGTTTTTAGTGGTTAGTTATCATAAAAGAGTTAGGTATAAATAGTTTGAGGACAAAATAGGTATAAGATGACGGTGAATATTCAAAATATCTAAAGTATAAAATATTGTATAAATTTATTTTTGTATAGAGGTTTGTGTTATAATAAGGGATACAAAATAGGTTATGAGGTGGGAGTGAATAAAATTAGATGAAGGATTTAACAGTAGGCAAGCCAAGTAAATTAATTATGGAATTTGCCATTCCTATTTTTATAGGAAATATTTTTCAACTATTATATAGCTTAGCAGATACTAGAATTGTGGGCAGTACTTTAGGGAATGATGCACTAGCGGCTGTGGGGGCAAGTAGCACATTAAATACGCTTATTTTTGGATTTTTTATTGGGCTTACTAATGGGTTTGCCATATGGA
>JAGAVZ010000018.1 GCA_017941635.1 Cellulosilyticum sp.
AAGTAAACCTTATTTGGAAATATTCTTACTTGGCTTCTGATTGCCCTCGACTTCACGTTAGGGTGTCCCAGAAATTAAAGAAGTTCTTAACAAGTATTACTACTTGCTCGGGCAAAGGAGTGTTTTACCCGCATTTTGATGAATAGAAATATGAATATCTGCTTTTAATGAGTTTGACTTACTAACACGAGTATTTAAAGCAATATCTGTTTTACCTGTTGGGTCGTCAATACGATGTACCTCCACCCCATTGTAGTTAGCTAAGGCGCTCATGATTTTGCGTACCACTTTATCGTTTAAAGACCATTCTTTATATACTGTTCCTAGATTTGAAGCTGTTTGTTTTCCTGATGTATTTAATCCATGTCCTGCATCAATTGTAATAATTTTATTTGCCATTAACATCATCTCCCTTATTAATTAACGTTTTCTAAACGGTCATCTATTCCATTGGCATCCTCATCTATAAATAATGATTGAGACTTGGTGGTTGGATTATTTAAGATTCCTACCATCACCAACACATTTAAAAACGCAGTTACTATTTGTTCAAAATTATCGGGTAACTCAATTAGGTCGCCAAGTGACATTTCAATTAATAAAGCCGCAATAGCGCTCCAAAGTAAGTAATTATTACATCTTGCTTGAAAGAAATTCTTTTTCGTGCTTTTTATCTGTACAGTATTTAATCCTGTAAGGTTGTTGTTTGATTTAGGCATGAAATCACACCTTTCTAAAGTTTAATCATATATTCCTCGTTATAAATTAGCCATCCAGAACCACTTTTTAATTTAAGAAACTCCCCACATTCCTCAACAACAGTAAAGACTTCTCCATTATTAACATAGCAAGATATTTCGTTGTTATCTACCTTGTTTTTGTAAACTGGAATATTTTTACCTGTAATTTTAACTAAGTAAGGTTTGAATTCTTCGATTTGGTAAACCACTTCACCTTTCGAATTAAACACTTTATAATCTGGGTTTTCTTCAACTTTCTTTTTAGCGTTTTCCAAAACTTGATAAGCCCCAATTTGAGATTTACTATCTTCCCAGTTTAATCTTACTCGGTACATTTCTTGTTGTGGCTCTGGTTGAATAGGCTTAACTTCTTCTTTGTTGGGCTCTTCTACAATGGTATCATATTGAGCCAAGTCATATTGTTCAATTAGTTTAATTAATTTTTGTGAGTAGTCTGCCTCTGTACAATATCCTGCCAATCTAACCTCTTCACATGCTTCCTTGTAGTCTTTGGCTTGTAATACTTTGGTGTATCGACTTGTTTGTAGTAACTCCGAATGGTCTAAAATACTCTCATCCCATGAATCATAGGCTCTCCAATTAGCTCCATTCATCCCGATTACTTTTCCAGACCAAGTGATGGTTGCTTTAATTCCAAATAGGTTGTTATAATCTTTTGCTAGTACACTTCCTCCCCAACCACTTTCTAAAATGGCTTGGGCAATAGTTAATGAAGCTAAAACTCCAGTGTTTTGCATATCTTTAACTGCCAATGGGGCAATTCTATTGATAAAGCTATCTGTTTTTACACTCATATTATCCCACCTCTTTTTGATATGTCATAGAAATTTTACGTCCTTCTTTTACTAACGAGCAATTAACTGTGATTTCAAAACCACCCTGTTCTGCAATCTCAACTAATTGATACATAGCTTTTGAAACATCTTCACTAGAAATATTCTGTGTTGTCATTAATGTGTGTACATCTTCATAATCATTGCAAGTGTTTAGGTCT
>JAGAVZ010000203.1 GCA_017941635.1 Cellulosilyticum sp.
ACAAATAGGAGGGTAATAAAATGGCTAAGTCAACATCAAAACTCTTTCAGGATGAGGGACCTAAAGTAAAGAAGAAGGTAGAAACTCTTCCTGAAGAGGTAAAAGAAGAAGTGAAAGAGGAGACAATTCCTGAAGAGCAGACAGAGGTAATATCAACACCTCCTGTTTCAGCAGATGATGATATTCAGGATATTGACCTCTCTGTTATTAAGAAAAAAAGATTCAGAATAAATGGTGATAGTTCCAAAATTTTAGAGCTTAATACCAGTGACCTGAATATTGTATCAAGACTTTCTGTAGCTTACGAAAAACTCCAGAAGGATATGGAAGAGGTTGGTAAAGTCTTATCAAATCTTCCTAATAATGAGGAAGAGATATCTGAGGATTCAGATAAGATTGTTCGTGAGCAGTTGAGCAAAATAGATGCCAGCATGAAGAAAGAAATTGATTACATCTTTGATGCTCCTGTTAGTGAGGTGTGTGCAGGTGGTGGTTCAATGTATGACCCATTCGAGGGTTCATTCAGATATGAACATATTATTGAGGCTATTCTTAAACTTTATGAGAGAAATCTGGATAAAGAATTTAATCAGATGAAGAAAAGAGTTTCAGTAAAAACTTCCAAGTACACAAAGAAGTATCACAATTAAATTGAATAGGAGCTCCGTGTATGTATGAATTACCTACGGAGATAATTGTTAAAGACATCCCGTATCAAATTCGTAATCGTGGAGATTATAGAATGATATTGGATGTCTTTTCTGTTTTAGAGGATGATGAGTTAGAACAGAATGAGAGAGTTATTTCCGCTTTAATGATATTTTATGAAAACTTTAATGAACTAGAAGATGTTTTGGCATGTGGTGATGACCTTGAAGAGTTAGTAAAACAGATGTATAACTTTTTCAATGGCGATAAGGTTAAAGCAAACGAGGTAAAGAAAGCAAGAAAATTATTAGATTGGGAAGGTGATTCAGCACTTATAAGTGCGGCAATAAATCATGTATCTGGAAAAGAAATAAGGTCAGAGCCATATATACATTGGTGGACTTTTCTGTCATACTATATGTCAGTAGGGGAAAGTGTTTTATCTACAGTCATAAGTATTAGGGATAAGACTGCTAATGGTAAAAAGTTGGAAAAATGGGAGCAGGATTATAAAAGGGATAATCCACAATACTTTAGATGGAAGTATAAGACTGTGGATGAGATTGATGCAGAAAACTGGCTAAAAAGTGTTTGGAATAAGGAGTAGACTATGGGTGAAGAAGATGTAAGGATTCCGATTTTTCTCGATTTAGAAGAGACTGATTTTGAGAAAAAATTAGGTAAATTGGAACCTAAACTGAGCAAATTAAAATCAGCTATTTCAGATGTCTATGATTCTAGGTCAAGTGAATTAAAAGACCCTGTTGATATTAAAAGTCTAAATGAAGCTATACAATCTCTTGATGAAATCAGACAGAGAGTGTTATCAATCGGTGAAATCAATATGTCTGATGAAGATTGGAGCAAAGCATTTGACTCCTATCAAGAGGGTGTTGAGGTTCTCGACAATCTTATAAATAAATACAAGGTATTAAAAGATACCATGCAAGATGTACCTAAAGATTGGGCTAATATTACATCTGTAAAAGAATTGTCGGATTACCTTGATACTGTTAGAAATAAATTGAGTGACGCCCAGAAAATACTCGCTGAAAGACCAACAAAGGGTAATGAAGTTCTTGAAAGCACCAAGAAGCGTATTGAAGAAAATATTTCCGTAGTTGAAGAGTATACTGCAAAAATAGGTGAAATGTCTCAGGCATTAGCTGAGGCTGATAGACGAGCTAGTAGTGCCACAAAATTCTATACAGAAGCTAAAAAGGCTAATGCCAATGGAGAAGAATGGGCAACAAGTCAAGTTGTAGCACAAGCTAAATTGGATGCACAGGCAGCCAGACAGTACAATGCTCAGATGCAGTCTGACACAGCTAAGGCTACTGCTGATATAAAGGCTAGTATTGCTGAGAGAGTTGCCGCTATAACTCAGGAAGCCAATGCCTATAAGAGCGCACAAGCTCATGTTTCAGAAACTGGTGAGTATCAAAAAAGCGCAAAATCAGTTGAACCCAGTGAAGCTGAGGATGCGGCTAAAGCTGAGAATGATTTAGCTAATGCAAGGAATAATGCCGCTGATGCTGGTAGAAATAATGATGATGCAACAAAGGCTCAGATAAAAGCTCTAAATGAGGAAAAAGCCGCAGTAAAACAGTCCGCATTTCAATATTACTACAAACTCCGTTCAATCAAAATGCTCGGTTTTGTTATCAATAGTGCCAACACAGCTATGGGTAACTTTGGAAAGAAAGTTGCTACAATTTCAACAAAAGCATTGAACTCATATTTAAAATTGATTCCAGGCGTAACTGCTTTGCGTAGGGCTATATCTAAAACAAGTGCTACACAGAGCAAGTTTAATAAGGAGTTAAAATCTAATACAAAAGCTAGTAATGGCTTTAATATATCAATTACTGATGGTATAAAAGCTCTATTGAGATATGGTCTTGGAATAAGGTCATTGTATGTATTATTCAATAAGATGCGAGCCGCTATGATTGATGGATTAGGGCAGCTGGCAGTAAAGTACAGTGATGTCAATAAACAGATGTCATCCATAGTTTCATCAATGAATCAGATGAAAGCCGCAGTTACATCTGTTGTTCAGCCATTACTTAATGTTTTGGCACCCGCTTTAGAGAAGATTGCTCAGGTAGTGGCTGATATAGCATATAAAGTGGCTTCATTTATCGCCGCTCTTACTGGTCAGTCTTTTGTATATAAAGCTACAAGATTACAGACAGATTATGCCGCATCACTTGATAAGACTGCTAAATCCGCTAAAAAAGCCACAAAGGAGCTTGGTAAATATGATAAGTTGAATGTCATTCATCAAGACAAAAATAGTGGTTCTGATGATGGAGGAGTAGGAGCAATGGGATTTGAAAAAGTTCCTATTGATTCTACAATGGCAGATTGGGCTAAGAAATTCAAAGAATTTTTAGACAGACTTCTTGGACCTATAAAGAAAGCATGGGAGAAAATGAAGAAGTTTGTCACAGATGCTTGGAAGTATATGCTCAATGAACTTAAACTACTATGGCAGGATTTTGTAAGAGATTTCTGGAGAGTTTGGGAAGAAGCTGAAACTCAAAGAATCTTTGAAAATATATTCAAGATATTAGGCGATATATTCCTCATTATAGGAAATATTGCACATAATATCAGAATAGCTTGGAATCACAATGAAAATGGATATAGAATACTAAAAGCCATAAGAGATATAGTTCTTATTATTTCTGAGGGCTTAAAGGATGCGGCTGATTATACAGTTGAATGGTCAAGAAATCTGTCATTTATACCTCTGTTTGATGCTTTAGCAGATAATCTGGAGCAAAAGATTGTTCCTGCATTACAGAAAATAGTTGACCTATTGGTTATTGTATATGAGCAGATATTCTTAAAGCTAGTAAAAGATTTTATTGAAAAAGGATTACCTCAGATTATTGATATACTTGGTACTGTTGGCGAAACAATCGGTATTATTGCAGAGAAGATAAGAATAGCAATTCAGAGCGGAAGTAATGGGATAGCAATCGTTACAAGGTTTGAGAATCTATTACAGATAGTTGCTGATGCTATTCAGTATTGTGCTGAAAAGACGAAAGAGTGGGCAGAAGGTTTAGACTTTAGACCACTGCTTATTTCAATAAAGAATTTCTTAGAGGATATTGAACCACTTATTCAGTTTCTTGCTGACACACTTTCAAAACTATGGACAGATGTACTACTTCCATTTTGGCAGTATTTGATAGAAGAAGGATTCCCTAAGCTACTTGATGGCATTAGCGAGATAGTACAGGCAGCGGATTGGGATGCTATCACAGAAAATGTAAATAATCTACTTGATGCTTTAGAACCATTTTTTGAACTTGCATGGGAAACACTTGTTCAGATAATTAAAGACCTTGGACAAGCACTTCTTGATTTCCTAGGCTCAGATGAGCTTGGAGCTATGATTGATAAGTTTAAGCAATGGGTAGATGAAGCTGATCCTCAAGAGCTTGCTAATAAGATAGAATCTTTTGTAAAAGCATTTATTGAGATTAAAGCGGCTCTCGGACTCGCATCATCAGTAATACTACCAGTTGCAACTGGATTTATGACCATTATGAATGTTATAAATCAGACTGCCATGATTGCTAAACTTGGAGAATTATCAACAAAGATTGGAGCTCTTGCAGGTGGTGGAGGAGCAGCCGCTGGTGGCGGTGGATTCGCAGCTCTCGCATCTTCAATTGGACCAGTTGTTGCAGTTATACTCGTTGTAGTCGGAGTAATAGCTGCGATGGTAGCGGCATTTGGTGGAGTTGAGAATACAATAGCTGAGGTAAAGGAGAGATTTGATAAGGCGAAAGAATCTATATCACAATTCGCTGATAAAATTGGTTTCTCAGATACTATAGAAAATTTAAAAGAAGCATTTTCTAATCTTGGTAGCTCATTAGAATCCCTTAGACCATTGTTTGAATTATTGCTTGATGTTCTCGGCGGTATAGCTACAGTAATAATTGAAACTGTACTCGGAGCTATTGATGGACTTATACTTGCATTTACTGGCATAATAGATATTGTTAGTGGTGTGTCGGATGTAATAGGTGGACTGATAGATATTATCGTTGGTCTATTCACTGGAGACTATGCTAAAGCTGATGAAGGACTTTCAAAGATGCTTAAAGGACTCGGTGAAATATTCTTAGGTTTGGGTGAAGTAGTTGCTGGTGTAATGAACGCAATAGCCGAAGCTCTTGCAGGATTTGTAGATGAAGTATTACCTGGAGTAGCTAAGGGAGTAGGTAAGTTTGTAGATGATGTTAAAAACTTCTTTGCATGGCTTAGGCATCAGCTTATCGGTGACCCTATTGTTTATGATATCAGAGATGGTGTTATAGAAGGATTTGGTGATTTTGTTTCTGAGACTTGGGATAGCATCAAAGGTTGGGTAGGAGATGTAAAAGACAAGTTTGACGAAATGAAGAAAAATATTGGTGAGAAAGTTGACGGTATTAAGACAAAAGTTTCAACTAAGTTTGGAGAGATTAAAGCAGCCGTAAGCCCTAAGTTACAGGAACTTAAAGATGGGGTTGTAGAAGAATTTACCGCTCTAAAAGAAGGGATGAATGGAGAATCTGAGACTGCTACAACAGAAACAACAAATGACTTTATGACAATGAAGGATGACGTTGTTTCAAATATCAATGCTAATACATTGTTAGCTTCTGGTACCGCATTTATCACCGGTTTCAGTAATGGTGTAAAGACTGTTTGGACAACAATGATAACTACTATCAAGACCAATGTTACTGAGCTTATAAATCTCTTTAAGACAAAATTTACCAACAACACAATTCTTACACAAGGAAAACAGTTTATCACTGGACTGCATAGTGGAATAAAATCTGTATGGACAACTATGTTGGGTGATGTTAGAACAAAGATAACAGGACTTATAAATGAGTTTAAGAGTAAGTTATCTGGTTCATCACTTGTATCTGTTGGTAAGAATCTTATTGAAGGATTGAAAGATGGATTGTTGTCTGGATTAAGAAGTGCTTTAGATGCAGTAAAATCTATCTGTTCTGAAATTGTATCTACAGTAAAGGAAGCATTTGAGGTACATTCACCATCAAAGATATTCTATGAAATTGGTGAGTTCTTGATGCAGGGACTTGTTAATGGTGTAGATAGTGGCAAAGAAGAGATTTCAGAAACTTTCGAGAGTATTGTGCCTGATGAGAGCCTAACTGATAGCTTCTACAATGACTTTATAGACGGTCTTACTGACATGAAGAATAATGCAGTATATATTGTATCTTCTATGGTAAGTGAGATAGAAGATATTCTTGGTAGCCTTACATATGCTTCAATGATGAATGATATGTATTCTCAGTTTAATAAAATAAATGCGATTAAGGTACCAAATATTGCTATGGGTCAGACACTTCCTTCAAATTCTGACTTTAACAAGAATAATAAACAGGAAATAGACCTTTCAAAACTGCCCGAGATTATTAGAGAAGCTATGATAGATGCTATATCAGAAGCGGATTTCAGTAGCAATAACCAACCCATCATGCTACAATTAGATAGTAGAACAGTAGCAGAGGCAGTATGGGACGAAGAAGAAAAGAGATACAAACAGCGTGGTGATTATTCACCATTGTACAGATGAGGTGAAATATGAGTTGGGCTGGATATTTTATAAAAGCAACAGCAACAGGACAAATATTTCCCAATGAATATATTGCTTGGGAATCATATGAGAGTGAGCCTAATCACAGAGAAGAGATTAAGGCTTATAGAGATGATAACACCAGAGATTTAACTAGAGTAACAGCTGAGGGAACTAAGACTTCCCTCAACTTTACCACTAGAGCGAATTTACATTTAGCAGATAAACAAGCCATTCAGGAATTTTTTACTAATGCTGAAAGTATTGCTCTTGAAAGAAAGATAAATCTTGAATATTGGAATGACGAGGACAATTCTTATCATACGGCAGATTTTTATAGACCTGACATCAAGTTTAAAATAAAAAAGATAACTGCTGATGACATAATCTATCAGGCATTAGAAATAGACCTAATAGAATACTAAGGATAAAGATATGATTAGTAAAAGAGAAACTTACATCTTAATAGCAAATGAAGATGGATTATTTCCTGCAAATTTCATATACCCTTCCGATGACTTATTTCCTGTAGATGCAGGGATGAGACAAGTTTCTAACATTGTAGCTGGTTCTTTGAAGTTAGATGAGCTTATTGCAGAAAATGTCCCTCAGTTTGGTCAGATGTTTGCAACTAAATTTGAGTGCAAGGTGTATTTTGAGGAAGACCTTAGTGGAAAATTTATCCATGTTTATCAGCAAAATGATGGAGTATATTCAGATGTATTTGCTGGTAAGATTGATTCTTGTAAGTTAGATAAGGTAGGTACAGACAGAACACTCGTAGCATATGATTTAGCATACGAAAAAGGTAAACAGAATATAGCTGATTGGTGGACAACATTCTGGGTAAATAGAGAAACAGCAACACTAAAACAGGTAAGAGAATCAATGCTGGATAGTGTGGGACTAGCTTATGAAGATGTAACTCTTCCAAATGACAGTTTACAAGTAACAAAAACTGTGGATATCACATCTTGTACTATGACTGCTATGCTGAAAATGATATGTGAGCTTAATTATTGTTTTCCACATCTTGATAGAGATGGATACCTCACATTCATTATGCTTAATACAGAAGCTACTCCAATAGACCTATCTGATAAATATGAGTGGATGAATAGTACGTTTGAAGATTATGTTACATCTGAGATAACAGGCGTACAATTTTTTGATTCTGGTAATGAATTAAAATATACAGTAGGAGATACAACAAACGCTTATCCGATAAGTAAAAACATTTTCCTATATGAAAAGAGTACAGAAGTATTACAGTCTATTGGTAGTGAGTTGCTTAATTATCTACAAGACTTCAATTTTACTCCTGCTAAACTTAAAATGATTATAGGAGATTTTGATTTACAACTTGGAGATTATGTTCATACTGAAAAAGGTGATTTTTATATTTTACAGAATAGTTATAGTGGTTCTCAGTTTATAGAGCAAACTATAACTGCAAAGGGTTCAGAACTTCTTTATGGCGGCACAGCTAATTTTGATTATGAGGAGATAATACTCAATGAAAAGATTGCCAGAGTAAAGCAGACAGTAGAAGCCTTTGAAGTTGATTATCAAGACTTTAAGGAGGGAACGGCAGCTAATTTTCAAGTTACTTCACAAGCAATTTCCTCAGAAGTAACTAGAGCAACAACTGCCGAAGGAAGTCTTTCTAGTAGAATTACACAAAATGCTGATTCAATTTCCTCAGAAGTATCAAGGGCAACACAAGCAGAGGGACAACTTGATTCAAAAATTACCCAAACAGCAGAAAGTATTAGTTTAGAAGTTACAAATGGCTCAGCTTCAAGTACAATTAAATTAAAATTGGGACAAACTGAATTATCAAGTAAAGTTATTCAAATGACTGGACTTGTAAAATTTACTGACCTATCTACTTCAGGCAGTACCAAAATCAATGGCTCTAATATTACTACTGG
>JAGAVZ010000204.1 GCA_017941635.1 Cellulosilyticum sp.
AAAAATAGAAAAAACATCCAATAAAGTAGAAAATTACTACAGACAAACCAATCCAGAAATAATAAAGAAATTATACAAAACCAAAAATGGAATTCTAACCTTCTTAGACTTCCAAATGCAAAACTGGACGCAAAAACATATAAAAATTAAATAAGCCTATAAAATTTTACAGACTCTTTTTCTTAAAGTTTATATACTTTTATTAACTATCTATTATAATGAATGCTATAGAAATAACTATTTTATCAATTATATTAATGATTGCTCTAGGTTATTTTCTTAAGCGAATTGATTTTTTAAGCGTTAAAGATGTTGATTCTTTAAACAAGATTGTTATTAACATACTATTGCCTTGCATGATTTTTTCTGCACTTTACACTGCAGATTTGTCTCTAATGTTATCATTAGGAATTTTACCATTTATCATATTAGCTTCATCTTTCATTACAGGAATTATTTCATATCTAATATTAAAAAGATTTAATCTTCCAGACAAGGTGTTATGGAGTGTTTTAGTAGCCATAATGATTGCTAATACTGCATTTATGGGTTATCCTGTCAATATTGGTGTTTATGGTGATGATGGACTTCTAAGAGCTATATTCTGTGATATAGCTACTAGTGTAATTTTCTTAATTTTATCATTTTTCCTTGTTTTGAAATTTGGGGGATCTCCAAGGACTGCAGTTAAAAAAATAGCATTTTTCCCACCTTTATGGGCAATAATTTTAGGTATTTTATTTAATATTGCAAACATTCCTATAGGACCAGTTCTTGAAAATACAGTTACTTATTTGGGTAATGGTACTATTCCTTTAATCATGTTGTCTTTAGGTATCTCCATTGATTTTGGTGGTATTAAACGTTCTAAAAACATGATTATTTTCATTTCAATAATGAAATTATTGTTCTTTCCATTGATTGCATTTTTCATAGTTTCATGGATGGGGCTTGCTGACTTACAGTTTAATGTTCCAATTATTGAAGCGGCAATGCCATCAGGTATGCTATCATTAATTTTGGCTATTACTTATAAACTAGATTATGAATTAACATCAGATTGCATATTAATTGATACCGTAATTTCACTCGTTACCCTGCCTGTTATTTTGATGTTTTTATAGCCCTATTTTTGTCAAAATTTAATTTATTTAAATTTTTGCTTTCCTAAAAATTAATGATTAAATTTTATTTCAGTTAAAATAATGCATTTAAATTCGTTATTTTTTAATTAAAGCTATTTTTAACAATATTTTATCTCATTATATATATACTTTACTCCAATATTTCTACAGAAACCTTTATTAATGTGTTCATACTACATATTTAATATCTAACTCTATGTTAGATAATTTCGCACACTTGTACAAGGTGAAAATTATGGCAGAAGAAATAAGAGATAATAATGAAGAATTAAGGATAGGTGTTTACGTCTGTCACTGTGGTGTTAACGTCGGTGGAGTAGTAGACTGTCCTGATGTAGCTGAATACGCTAAGTCTTTACCTGGCGTAGTTCACGCAACCGATTACAAATACATGTGTTCCGACCCTGGTCAAGCTATGATCCAAGAGGACATTAAAGAGAAAAACTTGAACAGAGTTGTTGTAGCAGCTTGTTCCCCTCGTCTTCACGAACCTACTTTCCGTAGATGTGTAGAAGAAGCAGGATTAAACAAATTTTTATTTGAATTTGCTAACTTAAGAGAACAAGACTCATGGGTACACATGAACCAACCTGAAGAAGCAACAGAAAAAGCTAAAGACTTAACTCGTATGGCTGTTGCAAAAGCAAGATTACTTGAACCATTAGAAGCTACCAAAGTACCTGTAGATAACAAAGCATTAGTTATCGGTGGTGGAGTATGTGGTATTCAAACCGCTTTAGATTTAGGTGACATGGGATTCAAAACCTACATGGTAGAAAGAAACCCAACCATCGGTGGAAGAATGGGACAATTAGATAAAACATTCCCTACTCTCGACTGTTCAATGTGTATTTTAGCACCTAAAATGGTAGACTGTTCCAAACATGAAAACATCGAATTAATTTCTTATGCAGAAGTAACTGAAGTAGACGGATACATCGGAAACTTCAAAGTAACTGTAGAGAAAAAAGCTAGATATGTAGATGAAGATTTATGTACTGGTTGTGGAGCTTGTCAAGAAGCTTGTCCTATCGAAATACCTAACTACTACGACGAAGGTGTAGGTATGGTAAAAGCTGCTTACATTCCATTCCCTCAAGCTGTACCATTATGTGCAACTATTGATAAAGATTACTGTATCGAATGTAACTTATGTGTACAAGCATGTGGTCCAGATGCAATCGATCACAACCAAAAACCAACCACTATCGATTTAGAAGTTGGTACCATTATTGCAGCTATCGGTTACGACCCATTCGACCCATCCGGAATTTACCAATACGGATACGGCCGTTTCACTAACGTAATTACTGCAATGGAAATTGAAAGAATGATTAACGCATCAGGTCCTACTGGTGGACACGTTATCAAACCTTCAGATGGTATTGAACCTAAACGTGTTGCATTCATCCACTGTGTCGGTTCCAGAGATGAGCAAATCGGTAAACCTTACTGTTCTAGAGTATGTTGTATGTACTCCATGAAAAACGCTCAATTATGTATTGACCACGAACCTGACACTGAAGTAACTTGTTACTACATGGATATTCGTTCATTTGGTAAAGGATACGAAGAGTTCTACAAAACCTCCCAAGAAAAATACGGAATTGAATTCGTTAGAGGTAGACCTGCACAAATCTTCGAAAATGATGACTTAACCTTAACTATCAGAGCAGAAGATACTTTACTCGGTAAAGTAACTGAATACACTTATGACTTAGTTGTATTAAGCGTAGGTCTTGAACACTCTGCAGGTTCAGATGAACTCAGACAAACCTTAGGTGTTTCCAAATCCGCAGATGGATTCTACATGGAAGCTCACCCTAAACTCAGACCTGTTGACACCTTAACTGACGGTGTTTACATTGCTGGTGTAGCTCAAGGTCCTAAAGATATTCCTGACTCTGTTGCACAAGGTTCAGCTGCAGCATCCAGAGCAGCTATCCCTATGGCTAAAGGTCAAGTAGAAATCGAACCTATTGTCGCACGTACTGATGAAGTTATTTGTGGTGCTTGTGAAGTTTGTGTTGAATTATGTCCATACGGAGCTATTTCCATTGTTGGTGACGCTGGTTCCAACCACGCTGAAATCAACACTGCATTATGTAAAGGATGCGGTACCTGTGTAGGTGCATGTCCTTCCGGTGCAATGGATCAACAACACTTCAAAACCGATCAAATTATGGCACAAATCAGTGCTGCTCTTGAAGACATAGGAAAATAGATTTAGAGATTTTTAATCTCTATTTCTTTTTTTACTTTTTTTTACAAACTTTTTTATACAATTTAAACTATAACTAATTTTAATGAGAAATAATCCAAAACTACTTCTTTATATACTGATGCTTTCGTCTTTAGGCATTAACACTCCATTAAGTATCATTGGAATTATTTCAGAAATTTCACAATTTTTCAATACATCCATAGCAATTTCAGGATTGTATGTAAGTTCATTTACATTCACCATTGCGATTTTCGGATTGTTCACTCCAATGATTTTTTCCAGATTTGAAAGAAAAACTACATTTGTCAGTATTTTATCAATTTTTGCAGTATCTAATTTTATTATCATGTTTACAAATGATATTTTAGTTGCTTCATTCTTTAGAATATTATCTGCAGCATTCTATCCTGCTTTCATTTCCATTGCATTAACAGTTTGTGAGGAGATTGCTCCTGAAGGTGAAAAGCAGGATTATATTACAAGAATATTGCTTGGCATATCTGTTGGAAGCATTGTTGGCTTGCCAATCACAACAGCTTTAGGTACGATTTTTGGATATCAAATTGCAA
>JAGAVZ010000205.1 GCA_017941635.1 Cellulosilyticum sp.
CGGATATGACTAATGGTGGAAAAACAGCTAAAGCAACTTTTAGTTCAGATCAAGGGGAAACTATGTGGAGCGATATTTATATTACCTATACAAATCCAGATATTGTAGCAGAGAAGGCAGAGGGATTGAAGGCTCAATTTAGTTTTGCAAAAGTTGCAAGTATTAAAGAATATGTAAAGAATATTTTTGGGACAACATTAGCTTCTATTCAAAAAGCATCTCGTGTCGCTTTAATGATTGCTGTTTTTATGAGCTTCTTAATTACACTTTTATTTATAAAAATGTTAATGGCCAAAGATGCCACTTATATTGCAACATTAAAAGCTTTAGGCTTTAAAAACAAGGATTTAACCAAGCAATATATGGCACGTTCTGGTGGTGTTTTGGGGATAGCCATTATTTTAGGTATTTTTTTAGCCAATACGTTAGGAGAAGTTCTAGCAGGGATTTTAATTTCTTCTTTAGGGGCAAGTGCTTTCGAATTGACCATTTCACCAATAGAAACCTATATACTATGCCCACTTTTAATGATTGGCGCAGTAGTAGTAGCCACTTTAGTAGGGGCAGATGGAATGAAAGCAATTAAAATATCTGAGAATATAAGAGAGTAGGGGATTAAGATGAAGAAACTAATTATAGGTGAGGATATTGTAAAATCTTTTGAAACAGCAGGTAAAAGTCAAATTGTTTTAGACCATGTTTCAGTTCAAATAGAAGAAGGTGAATTTGTTTCTGTTATGGGGCCTTCTGGTAGTGGCAAGTCCACATTAATGTATGCACTAAGTGGTATGGATGAGATTCAAGGGGGAAAAGTAATCTTTGATGGCAAAGAACTTTCAAACTTAAAAGAAGAGGCTTTAGCAGATTTACGTCGCATGGAAATGGGATTTGTTTTTCAACAACCCCATTTGTTAAAAAATTTAAATGTACTAGATAATATTATATTACCTGCTATGCATGATATGAAAGGTCAAAAGGCACTTTGTATTAAAAGGGCAAAGCATCTTATGAAAACCTGTGGCATATCTGAGTTGGAAGATCGTGAAATTACACAGGTTTCAGGTGGACAGCTCCAAAGAGCGGGGATTTGTCGTGCATTAATAGGGGAGCCTAAGATTATTTTTGGAGATGAGCCAACAGGTGCATTAAATTCAACAGCTGCCCAGGAGATTATGAAGCTCTTTTTGAAAATTAATACACAAGGAACAACAATTTTATTGGTCACACATGATGCCAAGATAGCGGCACAAAGTGAGCGAGTTTTATTTATGAAAGATGGAAAAATAGTCAATGCTTTAAAGCTGAATAAGTATAAGGGCAAAGGCTTAGAAGAGCGAACCAAAAAAGTAATGGATCAAATGCAAGGCTTAGGTGTATAGGGCTAAGAGAAGACATAACCATAGCATATAAAAAGGGAATAAGGGGGCAAAGTGTCTCCTTATTCCTTTTTTGGTGTAGAAAAGTATGTTTTTCGAAGGTTATTTTAAAGAGGAAGCGTGATTCAAATTGTCATATGGATTACTTATTGGTATGATAGAAGTATAAAATGAGCAAAGGATATAGATATTAGCATAAACAATAACTCGAAAAGTAAGGATTTGAACAGATATATGAAAAAATTAGTCATTGGAATATTAGCGCATGTAGATGCAGGAAAAACAACATTATCGGAAAGTATGCTTTATTTATGCGGTAAAATTCGTAAATTAGGCAGAGTAGATAATCAAGATGCCTATTTAGATACGTATGCATTAGAAAAGGCACGTGGGATTACCATTTTTTCTAAGCAAGCTATTTTTGAAATGGAAGATATGTGTGTGACTTTATTAGATACCCCAGGGCACGTGGACTTTTCAGCAGAGATGGAACGCACACTTCAGGTATTAGATTATGCCATTTTAGTGGTAAGTGGTGCAGACGGCGTACAGGGGCATACAAAAACTTTATGGCGTCTATTACAAATCTATCAGATTCCAACCTTTATATTTGTCAATAAGATGGATCAAAATGGGACCAATCCAATAAGTTTAATGGAAGAATTAAAAAAACAACTTCATGGAAATTGTATAGATTTTGGAAATATAGGAACAGAGAGCTTCTTTGAAGAGATTGCTATGTGTGATGAACACCTTATGGAAATGTATTTAGAAAATGGTGAAGTAGAAGAAGATGTCATCATAGATGCCATTAGAAGTCAGAAAGTGTTGCCGTGCTTTTTTGGCTCAGCTTTAAAATTAGAAGGTGTAGAACCTTTTATCAAGGCGCTACAACAGTACACAAAGATGCCAACTTATAAGGAAACATTTGGGGCTAAAGTCTTTAAAATTGGTAGAGATGATCAAGGTAACAGGCTCACTTATATGAAAATCACAGGTGGAACGCTTAAAGTAAAATCCCTTTTAACAGGTCAATCTACTAAGGGGATTGAGGGAATAAATACTTGGGAAGAAAAGGTGAATCAAATTCGTCTTTATTCAGGGCAGAAATTTGAAGCTGTGAGCGAAGTAGATGCAGGAACCATTTGTGCCGTAACAGGATTAAGTGAAACAAGACCAGGAGAAGGTTTAGGGATAGAGCAAGGTTCAATAGCACCTATTTTAGAGCCAGTCTTATCTTATCAAATGATTTTACCAGCAGGATGCGACCCAAAAGTGATGCTTCCTAAATTAAGACAAATTGAAGAGGAAGAACCAGAACTGCATATTGTATGGGATGAACAATTACAAGAAATACAAGCACAGATTATGGGTGAGGTACAAATTGAAATTTTACAAAGCCTCATTAAAGAGCGTTTTGATGTAGAGGTTACTTTTGGTTCAGGAACCATTCTTTATAAAGAAACGATTAAGAACATCGTTGAAGGAGTAGGTCATTTTGAGCCTCTTAGACATTATGCGGAAGTCCATGTTTTAATAGAGCCAGGTGAAGAAGGCAGTGGCGTCATTTTTAAAACAAAGTGTAGTGAGGACTTATTAGAGAAAAATTGGCAGAGACTGGTTTTAACCCATCTTCAAGAAAAGCCGCATAAAGGCGTATTAACAGGCTCAGCTATTACAGATGTAGTGATTACATTAGTTGCAGGAAGAGCCCATAAAAAACATACAGAAGGTGGAGATTTTAGAGAAGCCACTTATCGTGCAGTGCGTCAAGGCTTAATGGAAGCAGAATCCATTTTATTAGAACCCTATTATGCTTTCCAATTAGAGCTACCTGAAAAAATGGTAGGACGTGCTATGACAGATATTGAAAAAATGCACGGAAGTTGTGAGATGACGCAAACCGATGGTGAAATGGCATTATTAACAGGAAGTGCACCTGTTGTAACCATGAGAAATTATCAAAAAGAAGTCATTGCGTATACGAAAGGGCATGGTCGTTTATTTTGTAGTTTAAAAGGGTATGCACCATGTCATAATGCAGAGGAAGTTATTGATAGGATAGGATATGATCCGGAAAGAGATATTCAAAATCCAACGGGTTCTGTATTTTGTGCCCATGGTTCAGGCTTTTTAGTGGATTGGTATCAAGTTAAAGAATATATGCATATTGAAAGTGTTTTGAAATCAAAGCCAGTGATAGAAGATGATGGGATGATGCAAGAGGGGCAAGTAGAATATGAAGAACCTTGGATTGGATTAGATGAAATTGATCAAATTTTAAATAGAACCTATTATTCTAACCAAGGGGAAAAATCAGCTTGGAAGAAGCGTAAAACAGCCCGTGAAAGTTATTATGAAGGCACAACAACTATTAGAAGAAATGAACATAAAGTCAAGAAGCAGCCTTATTTATTAGTGGATGGCTATAACATTATTTATACTTGGGAAGATTTAAATAAAATTGCTAAAGAAAATATGGATGGTGCAAGAATTAAGCTTATGGAACAGCTTTGTAACTACCAAGGGATGAATAAGTGTGAAGTTATTGTCGTATTTGATGCGTATCGTGTAAAAGGTCATCAAACAGAAATTATGGACTATCATAATATTCATGTGGTATATACCAAGGAAGCTGAAACAGCTGATCAGTATATAGAAAAGTTTTCTCACGAGCATAGTACAACTTATGATATTACAGTTGCTACATCGGATGCACTAGAACAGATTATTATACGCGGACAGGGATGTAGATTATTATCAGCAAGAGAGTTAAAAATTCAGATGGAACATGCACATCAAGAAATGATGACAAGTTATGAAGAACGTCAGAATGTAGAACACAATTATTTAGAAGAGCATCTATCAGAAGAAGCTAGAAAGCAATTTGGGACCCGTTTTTAAACAAATGGCCAATCTAGATGTAATAATTACTCAAGGTTTTAAAATAAGTAATTGATAATAGATAAAAAGTATTAGATATAGGATAATACTATCTTTTTAGTAGGGGCTGTCCCATTAAGCATTTTAACTTATCTTTATACAATTGTTAAAGCAATTAAACTTGTCTAAGTTTAACAAACTGTATATTTATAAGCTATATGCGCTTAGTGCAACAGCCCCATTTTTATGAGATTAATTTTAATCGCTTAGGATTATAATGATTTGTATGAATTGAATTTACAAGATCTTTTTTAGGTTCTTACGTTATTATTAGATGTCTATAACCACATTGGGCTAGAGGGATAAAAGGTATAATTATTATCAATATATAATGGGTGTTAATTGACGTAGAAGGACTCCTCGTAATAAAATGACATAAAGTTACATAATATCTATGGTGTGTTATGAAAATAATAGAATTAGGGGTTAAGTATGCATAAAAAGTTAAAAGAGGTAATTGATTTAGTGCCACTTATTCAAAAAATGACAGGTAGAGATGCTGCCATTTGTGTAATGAATAGGGATAGGGTAGTAGAAGCTTATTTTAAAGCACAGAATATTGGGTTAAGTTTTGAGGTGGGTTACACAATGGACGACCCAGATCATAAACTTGATGAGGTAATAAGAACAGGAAAGCAAGCATATAATAAAGTGCCAAAGGAAGTCTTTGGTGTTGCATTTGAAGGAACCATTACACCTATTTTTGATGGGCGAGAGGTAGTGGGTCTTATAGTCTATACTTTTTCTACTGAAGATAAAGAAGAAATTATCAATAATGCAAATGGTTTATCTAACTCTATTACTCAAACAGGCGCATATATTCAGCAGATTACAGCTGGTGCAAGGACATTAGCTTTAGAAATGAAGCAAGTACAAGAAATTACAGATATGGTAAGAAAGCAGATAGAAGAAGCAAATAGTGTAGTCGATCAGATTCAAAAGAATGCAAACTATTCAAATATCCTTGCATTAAATGCTTCTATTGAATCAGCAAGAGCAGGACAAGCAGGAAGAGGATTTGCAGTCGTATCAGATGAAATGGGCAAGTTTTCTAAAATGAGTGGTGAGGCAGCAACTAAAATCAACCAAAATCTAGCTGAGATTATTAAGTCACTTAATCAGGTAAAAAATAGTATTGACCAATCTGCAAATATTGTAGAGGAGCAAGCAAAGGCAACAAGTGAGCTTAACGAAAAGTTTGAAGAAGTAACACAGATATCTCATAAAGTAACTAATATATGTAAACAGGGACAGTCAATTTAAAAGAGATATTTTTACTGAATCAAAAAGCTATAACGATATATAAGAATAGACCTTGTAGATTAGATACTTATAAAAAGAGTTTCTAGTTTACAGGGTCTATTTTGATTTTCAATATTACAATGCACTTTTTTGTTAAAAGTAAAGAAGTTTTATATAAAAATCATCAATTTATGTAGTATAATGGAAGGATGTAGTAACAAAAGCAACTTTTTGTAAACAAACATACTAAGACAAGTTGGAGGCAACAAGATGAACATAGAGGCAAGAAGCGTGATGGATCAGTTCGGTGAGCGTATGAAAAGGCTTGCTATTTATGAACCATTGCACCGCTTAGATAGAAAGAAAGGAAAAGATCGTAGTGGCAATGATTTACCTTATTATGAATTAGGGATGCTGACTTTACTCTTTTTCTTTGAAAATATGATTATGCGTCAAAAGACAAGTGGGATGAGTGAACTTGCAGCTTTTTTAAATGAAGTATGTCATCAAAAAATAGATTTAGACCAAGAAGGGTTTGAAAACTTGGCAAGAGAAATTTTAGAGGTGTATAGACCATCTAATGGGAAGCGTAATAGTCGTACCTTTTACAACTGGGAAACTGGACAAGAAGAAACGGTTTATTATTCTATTTTAAAGGCAGCCAAATCAGACTTAAAGTCTAATACACAGTACTATGCACTAGATGAGCAGGGACTAGAGCTTATTTTCTCAAGTAAGGAATATTTTAGTGAGTTTCAGATTTCTATTAATCAATTGCTCATGCGTAAACAGCTTGAAAAAGGTGAATTTATGGGTGCATTAAGACAAGTGGACGAAATGGATTTATCAGCAGAAGCTTTAACCGAAAGGTTAACTAAAATTAAAAATGAAGTCAGCAGAAGTATTATATCTGAAGAAACTTATGGACGTTATAAACGTCTGATTGAAGATATTAATCTTAGGCTGATGAGAGAAAATGAAGAATTTGATGAACTTCAAGAGTTTGTTAGACTGACAAAAGACAGTTTAAAATATCAGCTAGATAATGAAAAAGATAAAAAGGCCTATGAATTGATTTTAAGAATTGATAACCGCTTAGAAGAAGTACATCATGAGCATAGTAAATTATTAAAAGAAAGTATTATTCTTAGAACCCATGCCCTAGAAGCAGCACAGCAATCACTTTACTATATTGGGATTGATAGCTTTAATTTCCAACAAGAAATTGTAGATGCACTCATGGGGCAACCTATGCCACTTTATACAAGCCAAACCTTTATGGCACCATTTTTAGAGCTAGAGTGTGCTAAAGTATGGAACCCAATGAGTATCTTTGGAAAACAACGTATTGAAAGAGGCTATGAAGAAGAGAAAGGTAGAGCCTTTGTTGAAGGTGCAACCGATGAAGCATTAAATAAGAGTAAATCAAAACTTGGACAATACTTTAAAGAGATTATGGATGAAGTTTTACCATTCTTTGAAGGTAGAAGCTATATGACTTTAG
Source organism: Cellulosilyticum sp. (assembly GCA_017941635.1). Classification (GTDB taxonomy): domain Bacteria; phylum Bacillota; class Clostridia; order Lachnospirales; family Cellulosilyticaceae; genus Cellulosilyticum. The sequence goes on from JAGAVZ010000205.1 coordinate 7,066, forward strand.
AAGAAATTTTAACCCATATAGAAGAAACAAATCCAATGCGATTAGAAGAAAGAATGTTCTATGATGTATGGATGATTCTCCATCAAAAATCACCGATTGATTTTAGTACACTAGATGAAGAGAGTGTCTTAAATGGTGTAAAAGAAGCTTTAGGTGGGGTCACAAACCATATGAAGATTATAGAATATACAGGGACGGTTCAAAAAGTACCGCGTTTTGAAATTAAGAATATGCTTGTAGATATAAGCATTAAGACAAAAGAAGGTGACACAGATGGACTATAGAAATCAAGAGATATTAGAAGCATACAAATTATATAGCAAATTAGCCAGGACAGGTAATTTGCCAGTAGGGGATGTGCGTGCTTATACAAGAGAAGAACGTATTGAAGAGTTAATGAATCAATTTGCAAGTCAAGATCAGGCGACGATTATCATTGCAGGTGGCATGGCACATCTTGTGCCTATTGCAAGCAGTTCGCCTTTTCAAATGAGTAATGAAACTATTAAGAAGCTTTACTTACCAAACAATGCAACGAATTTAGATATTTATTTAATGTATGTTGCAACCATGATTTTACTAGGTGAGTTTTACAATAGTTATCAGACGAAAGAACCAACAAGAGCATTTATCACCATGGAAGAGTGGTTAGAAGCCATTCATGCAAGAATGGAAACATTAGCGTCATTAGGAGAAGAACAACTTAAGAAGGTAGAAGAGGATCAAGAATACAACTGGCAAAAAATTATTGAAAAGTGGATGGCACTAGATGATGTAAAAGAGAAAGCTAAAAAGCAAGCCGGTGTAAGTGCCAGCCGTGTCAGTTTCTTAAATATGACGAAAAACTTCTTAGAAAAGCAAGACATTCTAAAAGATATAGGAAACAATGAGCTTGAAATCACAGAAAAAGCAAAAGTGATTATTCAGCGTTATTATATGGATTATGAATATAATCGTGGATTATTAGATTTTATTTATCAGTTTAGCTAGAAATAAGGAGTAAAAATAAATGGCATCGATATCAAAAATAAGATACACCAATGTAATTTATGAAAATGGTGGCAAGCGTTATAATGACGAAATCTTTACTTGTGCAGGGCACAATACAGCAATTTTACTTGAAAATGGTGGGGGAAAAACGGTCTTTATTCAAGCAGCATTGCAAGCGGTACTTCCCCATACCGATTTAGGAGAGCGTAAGGCAAAGGAAACGTTTGTTTTAGAGGGACAGGCAGCGCATATTGCCATTGAGTGGATTATTAGTGATAAGCCAAGACGCTATGGTTTAACTGCTGTGACTTTATATTTACAAAATAATGAATTAAGATCTCATAAGTTTGCTTACGCATATGGTGTAGAAGATAAAAATACAATTGAAAATTTACCGTTTACAAGAGAAGAAGAAAATGGTGGCGTACGTGCAGCAACA
>JAGAVZ010000019.1 GCA_017941635.1 Cellulosilyticum sp.
ATTTTACAACTATTTGACATCTGTCTCAAACTTCTATGACATTGATTTTTTATACTAAAACAGTAATAAGTACTTATTTCAAATGAGTCAATTTAATTCAAAGGAGTGTATACTATGAATATAAAAAAATTTGCTACTCTAGGTGTGATTGCACTGGGCATTGGCACCTTTTCCTTTTCACAATCTTATGCTACTGAAAATGTACATTCTTCTATTCAAAAAAATGTGGTTTATGCTGTAGAAGATAACCTTACCGATGTAATGACTGAGGATATTATCCCTGGATATCAAAAGGTTGACCCTGCCCTTGAAATCTACTATATCAGTCAAGTTAAAGAAGCCTTAGATCAATATTATCATCTTTCTGTTCCTGAAGATTTTATAGTGTATGTTTCCATTGTTAATGAAAGCAATATTGCCGCAGAAGATGCTTATTGGAGCGCTAAAATACAAGAAGAGTTTGAAAGTGGGCTCATTACTAATGAACAATTTGAACACTATCAAAAATCTCATCAAAATGGTATTGCACGAATGCAAAATAAACTGACTAAATTAAATCACGATTATGTAGATTGTAGTATCTATGACCATGAAATGGGTATCCAATATGGTGCCACCTTTAATGCCAATACAAAAGAACTTATCCGTTTAGATTTATATTCTGGCTATAATACACAGGCACTTACTGATATTAACTCAAAAGAATTAGAAACCTTAGGTGCCGAATTTATTAAACAACACAATCTCGGTGATTTAAAGGAGCCTACTACCTACCATACTCAGCTTGGTAACAATATAACTGTTATTTATCAAGATGCTTCAAACCCATCTAATAAAGTTCTTTTAGACATCAATCCTGTTACCAAATCTCTCTATGGTTTCTGTACCAAAAGCTACGCTAATATGATGTGTAATGCTATATTAAATTCATAAAAAACAGCCTACAAATTACTCACTCTTATTTGTAATTTGTAGGCTCATTTTTTGCGCTGTATGATTTCTTTATTTTTTTAACGGTAACCTATTTCATCAATAGCTACTGTTCCTGTTTCTCCCTCAAAAGTTATCCTAATCCCTGTAATTTGACTGGTATCTAGTTCACTATTTTCACTTTCAAATAATCCTATTGGAATAGTAACTGTTTGAAATTGATGCTTATACTCTATACTATCAGAAAGATACTGAAGCTTAGTAAGTCTTACTAAAAAAGCAGGATAAATGGTCGCTACATCAGCTAATCTGATGGTTGACTGATTTCCCATGGTATCTTCTAAAATAATACTTCCTTGTAAAAGTCCAATTTTTCCTTCCTCAACCTCTTTTTCTTTAAAGCCTTCTTCTAGATTCATCACATCAAATTGTAAGATATGTCCCTTCACATCGAGTACTGGTGTATCTATTTTTAAGGTTGGCGTTTTATTATTGTTCCATTGAATATAAGCTGAACTATTGCCATTTGCTGCTTCTGTTGGATATAAGCCTTCTGTCCAAACACTGCCCCCCTCCACATCAAGCTCTACGCCCTTCATTGTACCTGTGGTTAGTATGGTATCTTCCTCAAAATTGCCAATCACATTAAAATCAGAGGTTTGATAGCTTTGTACATAGAGGGTTTGGGGTATATTTTCTCTATACTTTCTATAGTCTTCAAAAAGGCTGATATATGTTCTATTTCCTTTTAAAGTGCAATCTAAAAAAGTCTTAATAAAAATTTCTGCAATTCTTTGCTGTTCCTGTTCACTTACAAAGTTTTCTACATTGAGCGCTTTACTGTAAAATCCTGTTCGATCGTATAATCCCCATCTTGAATTAAACTGCCCATGATTACAACCTGCACAATAAAGCGACGTTTTAATATAATCGCCTTCTCCTGTAAAGTGAATATCCTTATACTGCTTAATCCCACCAAAATCATATAAATCTTGGTCGTTAGCCCCATGAATAATCAAATAATTCACATCCTCTAATTCCACAGCTTTACTAGTTGGTTGATACTGGTCAATGGTTGGTGCGATGGCAATAATTGATTTGATATTAAAATGGTAATCCAGTTTTATTTTTCCGTTATTGGGATTGACTTCTTCATCGTTAAATAAGTAGGCAATTGAGACTGCTTCACCACCTCTAGAATGACCTGCTATGGCAATATTTTGAGTGTCTATCTTTTGATAGATTGGATTATCTTTTTGTGCATTATATTTTTGAACAGCTTTGATATTTTCAAGAAGTAAAATAGCTCTTGCATCATTTTCATTGGTTAATAGATTACAAGCATTTTGGTCAACAGAAACCATAACATAACCATAAGATGCAAGGTATTGTCCCAGATACTCATAGCCTAAATAAGACTCTTCTATATAGTCATGATTCCCATGAATAATAAAAAGTGTTGGACAATTCTTGAGTTCTCTCGGATACCAAATCTTACCTCTAAGTGGAACTTTATTAAGTCCATAACCTTGATATTTTTCTTTAACATAACCAGCAAAACCTTTATTTTGTGCATAACTTGTTAAATTTACCGTTTTTGAAGTAATGTCTGCATCAGACAAATCATAGGTTGCTGTTAAAACAGTATATTCTCCCCCTTGCACAGAGGATTGAAACTTTCTACTTTCAGCTTCTGTCAAAACAGGTGCATTTTTTTCTAAATGTAAGTAGGTCTTTATATATGTATCTTCAAACCCCTTACTATTTAAAAAATATACACCCATACCAATTAATAATACGCCTACTATTACTACGCAGCCATTAAATTTGGTATATAGCTTACCGACAATAAAAGACCATAGACTCTTCAAGAATAAAATTAAAAATAAACCAATAATACTTCCTATAACCACTATTTCTATACGGTCCATCCTAAAAGCAAGATAACCTACACCACCTACTGTTACAAATAAAATCATAAGTCCTGAGATTAATTCTTCTATGCTACCTCTTAAAAAGAGCGTTGCCACCCAACCTATAATAGCTCTTGCCACAATGCCAATCAAAATACATATAATCATTACAATGGCATAACCAATCCATTCAGGTACCATAATCCTTCCAACTTCAGCTGCAACAGCCATTGCTATCAAAATCAGTGCAACCCAATACAAAAATTTGCTAGAAGGTATAAAGTTATGTGTGCGCCACATTTGGTATCGATCTAGTATTTTATTCCACTTTGCTCTCATGCCACTCTTTACCTTATTTATCACACCATTTCCTCCAATCTTCAGTTTTTTATATGAAGACTTAAAATTAGTTGTGCCTATACTTCATAGGTTCTCTTCTTATTACTACTATATACATATACCACTTTATTAGGATTCTTTTAAATGGCTTTTTCTATACCTTTATTATTTTTCTTGTCATCATAAATAGAGGGAAAGTAGTCGCTCTCCCCCCCCTATCGTCTTATCATATTTTTCTTGATTGTAAAAACTATGCTTCATTAAAAGATCCAATCTCAATCAAATTCCCCTCTGTCTAGGTCTGCAATATAATATGTTTTTTGTCCCCAAGGTTCTATAGTTGGTTCCATCACAGGTGCTGCTCCCTTTTGAATTACTTCCTGAAGAACGCCTGGTCATCTTTATTTTAACACTACTGAGTAATAACCCGAAGCAAATATTCAAAATAATAAATAATAGTTTTAATTTGTTTGATAATGTGATATATTTATATCATTACATGATAAATATGTCACAAATCTAAGGAGACTTATATGAACACAAAAAAGAACTTAAGTAAATTTTTCAACCGCACACTATTATTTTCTTTAGGTAACACTTCAACTCAAACGCATACCCGAACTATCAATCCCAAGTTTGGACTATTTGGCTTATTAGGTTTTACAGGATTTCTAGGCTTTATCCCCCATTTAGAATCTATATCTTATGCCACTTTCTTTTTTGTCTTCTTCGGCTTTTTTGGTTTCTATTATGAAGGTAAGATGTCTAATACTCTAATGGATGAACGTTTTATCTCTAATCGTTATCGTGCAGACGCATTAGCTCATAAAATTGCTTTAAACCTTATTTTTATAGCAACAATTTGCTTCATAGAGAAATTTTCTAGCGTTGAAAGCCTATGCCATTTCTTACTTGGACTCATCGGAATCGCCTTGGCTCTAGATGGTTTCTTACAACAATATTTATTATACCGTTTTGAAAATGAGGAATAAGTATGGCTGAATTTATATGTAATCTAAAAAAATATAGAGTGTTACAAGAATTAACCCAAGAACAACTCGCTGACAAGGTTGGTGTGAGACGTGAAACCATTATGAGATTAGAGGCTGGTAAATATAATCCTTCATTAAAGCTAGCCATTGATATTTCAAGAGTTGTGAAAACACCTATTGAAGAACTTTTTATCTTTGACTAATCTTATACTTCCATATATACAAATTAAATCTTAGATTTTTATACATATTGAGTTTTGCAAAAGTGACTCATGCAATACTAACTAAAAGGAGATGTCATATAAACTTATTTCACTGAGTTCATATGACATCTCCTTTATTTCTATCTTAACTTTTACTCTATCATTTATTATTACAATGACCTTGTAGCCAGCCTTTTAAAATCTAGATTTTTCATAGTTATAAGGAATACTTGTTCCCACTAAAACATCCTCTATCTTTTCGATAATGAGCCAATCATCCATATTGCTTTGTTTCTCAAACTCTAATGCTGGCTCTACTACTTCAACCTTTTCAAATTCCACTATACAAATACATTTTTTATGCCATCTTGCTCTTTGCTTCTCTGTTAAGGCAAGCTTCTCTTCATTGTCTGCAAATACTTGATTGATTTCTTCTTCAAACACTCTACTATGTGGAATCTTTCTCCCTGCTGCACTTCGTACAACCATACTCTTCTGACCTGATAGAATCTTATCTAATTCATGTTCGCCTTTTTTTCCAGTGTTATCACAATATACTAAATGAACCATAGGTATCTCCCCCATCTAGTTGCACACAAGATTGTATGCACTAATTTAATTTTTTTACAATCGGTATCCATACTTCATAAATAGCATGCTCAGGATCCGAATTGAAATATACTTCGATATCTGGTGCATTGGCATATTCATAACCAGATGTTGGTAGCCAATCTGTTACGATTTTGCACTCTAACTCTTGAATACCAAGCATTTTTCCTTCTCCTCTAAAAATAGCCCATGTTGCTGCTGGCACTTCAAATGCCTCCATCCCTTCTGGTACCTCTAATGTACTAGCTGCTGCAATATAATACTTCCAATCTTCTTTATCATTACAAGTACTAACACCTAAGATTCCTTTTATCTCTGTATTTGCCATTTCTAACAGCTTAGGAATAGTGCCATCCATTGCTGCTTTTCCCCACATCTGAGGCACCATTTCAAAATTCTTTTCAAGTTCTTTTTCTAAAGGCATAGAAATTCCTACAATTTTAAACGCTTCTTTTTTTATAATACGATAATTCATTTCACATTCTCCTTTGATGGTAATATGGAAACGAATAGGTGGATACGCTTTAATCACCACATCCTTTTCTCCTATTTGAGAGGGTGCCACACCATGCACCTTTTTAAAAGCACGTGTAAAAGCTGTTGGTGAATCATAGCCATATTGAAGGGCAATATCTATAATCTTCTTCTCGCCTGTTAAAAGCTCAGCTGCTGCCAACGACATTTTCCTTCTACGAATATACTCAGATAAAGGAAGCTCTGACATATATGCAAACATCCTTTGAAAATGATAGCTAGAACATCCTGCAATATTTGCTACCTTTTCCATATCTATTTCATCTGTGATATTTTCTTCAATATAGCCAATTGCACTATTTAATCTGTTAATCCAATCCATTCGTTTATCTCCTTATCATTAAGATATCGTATTTCATACTGCTGTACCTCGCATTTTGGGTGCAAAAAAAGAGAGCCTATGTACTATAAAACACCAAAATACTAATAAGGCATCTAACCAAAGAATATCATCAGAAAAATATCTCCTATGAAATTTCCCATGCCCCACATTCTTTAATACAATATTTAAACATAAAAACTGTTACATATATTCTAAATATTATCAATTAATTATGCTATACTAATTCTATATAAACAAATTTATTCTAGCCACTGTTCCATCACCCATATTTCTAAAGAGGTGGCAATCTATTGGATTCCCTACAATATATACATATTCCCAAGCTGGCTCTTTTTATATGGACAAGACAATCCATTAATCTTATTATTAGGAAGTTTGAGTCCTGCTCTTATACTTTCAGCAAGTTGAAATTTAGGCGTTTTAAAATTGCTCGTACTTCAAAAATTTAGTAGCAAAAAAACAATGACCTGATGCAAAATGGTCATTGTTTTTTTGTTCTTTATTTTCCTTGTTGGATTAAATGACACGCTACTAAATGATTATTACCTTTCACATCTACAAGTGATGGACATTCACTTGTACAAGCGCCGGTCTTATTGAGATAGCAACGTGTATTAAAACGGCATCCTGGTGGTGGTGCAATTGGACTTGGTACGTCACCCTTTAAGATAATACGTTCTTTTGTTTTCTTAAGCTTTGGATCAATAATTGGTGATGAAGAAAGTAAGGCTTTTGTATAAGGATGCTGTGGATGGTCATAAAGCTCATGTTTGTCTGCTAGCTCTTGCATTTTTCCTAAGTACATAACCCCTACTCTGTCGCTAATATGTTTTACTACATTTAAGCCATGGGCAATAAATAAGTAAGTCAAGCCAAACTCTTGCTTTAAATCCACTAATAAGTTAAGCACTTGTGCTTGAATCGATACATCAAGGGCTGAAACAGGTTCATCACATACAATTAATTTTGGTTCTACTGCCAACGCTCTTGCAATACCTACCCTTTGTCTTTGTCCGCCTGAAAACTCATGTGGGTAACGATTTCTTTGATGACTTGCTAGACCAACGCAGTTTAAAAGATAATTCACACGCTTTTCTACATCTGCTTTTGGCATTAATTTATTGACTAAAATAGGTTCTGCAATAATATCACCTATTGTCATACGTGGATTGAGTGAGGCATATGGGTCTTGGAAAACAAGCTGAATATCCTTACAATATGCTCTTCTTTCCTTTTGACTGAGTTTCGCAAGGTCTACACCATTATAAATAATTTCGCCTCTAGTTGGTGTATACACATTGGCCAGCATTTTACCAATGGTTGTTTTTCCACAACCACTTTCTCCAACTAGGCCAAAAGCTTCTTGTTTATAAATTTTAAAGGAAACATCATCTACTGCTTTAAGGACTTTGGTTGGTTTCCCAAAGAAATTCTTCTCAACAGTAAATTCCTTAGATAAATGGTTAATTTCAAGTAATACTTCTTTTTCTTGTTTTGGATTTATTTCTGCCATTATCTTTCTGCCTCCTTATCTAAGCTTACTGCTACTTCTTTTGTATCTATTTCAGTTTGCTGACTTGTTACTTCTTTATGAGCTGATGCTACTACATTTTCTTGCCCTTCTCTTATATCTTCATTATATAAATGACATCTAACCTTACGACCACCAATCACATGCTCTTTTGGTTGCTCTTCCTTACAAATGCCCATGCACTTTTCACATCTCTCATTAAATGCGCAACCTTTTGGCATATTCATTGGATTCGGTACCATTCCTTCAATCATATAAAGTTTTTCTTTATCCTCATCTGCTCTTGGAATAGATGCAAGTAGCCCTTGTGTATAAGGATGAAGTGGTTTTTCAAATAAATCTTCTACTTTAGCTTCTTCTACCACACGACCACAGTACATTACCACTACTCTATCTGCTGCTTCTGCTACAACCCCTAAGTCATGGGTAATGAGAAGTACTGCCATGCCTAACTTTTCTCTTAGACGATAAATTAAATCTAAGATTTGAGCTTGAATGGTTACATCTAGTGCAGTTGTTGGTTCATCAGCAATCAATAAAGATGGATTACAAGAAAGTGCCATTGCAATCATGACACGTTGTCTCATCCCACCAGACATTTGGTGTGGATAATCCTTCACACGTTGCTCAGGAGAAGGAATTCCTACAAGCTCCAGCATCTCTACTGCTCTTGCCATCGCCTCTTTTTTATTTAATTTCATATGTAAACGAATGCTTTCACAAAGCTGATCTCCAATACGCATAACTGGATTCAGAGAAGTCATAGGCTCTTGGAAAATCATTGAGATTTCATTGCCTCTTAATGCTCTTAGCTCTGCTTTATTTTTCTTTAAAAGGTCTTCTCCTCTATAAAGAATCTCACCGCTCGTCACTTTCGCATTTTCTGCTAAAAGCTGCATAATTGAAAGGGAGGTAACACTTTTACCTGAACCACTTTCTCCTACAATGGCAAGGATTTCTCCTTCTTCACAGTTAAAATTGATATGATTCACAGCGTTTACTGTCCCACGTTTCATTTTAAAAGATGTACATAAATCTTTTACTTCCAGTAACATATCTCAATTCCTCCTTTCCTTAGTGTTGTGATTTAGGGTCGAAGGCATCTCTTAAGCCATCGCCTAATAAGTTAAATGCTAATACTGTGATTGTAATTGCAAGCCCTGGGAAAATCAGCATATATGGTGCTTCAAAGATAAAACTTCTTGCACGACCTAACATATCGCCCCATTCTGCATAAGGAGGTTGTACCCCTAATCCTAAGAAACCAAGTGCTGCAACATTTAAAATGGCTGTGGAAATACCTAGTGTTGCACGTACAATAATTGGTGATAAAACATTTGGTAAAATATGCTTAAAGATAATCACCACATCATTATTCCCAATTACCTTAGCAGCTTGAACATATTCACTATCCTTGATTGACATGATACTTCCTCTTACAATACGTGCATACTCTGGAATTGTTACAAGACCAATGGCAATAACTGCTTTATCAATCCCTCTACCTAGTGCTGCCATTAAAGTAATTGCAAGTAATATATCTGGAATAGACATCATAATGTCCATCAGCCTCATAATCACTGTATCTATTTTTCCACCCTTATAGCCTGCTACCGCTCCAAGAACTGTCCCTATTACAAGCGCAAAGGCAACTGCCTCAATCCCAACAGATAATGAAACTCTTGTTCCATCAATAATACGTGAGAAAATATCTCTTCCTTGTTCATCTGTTCCAAACCAATGCTCACTACAAGGTGGTAACTTATTGGCTGACATATCTCCTAAATTTGGATCATATGGTGTAAGCCATTTTCCAAATAACGCAATAAACACTAGAATACAAATAACCACTAATCCAACAACAGCTGCTTTGTTTTGAATGAGCACTTCCCACATACGCTTAAATTTTGATTCTGGTTTTTCTATGACTATTTGTTGTGTTTCCATTTTCTCTCCTCCTATTATCCTCTTTAGGCTTAGTGTAGCTAATCTTTGATTTCTATCTTTCATAGACTACTCGACACTACCATTTCTTTTTGCTTTATGGATTATGAATAACGAATACGAGGATCTAAGAATGCATAAATAATGTCCACGATTAAATTCATCATAACAAAAATAAATGCAATCAATAGAACAACGCCTTGTACAATTGGGAAGTCTGATTTCATAATCGCTTCTACTGTGTATTTACCAATACCTGGCCAAGCAAATACTGTTTCTGTAAGCATTGCTCCTCCTAATAAATAACCAAGCTGAATCCCTATAACCGTTACAATAGGAATCATTGCATTGGAAAGGGCATGTTTCCTAATGACACGACCTTCCGTAATTCCTTTGGCTCTTGCTGTACGGATATAGTCTTGAGATAATGTTTCAAGCATTGTACTTCTTGTCATACGTGCAATAATTGCCATAGAATACATAGCTAAGGCTGATGAAGGTAATACAAGATGTTTCAGCGCTGATACGAAAGATTCCATATTCCCTTCCATTAAACTATCTATTAAATAAAGTCCTGTTACATTATCTGGTCTTAAAAGTGTTTCAATACGCCCCTGTGCTGGAAGCCATCCTAAAATTCCTGAGAAAAGAATAATTAGCAAAATACCCAGCCAAAAGATTGGCATAGAAACGCCCACTAGAGATAACACCATACTGATATTATCAATGATAGAATTCTTCTTAACAGCAGATATTGTTCCTAATAAGATTCCTATAATAGAAGCAATAATGATGGCACAAATTGCAAGTTCTATTGTCGCTGGAAAACGTGAGAAAATCTCTGTTGCCACCGGCTTTTTAGTATAGTACGAATTTCCAAAGTCTCCTTTTAAAACACCTGCCATATAGTTTATGTATTGGGTAACAACTGGTTCATTTAAACCATTTGCCTCACGCCATTCTTCCATAGACTCCACTGTAGCATGCTGTCCAAGTACAATACCTGCTGGATCTGGTGAGAAGACACGCATAATAGCAAATATAATAATAGATACGCCTAATAAAACGGGTATTAAAAGTAAAAGTCGTTTTGTTATGTACTTTAACATCTATCCTTGCTCCTTTTCTTCTTATTTAACCTAAACCTAATTATTTTGTAGTGTAATTAAGTGATTTATTACCTTGTTATTTCTTTTAAATTTTATAGTTTTTTACATATCCCTTAAAACAACAAATACCATTTGCTCTGCTTAATCGCTTAACAAATGGTATTTGATTTATCTTCTATTTTCTTTACTCATTATTTTGTTTTATATATATTTTTGAAGAAGATATTACCTGTTGGGTGGTAAGAATAATTTTGTACAGATGGTACATATGCTGAAAGGTTGCTTGCATGACTAATTGGAAGCCATAGTGCTTGATCTGCAATATATTGTTCAGCTTTTGCATAGATAGCATTTCTTTCAGGTCCTTTTTCTGTAGATGTACCTTCTGCAATCATTGCATTATAAGTTTCATCATTAAATCTAGCAACATTCATAGATGGATTTTGGTCACATAAAAGATTTAAGAAGTTATCTGGGTCACCATTATCTCCAACCCATCCATAGAAGCATACATCATAGTCACCTGCTACAACTTTATCCTTATATGTAGTCCAGTCGTAGTCTTCAATTGTTACTTCAACACCTACTTGATTCCAGTATCCTTGAACTGCTTCTGCTAGTGCTTTATTTCTTGTGTTATATACACGTGGATTGTTGTAAACAATCATTTTAATTGGTCCTGCAAATCCAGCTGCTGCAAGTTCTGCTTTAGCTGCTTCAGGGTCATAAGCTACTTGTTTAACTTCTTCACTAAAGCCTGGCATAAAGCTTGGTAAAATTGTTGTAGCTACTTCTGCATATTCTCCATAAAGACCTTCTGCAAGTTCTGGTACATTAACTGCTTTAGAAAGCGATGTTCTGATTGCTATATCATCAAAATATTCTCTTGTTACATTGTAAGCAAGATAATTTAGGTTCATCCCTGGCACATTGTGGATTTGGTTGCCATCAGCAATAATTTGATCTACACCTGTTGAATCGATACCATCAATCATATCTACTTCGCCACTCTTAAGGGCTACGATTCTAGCTGAGTTATCTGGAATGAATTTGAAAACAATATTTTTTGTTTTAGCAGCTTCGTCCCAGTACTCATCATTTCTTGTAAGAATAATATCTTCAGATGGATTCCATTCTACAAATTTGTATGGGCCTGTTCCCACTGGATTTTGGTTAAGGTTACCATTGTTTGCTTCAAGCGCTGCAGGACTTACCATTGGTGCTGCAAGACTCATTGCAAGATTTGCAAGAAATGCTGTGTTTTTCTTTGTTAAGATAATTTCTACTGTAAACTCGTCTACCACATTAACTTCCTTAACATCTGCAAATACAAAGCTTGCATATGGCATATCTTCTGTAGCTTGTGGTGGTAATTGTCTATCAATATTGATTTTAACTGCTTCTGCATTAAAGTCTGTTCCATCATGGAATTTAACACCTTGTCTTAATTTAAATGTATAAGTTAAACCATCTTCTGAGATTTCCCAGCTTTCTGCTAAACAAGGTTCTACCTCTGTAGAGTCTTCTGCATAAGCTAAAAGTCCTTCATAGACGTTAACGATTACTTTTGAAGATTCCCCATCATCTACATATGCTGGATCTAATCCACGAGGTTCTGCACCTTGTGCAAATACTAAAGTTTCAGCAATTTCCTCCCCACTTGTTGTTTCCCCTGAAGTATTTTCTGTAGATGCTGCATTTGAAGTTGTATCATTTGATGCTTCCTTGCTGCCACAGCCAACTAACATACCAAGTGCTAAGAATGGTGCTACAGCTAATGCTAATTTTCTTTTCATCTTATTAATCCCCCTTATTCTATTTTCCAACTTAATCATTTTTAATGAATATAATTCAAGGTTAATGTATATTCTCTTCATTCCCTGAATTAAGTTAACTAATTTTATTTTGCAATTTTAAATTTCCAAAACTTCATTAGTCGAATTTTATGATAATTTCGTTGTTTTAGATATTATGCGCCTCTTGCCACAAATTGTCAACACATTCACATAACTTCTAAATTTTCTGACAACATATTTTAATATTATTTCAACTCTTTTAGTCTTTTAAACTTCATTTTTGTAACTACTTTTATCTACTAGCATAAGTTTATATTTATTCATAGAGATACATTATCATCCATATCTTTCTATTAAATAATTAAAATAGATTTCTTATATTAATCACATAAAAATAGCTAGCTTAAGCTCTAACTTAAACTAGCTATTTTTCTTTAGTTCATTTCTTTCTTGTTCATTACCGTATTAATTAACTACATATTTTTTCTTATAGCCACTCTTCATCGCCACCTGTAATAGCAAGGCTAAGCAGCTTATCCCACATCTCTACTTCTTCTCCTTCAAGAACTTTTTGAAGTGTTGCCTCCGCATCTAATGCTGTCATTTCTTCATCTGGTCCAATCTCTGGGTCAAAATCTTTTTCACAATATGGACAAGGAATCACTTCACTTAATTGTAGTGATAAAAATCTTGCACCACACTCTTTACATTCATAATATCCACATTTTGTTGTTCCATCTGGTACATAATACATATTTTCTATTTCCTCTCTCTTTTCTTTAGTATGATTTATAATCTTAATGATTATTTTTTATCTATTACTTATCTTATCTACTTTATTTTTATCTTCATTATGCTTGAATCACTTTTACTTACATTTCAAGGTTACCAAGTACCATTGCCATATAACCCCACTCCCAAATGACATCCTCAAAGCTATTTTCAAGGTATTCATAAATATCACTTGCATCATAGCCTGTTACTCTTGCAATAACCGTAATGTAATCTCTCACTGTTTCATAGCTTAAGCCTTCTTCACCTTGCTCTAACCATTTTAAGAAGAGCGCTTGTCTAATCACGCTATACTCCATTACAATCCATTCAAAGGCTACTACCATATCCTCTAAATTACTTTCTGGCATTAAACCATTACTAATAATCTCTGACATAATATAGTGTTTTAAAAGCTGTTTGTATTCTAATAATACCTTTTCAAATTCAGCTTGTCTTTCTAAAAGCTCTTCTTCCCCATAATCAGCTTCTAAATTTTCCGCTAGCTGTGCAATGGATTCTAAATAGTCTACATAAAGCCCTTGCTTACGATAATTTTCTACCACATCTAAGAAAAGTTCATTACTTTCTAAAAGGGCATCTACTAAAGAAAAATCCATATTTCTAATTGCTTTAATAAGCGGCTTTAGTTGTTTTTCCCCACTAGAAACCTTTACTTGCTCAATACTTAGTTTCTCTCTGTCTAAAAACTCTAATAAAGTATAGAAAATCGTCATCAGACGCTCTGGTAATGTATAAGCCCCTTCATCCATTAATCCTAACATCACTTCACGTATTTCAAAGAGTAATGCTTCTTCTGGATGTGCATGTTTAATGTTTTCCTTTAACAACTGTGGCTTTTGGTCACGCATAAAGTCCACTACAACAGGACAGCAAGAGGCTAATGTCTGCTCTATTCTTCCTTCAAATTCATTTTTTTGTCTTGGGAAAGTATCACATGTCTTAGATAAAAATGTTTCATCTAATTGGCTCACTAATTTACAAAGCTTATCCTTGTTTAAGAAAGGACATTTTTTGTCTTTATTCAGCTTAATAATGCTCCCTGATTCTTCCTCTTCTAAGCATCCACACAATGAAATTTTTGTGTTATTTTCTACATCTTCTATTTGATGGCCTACCCATTTTTTCTTCGTATCTTCATCTACTGCTATACGCCATTCTTGGCAACAAGTCATACTACATTTATCTGCAATACATTTAAAAGTATCATAGTAATTGATTTTAACGCTTTGGCTCATAATTTCTCCTTGGCTTGATTGACATTCTAGTTCTTTATATCTCTATTTTAAAGGTCTAATGTGACAATCGCAAGCTACTTCCTTCTTCTCTCCCTCCTCTTAAACCCTATGCTTTTATCCAATTTATTTCTTCACTTATAAAACCAAATAGCCACTTAAAAAGGCTTATCAAGTCCTATATATTTCTTGCATTACTTGATAAGCCTTCGTCTAATGACTGATTTATTTCCTAACTTTTGCTCTATGTACCTACACTAAATAAATCCCAAGCTTTTTAATATAAAAAGCCAAAAAGTAAGAGTAAAGGCACTTGCCAAGGTCGTCAATACAACTGTTGTGGAAGTTAATGTTCCCTTATGCCCAAGATTCTTTGCCATTACAAAACAAGATACGGTGGTTGCCGCACCGAGCATAACCAGAATTGCCACTAATTTTTCATGGGTAAAGCCAAGCTTAACTGCTACTGGTAAAAAGATGGCTGCAAATACGACTAATTTTAGTAAACTACAAGCTGTAGCTAGTCCTAAATTTTCTTTGGATTGTTTGATATCAAACTCAGCACCTAGTGCCATTAGACCAAGAGGCGTTGCCAAATTGGCAATATTAATGATTGTCTTACTCATAATACTTGGCTGAGGTATTTTTAGTAATGACCATAACATACCTAGTCCAATACCAATAATAATAGGGTTTGTTATCACATCTCTAAATGTTTTCTTTAATAGCTTTTTGTTCAATTGACCTCTTTCTGGTTTCATCAAATTTAAGATTAATACAGCTGCCACATTATAAAGTGGTACCGCTGCAATAATCATTAACGAGGCACTTCCTGCTGATCCATAAATATTTTGTACAAAGGCACATCCCAAAAGTGCTGAACTGCTGCGGTAGGCGCTCTGTGCAAATTCACCTTGCATGGTTTTATCTTTAATAAACTGAGAAAGTCCTACTGCTATGAAAATGCTTAAGAGTGATGCCATAAAACAAAAAATCACAAACTTAACATCCCACATCTGATAAAAATCTGCCGTTGAAAGCTCCTTGAAAACAAGGACAGGTAAAGCCACCTTAAAAACAAATTGATTCATCTTGCTAGTGAGTACTTCATCAAATATTCCCCAATGCCTTAAACAATAACCAATGACCATCATCATAAAGATAGGCATGGTTGCATTTAAACTAAATATTAAATTCTCCATTTCCTTTTCCCCAAATTCCATTCTGTCTTATTCTATTCTTATATCGCTATTTCATTTTGTACTGCTGTAACTATATAAGACCACTCTTAACTTCATTGCATAATCTTATGTAAAACTTTTCTTTAACTCATTATACTTATCCTATATAAAACTTCTATTTAATATCAGATTGCATACGCTCTTCTAGCTCTCTGTATGAATATCTTGGATTAAAACAAATAAGAAATATAAACTCTTAGCCGCTTTCTCTCTTGTAACTATTCTATATGGTTCTAAATAATCCCCATTAATCATTTTTCCGCGTATAATATCTTTTTCGCTGCGTAATAATCCCAATTCATATACCACTTTTAGCTCTTCTCTTATCTCCTTAAAATTAGAGTCAACTTCTTCTAAATCCTTTAACTGCTCCCATGGAACAAGTGGATAATACTGTGCTGATTCCCCTATTAAATTAGAATCATAGTTCGGGTCATCTGGTGACAAATTTACGCCATTATAATCTGTCATATATTTAGGTTTATGCCATAAACCATTAGCATCTTTCCCAAACCTTTGTATATATGCTGTATAAATAATCAATCCCATCTGGGCTACTGTTAAATATTGTGTTCCATCTAATGCATCATTTTTTAACTTATTCATTTTGAAGACATTAGAAGTTTCAGCTAAATCTCCTAAAGATATCGACCATAACTTTTCAATTGCTCTTTGATAAGTTTCCACTGTTATAGATGATTTGGGGTTGAAATTTTCATACGCATCCAAGTGCATAACCCCCAACTTAACAAGCTTCTCTACTTGATTTCTGTAGTACACATTCTTTCCTTTTTGCATATCCCTTGCCACTTCTGGGAATAAGCCTTTCTCAATCCTTGTTTCATCTTGTGTTTTTAATAGCTTTAATACCGAAGTTTTTAGATATTGGCTCATCTCCAAATCTTGTCTCACTATGTCGGTCAAAATCATGCGTGTAAACTGCTTACCTAAACATTCTTTATAATGTGTTCCATCACACATTTGACTTGGATTGCCATTTGCATAACTTCCTGTATTGGTTTTTCCCGGTGTTTCCCCTGCCTCCAAAGATAAAAACATTGCCTTTGCTGCTTCTCCGCCAATCTGTTCTATGTAGTCAATGCTCATTTGATATAAATCAATTACAGGAACTTGATGTTTTTCTCCAACTTCCTTCA
Organism: Cellulosilyticum sp.; assembly: GCA_017941635.1. Lineage (GTDB taxonomy): Bacteria > Bacillota > Clostridia > Lachnospirales > Cellulosilyticaceae > Cellulosilyticum. The sequence continues at coordinate 16,669 of JAGAVZ010000019.1, forward strand.
TCATTTTAGGGAAATCTATTCCTGGCTCTTTACCATATTTAAATCCATCAAAATAAATGGGTTCTTGGTCAAAATCTACGATATCATTTCTAGAATAAAAAACATTATCTATCCTTGTCATAGAAGTTACAAAGATAGGTTTTATCCCTCTTACTTTGATTGCTGATAAGAAATAGGCTTCTAACCACATCTTAAAACTTTCTGCTGTATTGCCTCTTCCAAAACGTGCATGAATGCCCTTGAGTTCTTCTCTTGACTCATCATTATGGCCCGATTGAATTAAAATATAATCCCCCGTCTTACCATGCATTAAAAGGTCATTAAGCCTACCTTCTTGATACATGGATTTTAAAGAACGTCCTCCTTGAGAATAATTAAGTACTTCAACCTTTTCTGCATCAAAATATTCTCCAATAATTTGTCCCCAACCATTCATAGGTGCTTCTTCATAAATATAGGATTTAACTGTAGAATCCCCTAGTAGATGAATCGTTGTCTTTCTTTCTTGTTGCTGCTTTTGTGGCATCTCTACTAAGCGAATTTCTATTTCACTTATTCCTACACTTACTTGCACACCACTTGGTTTGTCTTTCGTTTCTAATCTAGGTTCTACCTCTATGTCCAAAAATTGTTCACCTAATATATATGTATATTCCCAAACATCATCTATCCATTTGGCACTTTGAGTACGTAAAACATGTCCCGCTACACTCCATGGCGATGTAGTGAGTAATTGTTCTGGTATCATCCCACCCATACTCACATTGGTTTCATCCACTTTAGAAGGTACCTTAACCCTTACTTGATAAGTTCCAGGTTTCAACTTTATTCTAAAAGTCATGCCCCCATAATTATAGTGATTTTCATGATGCCAACTTATTGTTTCATCCACTTCATGAATCCAAAAGCCATCCTCTCTCTTTTCAATTCGCTCTATATCCTGTCTTCTCTTTGGAAAAATCCCCGCTTCCCTAATAAATCCAAATCCGCGTTCCTCTGTGTATTCTAGATGAGCATTGCTACAATCAACTGATACATGCTCCACTAAGTGCTCTTTTCCTTCTCCTATCTCCCATTTATGCACACCTTGCTGATTAAATATAAATTTTATCATTTGCGTACTCTCCTATATTCCTTAATATATCGTATCTTTCTTCTTATATGCTTTATCTTTTAGTGTATGCTTTATTTTCTTTATCGTCTACAATTTTAATACTTATTATAAACTACATACTAATAATTTTCTTATCTCTTTCTACATGAATTTGGTTATGGTGTTATGTGACTTCTCTATACTTATCTATTAAATAAAAAAACATAAAAATAACACCCTCCAACTAGAAAGGTGTTATTTTTATCTTAATATCCGTTCATATGGATGTTTTATTCAATATCAATACCTTTAAAACTAAATATAAATTCTATCCTCTGCCCTATATCTAGCAAATACTCATCATGTGTGCGAGCGCCCCAACTATTATCACCGCCTACACCCATTTGCTGTTTACTGACTCTAACAACTGTATAGTGAACAGGTGGTAATTCATAAGAATGTGCTGCATTTTCTAATTCATGTGGTGTATAAGGTAAGGCAGAAAAACTTAGGTTATTACCTGAGAAGATTAATCCTCTTCCCCTATCATCCATAACTTTTGCATATCTTACGCCTGTTTTATTACCACATTCTTGAGGCACAAGATATTTAGCCATATTATCTGCTACAGTGTTTTGATAAATACCTAATTTGGCACCACTTTGTCTATCACAGTAAGTTTCAGCTGGTCCTAAACCATACCATTCTAACTGATTATAATCTGCATCCATTTTAAATATAACCCCAAACTCTGGCATATCTCCTAATTCCAAAATTGGATCATAGCTTAATTTCACCCTTATTGTCCCATCTCCAAATACTTCATAAGCTAACTGACAAGTACTTGCTGGCAATGTTGGCATACGATAAATATAAGTAATCACCACACTATCTTGTTTTCTTTCTAGTGTTGGGCTTTGCACATCATCTACCTTTTCTTTATGTGCAATATACATACTGGCAATTTTCCACTGAGCATAACGTCCTGGCATATCACAGCCATTGTCATTATCTATAGGTGCTCTCCAGAAATTAGGTTTTGGAATAGTTTTTATCATTTCTTTACCACCATAACGATAAGAAACCAAACCACCATGCAACTTAGAGAATAAAACATCAAAACTTTCTCCCCTAACACCAATATTATTATTTCCATGAATCACTTTGATGGCAGGCATCTTTGATACGTTTTGGCTAGTATTTACTTCTGCTACTTGATATATCTTTTGTCCAAAGGCGATTTCATATCCTCTCTTAGCCCAAAGTGTATCCGTTTTTAAATTAAAAGCTACGGTTATTGTATATTCCCCTGCTCTTGTTTCTGACTCAAAAGGTAATGGATAAGTTCTTTGTTCTAATGGTGGACATTCAAAAGATAAACTAGCTTGTTTAATAAGCTTACCATCTCGTGCTAAACTCACCTGGCATTCGTATACATCACTATTCGTAAAAAGATGCTTATTAATAATTGTCATTTCTTCTTCATCTACTACAACTTCTAGATTTTGATAGCAGTATTTAACCTCTTGCAGTTTTGGAGATGGCTTACGATCTCCACCGTAAACAATTCCATTACCACTAAAGTTACCATCACAAGGTCTATCTCCAAAATCTCCTCCATAACCTTGGAATTCTTTTCCGTATCTATCTTTTTGTGTAATGGATTGATCAATATAATCCCAAATAAATCCACCTTGATAAAGTGGCTCTTCCTCTGTAAGCCGTGTATATTTGTAAAGTGCTCCACAAGAATTACCCATTGCATGTGCATATTCACAACATATCATAGGTCTATCTCTGTGTTCCTTTAAGAAAGCTTTAATATCTTCTACAGACGTATACATTTGACTTTCCATATCAGTTGTTTTATTGTAACGCCTGTCATGATGAACTCCTTCATAATGAACAAGCCTTGTAGAATCTGTATTTCTAAAAAACTCCGACATCTCATAAATATCTTTTCCACCATAAGATTCATTACCACAAGACCATATCAAAATAGCTGGGTGATTTTTATCTCTTTGATACATCGAGTTAGCACGATCTAAAATCATTTCAAGCCATTCAGGTCTATCTCCTGGAAGTGCCTGTGTTTCATCAATAATTCCCCTAACCACAGCATCCCACATACCATGCGTTTCTAAATTCGTTTCATCAATCATATAAAGCCCATACTCATCACAAAGCTCATAGATTTTGGAGCTATTTGGATAATGAGAGGTACGAATGGCATTGATATTATGTTGTTTCATAGTTACTAAATCCTGTCTAAGCTCCTTTTCAGAAACAACTCTTCCTGTTGCAGAACTAAATTCATGTCTATTAACGCCTTTAAACACAATACGTTTGCCATTAATATGCATCATCTGATTTTTCATTTCAAAACGTCTAAAGCCCACTTTTTGCAATACTACTTCAACTGTTTTACCATTTCCATCCTTTACTTCAATTTGTAGCATATAAAGATATGGATTTTCTGCACTCCATAATTTAGGATTTTCTATGGATAGGCTATAGTGATTTTGTCCATTCTCATTTGACATATTTAGAGCTGCTTCTAAATTTGCAATTTCCTCAAATGCACCACTAGAAATTAGATTGTTACTTCCTTTAGTAAAATTATCTAATAAGGTAAACTCTACTTTTCCTTGCCCAGTTGCTTCAATATCGATTACCAAATCTGCTTTTGTAAAAGTGTTGTCTAATAATGTCTGTACCTTTAAATCATAGATATGAATACTTGGCACAGTATATAAATAAACTTCTCTAAAGAGCCCTGAAAATCTAAAGAAATCCTGATCTTCACACCAACTGCCGCTCGTCCATTTAAATACCTTTATAGCTAGCTTATTTTCTCCCTCTACCACATATGGACTAAGGTCAAATTCTGAAGGTGTAAAACTGTCCTCGCTATATCCCACGAAGTGCCCATTAAACCAAACAGCTAAACCACTTTCTGCCCCTTGAAAAGAAATATAAAGTGGTTTTCCTTTCATCTTCTGAGGCACTTTAAAGTATTTCACATAGCTTGCAACTGGGTTAAAATAGGTTGGAATTTCACCTGGCTCAATTTCTTCTCTACCATCCCAAGGATATTGGGTATTAGCATATTGAGGAACATCATAGCCTTCCATTTGAATATGTGCAGGCACATGTATATCTTCCCAACTTCTACAATCATATTCCGTTTTTTCAAATCCAACAATACTGCTTTCATTATTTCTAGCATAATGGAATTTCCATAGTCCATTTAAACTATACTTAAATCTTTCTTCTCCTTCATAGGCTTCTTCCAGTGAGCCATAATAATGATGATCTGAATGTGCTTTCATTCTATTCTCTGCAAAGTAGATTGGGTCTTTTACTTTACGATAGTCAAATTCTCCCATATCCATACTCCCCTCATATCTGTTCTTATGGTTTATTTATGCTTAATCATTTTGTTATTTAACTGCACCTGTAATACCTTCCGCAAAGTTCTTTTGTAATATAAAGAAGATGACAACTGTTGGTATTGTACAAAGTAAAACTGCTAACATAAGCATGCCATAATCTGTTACATAACCTTCTGTTAAGTTAGCTACAAGCATTGGCATCGTAATGCTCTTAGCATCACTCATAATCACTTTAGGCCATAAATAGCTGTTCCAAGCATTCATAAAGGTAACTGTCATTGCTGCTGCATAGGTTGATTTCATCGTTGGCATAAACATTCTAAAAAATATACCTATCTCACTTACTCCATCTATTCTGGCTGCTTCAATAATATCGTGCGGAAATGATCTCGCACTTTGTCTAAACATCATAATAAGGAAAGGCGTAGAAATTGTTGGTAAGATAAATCCTATTGTACAATTAAGTAAGTTTGCCTTTGAAAACATTTGAAATAATGGAATCATTGTTGCTGCAAAAGGTACCATCATGGCCAGTAGGATAATAGACATAATTAAGTCTTTACCTTTATCATGATAAATTTCAAAACCATATCCTGCTAAGGAACAAATAACTAATGCTAAAACTGTTAGGATAATGGAATACTTAAAGGAATTAAACATAGCACTTGATACATTTTGAGCAGCTAAAAGATTTTTAAAGTTTTCGATGAGATAAGTACCAGGAAGAATTTTTCCTCTTATAACATCTACACTTTGGTTAGTTGCTGCCATAGCCATCCAAAACAGTGGAAAGACTGAAATCAGCGATACAATAGTTAAAAACAGATATTTTAAAAATTTCTTTAACTTAATCACGTTTATCACCTACTTTCATTTGAACAAAGGCTAGAATCGCTACTAAAATTAAGATGAGATAAGACATGGCTGCTGCATATCCAAAGTTTGGGACATATTTAAAGGACATATTATAAATATAGTGAGACATAGTAATTGTTGCATTAGCTGGTCCACCATTTGTTAAGTTCATAGACTCATCAAAGAGTTGCAATGTACCATTTGTAGACATGATTGCTGTTAATAAAATAATTGGTTTTAGAAGTGGTACTGTAATTTTCCAAAAGACCTCAAAACTATTGGCCCCATCAATCTTAGCTGCTTCATATAAGGAGTACTCAATATTTTGAAGTCCTGATAAGTAAAAGATCATATTATATCCTGTCCATCTCCATATTAAAGCAATGATAATAATAGCCCTTGCGGAATTAGGTGCTGCTAAGAAATTATAACCTGTATCTAAAATTCCTAACTTAATAAGCACAGTATTTACAAAACCATCTACTGCAAATAATGATCTAAAGATAACAGCATAGGATACGAGTGATGTGGCACATGGCAAGAAAATTGCTGTACGGAATAATCCTTTGCATCTCAGCTTTGGATCATTAAGCATAGTTGCTAACACTAATGCCAATACCAACATAATTGGTACTTGTATGATAAGATAGATAAAGTTATTCTTTAGCGCTTGCATAAATACTGTATCTTGAAACATACGTGTGTAGTTATATAATCCTGCCCATGTAAGTCTATTTCCTGTTCCTGTTTTGAAGGATAGGATTAATGCCTTGAACATTGGTAAGAAATTCATTAGTACGATTAAAGCTACTGCTGGTAATAAAAAGAACCAACCTGTTAGATTGTGCTTTTGATGCATTACCAAAGTAGGTTTATTTCTTTTTATATTCGTTTTAACCTGACTCAATTGTTAGCCCCCTTCTATTATTTTCTATTACAGTAGAAATCTTCATCAAATTTGCCACTGATAGATAGCATAATGGGGAACAGCCCTATCTGCTCCCCACTTAATGCGCCTTAACTATTTCCCCATTGCAAAGTTAACTGTACTTTCTGCAGCTTGAAGCTCAGAATCAATATCTGCTCCAGCAACAACATTTGTAATAGCTGTTGCAACAGCATCTCTTGCTTCATAGTAATATACACCTGTATTATTGCTTGGTACTTTACCTGCAAAATCAGTAATCACTGAATAAACAGCTTCTCCACCAAAGAATTCTTGTGGCTCTCCATAAACTTTACTATCTGCTGCTGGAAGATAAGTTGCAAGCGCACCAGAGCTTGGGAGAATTGTTTCATAGAATTCTACACTACCTGCAAATGTACTTGCTAAAAAGTCTTCTGCAAGCTCAACATTCTTACAATTTGATGTAACTGCCCAACTTGAACCACCATTACTTGAATAATTTGTAGCATTTGATGCTTTTTCTAACTTAGGCATATTCGTAATTGCCCAATTACCAGATTGATCTGCTGATGTTTGAATAGAAGCCATAATCCAGCATCCATTAATTGTTCCAGCTACTGTACTATTTGTAATGCTACCAACATATTGATCCCAATCATTAACTTCTACCATTACACCTGATTTAACCAATTCAGTATAAACTTGCATTACTTCTTTAAGCACATCGTTATTTACGATATTTGCGTTACCTTCTGCATCAAATAAGCTAGAACCAGCTGATTGAAGCATCATCATAATTAAGTCTGATTCACCTGCTTGCATAGATAAGAGCGGTTTACCTGTTTTTGCTAGTACATCCTTACCTTTTTCTATGTACTGTGACCATGTAATATCTGTAAAGTCATCTACAGTGTAGCCTGCTTCTTTTAAAACATCCGTACGATAGCAAGCAATAACTGCACCATTATCAAAAGGAACTCCATAATTTTTTCCATCTACTGTTGAGTAGCCTAATTTTCCTCCAGCAAACTGAGAAAAATCAATCTTTGAATCAGTTAAATCTGTAAAGGCTTCTGGATAACTCATTTGATTCTTTTGGAAAGCATTATCTTGCATCAACATGATATCTGGCAAAGTATCCAAATTGCCTGATGTTGCTGCTGTTGTTAATTTGGTTTGAATATCTTCCCATGGCGTTTCAACAACATTTAATACAAAATCTGGATGATCCTTTTTATAAATTTCACCAGCCTGTTCCATTGCATAAATATTAAATGCTGGGTCCCAGCACCAAACCGTTAATTCATTTTCCTCTGCCTTATTACTATCTTGATTTTCATTATCCACTTTTTTTGTATTATCAGAACTGCTTGTAGTACCTGAACTATTCGCTGTAGTTGTTCCACTAGAACCACATCCACTCATAGAAACAACCATAGCCATTGCCATCAAAAATATAACTTTTCCTCTTTTCATTATAAGTTCCCCCAATCCTTTACTTGAATATACAAAATACGCTTATCTATCTTCTTTCTCCTGTTTTAATTTAGTGATTATGTATAGATTTACTTGTATTTCAAGTTGTTTATATATCATATATTACCATAAGCACTTTTTATCGTGTTAGCATTTTCAATTATATATTGTGCAATTTCAATCATTATTTTTGCTATAGCCCTCTCTACTTTCTACCACCCCTTTAAAGTGGAAATGTTATAATTCAGCAACTTTCCTTCATAGTTTTCTGATTGTCTCCGCCATTCATTAGGTGGCATTCCTACTATCTTTTTAAAATTTCTGTCAAATGTGCAAGGTGTTGGATATCCTACCTTAATCGCAATATTGCGCATGGAATCATTTGTCTTTTTAATAAGTTCACAAGCTTTTTGAATACGAATCAAATTAATATATTCTAAGGGTGACATATTCATATATTCGCCAAAGAGTCTTCTAAAATGGGGCTCACTCATATGACACTCATCTGCTAGTTCTTCTATTTTTAAAGGCTCTGCATATTTTTCGGCCACGTAAGTTAATGCTCTCTCAATTTGCATATTATTTTTTGTACGTACCTTATTTTTAATGGCTTCATTCTCATTCATTCGTACAAGCTCTAGAAGTAACGCTAAAGTTATACCTTTTATACTCTCCGAGTAAAACTCTTTTTTATGTATTGCTTCACTAACAATCCCTTTAATTAGATACATCATGGTTTCACTTTCTTTGACATCAATAAATATAGCATTCTTATTAACACCATCAATAAGTTTTTGTGCAAATAATGGACTTTCCTTATACATTTCCCTTAAAAAGCCTTCTGCATCTATAAAAATATACTCCCATGTACCTAATATATCTATATCACTTACAGTCGTATGTGGAAAATGTGCAGGTATAGCTGAAATCATCTGCTTTTCAAAACGATAATGACGATCTTCAAAAATCAAATCACCTGTACCATCAAGGCAATAGCCTATCTCTAATAAATTATGAAAATGAAGTCCAGCTACATCACGTCCATAGATTCTTGTCCATTTTTGCCCTGTCAAAACAAGAACCCATTCATCTTGGGGTAATTCATAATATCGGAACTCTATACTCTCTCTTTTCTTTTTTCCCATAATTCCTTCTTACACCTCTTTAGTTATTAAATATATTGTACATTATTTATATATATTATTTTATTTTTCAGAAAATTTCAACATATAATCTTTCTCTAGTATATTTTCACTAAATCTCTATCTTTATTTTACTACTAACAATTTTACAAGTAAGAAATCAGATTAAGCTCCATATTTTTTCCATTCAAAAAGAGCACCTTAAATGGTGCTCTTCTTAAATATTCTCATTTTTTAAGGGGCATCTTATTGTCCTAATACTTTTATAATATCCGAAACAATTAATTCTGGAGTTAAATGATAACGCTCTTTAAGTTCTTCTAATGGCACATTATCTGTAAACTCTTTAGTTGCCCCAAAGTTTAGTACTTTAATATCTTTATCCCCATAGAATCTTGTAATCATCTCACCAAAACCGCCATCTAATGCACCATCTTCTAATGTGATGATCAATTTATGGTCTTTAATAAGATTGTTTAGTAATGCTTTATCTACTCCTGTAATAAATCTTGGATTAATTAAAGTCGCTTTAATTCCTTTTTCTACTTTTAAAGTTTCTTGAACTTGTTGTCCTAAGTGATAAAAGCTTCCCAGTCCAACAATTGCTACTTCACTTCCATCTATTGTTTTCTCATAAACATTCAACTTACTAAAATCAGCTTCTATCACCTTACCTGTTTCCACAACTGGCATACTTGGCACACGAATAGCAACTGGCCACTGAGTTTGATCAATTCCCCATTCCATCATTGCTTTAAGCTCTTCTTTATTAGTTGGGGCTAAGTAAATGATATTAGGAATCTTTGAAATTAGTGGAATATCAAAGTTTCCAAGATGTGTTACACCAGACCCAGTAATGCCTCCACCAAAAACAAGTAATACAGCAGGATTATGATTAATTGCTAAGTCTTGTGATAATTGGTCATAGGTTCTCTGAATGAAAGAGCTTAATACACTAAATACTGGTTTTGTTCCTTGTGAAGCCATGCCTGATATAAGCGCTACCGCATGTTCTTCTGCAATCCCTACATCTATATATTGCTCACTTAGTTCTTTTCTTACTCTATTTACGGCAACACTACCTGGTGTTCCAGCTGTAATAGCTACTACTTTTGGATCTTGTTTTGCTTTTTCTAACAGGTAATCTCCTACAATGGTGTGATAGGTTTCTATCGGCATCCCATTTGTTAAGGTTGCTTTATTTTCTAAATTAAATGGCTGTGACCAATGGAAACTTTCCTTGTTTTCTTCAGCTTCCTGATAGCCTTTTCCCTTTGTTGTATGCACATGTACAACAACAGGATGATCAATATCTTTAACTTTACTAAAACCGTCAATTAAAGCTTCTACATCATTACCTTCCTCGATATAATAATAATCTAATCCAAGTGCTTTAAAGAAATTATTTTCTGCTTTACCTCTTGTTTCTCTAAGCTTAGCTAAGTTCTGATAAAGTCCACCATGATTTTCTGCAATAGACATATCATTATCATTAACTACGATGATGATATTTTTTCCTGAAGCTGCTGCATTATTAAGCCCCTCATATGCTTGTCCACCACTTAAAGAGCCATCTCCAATCACTGCAATAATATTTTCATTGTCACCTTTTATATCTCTTGCTTTTGCTAATCCACAAGCTAAACTTATAGAGGTAGAAGTATGCCCTATTGTAAAGAAATCATGTTCGCTTTCTTCTGGCGCTGTAAAACCAGTTACCGTCTTATACTTTTCTAAGTTTGTAAATGCTTCCTTTCTTCCTGTGAGCATCTTATGCGGATAGCATTGATGAGAAATATCATAAACAATCTTATCTATCGGTGAATTAAAAACATAATGTAATGCAATCGTCATCTCTACTACACCTAAATTTGGCCCTAGATGACCACCTATTGCACCAACACGCTCAATAATCGCTTCTCGAATTTGCTGAGCTAAATGTTCTAGTTCTCCTTTATTAAGCGCCTTTAAATCACTCGGCTTATTGATTCTATCTAAAATTTGCATTTTTATCTTTTCCCTCTCTGATTTAATTCTATTGTCTCGTCCTATTATGCTTCCTAATTTCTATTTCCAATCTCCTTTTCCTCTATCGAACCATCTCAAAATATATTGTTAACACTAAATAAATAGCTGGCTGATGTAAAAGATAGATTATTAGCGAATGCTTTCCTATATATTCAACTAGTGTATCTTTTTTAACCTGTAATTGTTTCAGTAACCCTTTTTTATAGACCACTTGATAGAGAAAATAACCTGCCATAAATAAAAATAGCCAAGGAAACAATGAAAAATAATCTGTTGAATAAAAATCGGAATCTTTAAATCCTATATATGTCCTCAAATAACCTTGATATAATTCTTTTGGCATATAACAAAATACTGCTTGCCCCATGCCTATGTACCCTTCATTAATCTGCTTCAATCCTAAAAAAAGAAGCATACATCCAAAAAAACCCATTATTGCAGAAATTTTCTTTAATATCTTTTCTAAAGGGATTAAAAGTAAAGTACATGAACCTAATAATGTTAAAATCCCAAATATAATTTGATTTTCAGACATAAATAACATTGTACTAACTGTAACTATTATACCTGCTCCAAATACTATAAGTCCACGTTTTAGTTTATGTTTTCCTATATCCCAACAAAATCCTGATAATAAAATAAATATCCAACAAATACTTTGCTGCCAAATATAGGCACCTTCTGACTTATACCAAGTCCAGTTTATATCAAATATATAAACCAAATCCCAAATCGAATGGTATATTACCATGTTTATCAAATTAATTCCCCTAATATAATCTAAAATCCTATATCTCATACGTATCTCCTCTTATAGTACTTCTATAGTATTTCTTATTATATCGTACGCCTAATACCCTATTGTATCAATAATTAAATTTAAAAGGGATACATTAGTTTAAATGCATCCCTTTTAATTCTTATTTTTCATCCTTCAAACTGTCTATATTTTAAACTTTCCACAATCTTACTCAAGAAATTTTATTCTACTCAACCTTATTCTTTTGAATAAAGGTATTTAGTGCCTTACAAAAAGCCCTTGCCTCTTTTACATAGGTTGCTTCAAATCTAATTTTAACCTTCTGTATTTTGGGGTTATCATATAAAAATTTCACATAGTAAATTCGTGGTTTACCTTTATCATCTAGCTTAGCCACTATAGTTACATACCTTATACCTTCGTCATTAACACTCATTTTCTCAGTATTAATATGACTATATGCTTTTACTTGATTCACTTGAAATATAGGCTTATACTTAAACATTTCTGTTTCTATTGTGTCTATAACAAATACTTTCTCATATTCATCTGTATATAAAGTATATTTATGGATACCACATACAAAGTGTACTTTTTCCATACTTACTTTATTATCTTCAAATAGTTTTTCATCTTTCTGCATTTGTAGTATCATACTCTGTACTTCTTCTTTATTGCATCTATCCAAATGTGCATATGGATGTGTTGCTCTCCTACATTCATCGCATATATATTCTCCATTTTGAAGTTTCGTTCGTCTTGTTACTCTTAACTCCTTTTTGCAAAGACAACAATTTAACTTCTTTAATATACCCATTTTTCCCTCCTATTCTCTTACTTTATTGAACACATTTTATTCTCTACTACTATTGTATTTAACTTTTTACAATTCTTGACTACTATTATTCTAGTTTTATCTTATTATCCTTAAAAAAACTTAAAAAGTACAATCGCTCCTTATAAGATAACTTTGAATAAAATCAATGACTCATAGAATAATAATTAAGACTAAATTGTTAAAGGAGCATTTCAATGAGTGAATTTAATTTTGTAGTATCCTGCTTAGATGCAAATGGACAAAAACATGACCATGAAATATCTTTAGATAGCCAAGATTACAAAAGACATTATGAAGAAAATTATTCTGTACTAATGCAAAACTACCCACCAGATCAAGCTGAAAAACATATTTTAGCCACTAAAAAACATTATATTGAAGAAACAATTGCCAAAAAACTTGGTGCTCATACACCTGTTGAATATGATATCGCTGAAATGATTAATACCTTAGATCGCGATGTAAAAGGTGTATTACAAACTGAAGGACTACGTTAGATAAGATATAAAGGGTAGACTCATAAATCATTTTATGAGCCTACCCTTTTATTTTTAAGACCTTGCTATGCAAGTATTATCTACTTGTCGATTCCTTAATGCTTCCACTGGATGTGGTGCAATTTCAAAACGGTAATCCATTCCTGTTTGATTAATGAGTGAATCAATTACTTGATGACTTGGCACTTCACACTCATTACCATTTACTGCATCTTGGAACTGATAAAATACATCTTCATTACACAAACAGTTTACATCTACATAGTCTTCTAACTTAGAAGTCCATTCCACAGTATTCTTTTCTATCTCACGAATATATTCTTTATTTGGACGAAGTTTAAGTAATTCTGGGAACTCGCCATTTGGAATCACTTGTTGCCAACACTTACCTTCGTATTTTTCTAATAACTGAGCTGCTTTATGAAGTTGTGAAACTTCTTGAATAAAGTGATACTCCCATATCTTCTTAATACATGGGTCAATTTCATCACAGAAACAAGAATAATACAAATAACATTCATTATATTTATGCAATAATAAATTTTCAAGCCATGATAAGTTTGGATCTAATAAGCTTTCATATTGGCTTACATGTTGTTCTTCAAGAGAAGCAATTTCTTGATAAAGTTTTCTTCCTAAATCTGAACAGTATAAATTCACCACATTCATATAATAGTTCATTGTTTGCTGCTCAGCAGCTGTAATAATAGCAATATTTAATTTCGTTATTGGACATGCCGTCTTAAAATCAATATAACGGCGTATATTATCCTCTGGAAAACGATGCTGTGCAATCGTCGGTCTACCTGGCATAATTTCCGTATAGTGATTTACAAGGTATTCCATCTTTTCTCCATACTCTAAATAGGCAAGATCAGAATAACGATACAAATGATCAAAATCCTCTAAAAGGGCAAAGTCTAAAGCTATTTTTACATATGGATCTGGTTCTCTCTGTGCTAAAGCAGCCGTTAAATCTACAGCTAGTTGTTCATAACCAATTGTGTGCTCTAATATGGTTTCATCAATTGGCTTTAATACACTAATCACTTTTTGTTGTTGCTAATCAAGTCTTCTACCAACTGCAATTTCTCTTCTTAGATTATTGTCACAACAGTTACGTGCAAACTGATGTGAGAAGAAAATAGCTTCAACTTCTGTTCCATTCATTAATATAATTCTTGCTCTCGTATAAGGGTCTACTTCAAACTTATTGTACGCTCTAGGATAAATCACCTTCCAATTTTCAAAAAAATTCTCCAATGGTATTGGTTTTTCTAAAAACGGATTCATACATTTCCCCCTATTAAATTACCTTTTTCACTATCAATATATACTTTTGTCCTAGGACTGGTTCAAAATAATTTCTACCAGCCACTTTCCTTACATGTTTTTTCAACTATATCATAGACTAAATCTGACTCTGTATCCAAGAGACAATTGCACAAAAGTTTGGGTCAAATACCCCTGTTGAGTATGATATAGCAGAAATGATTAATGCTCTGGATCATGATGTCAAAGTTGTCTTATGAGCATCAAATGGGCTGTACTAAATGACAGCCCATTTTTTCTTAGCATCGATATTTTTTGATACGCTTTTTATTCTATATGCTACTTATACAAGTTTATCTAATCAATCTATTTTTCTTCAAAAGCCTTTTCGATTAAATGATAAATCAATTCTGGCTCTGTTAAATGAATATAGTGACTACTCTTCTTTGCCTGTACAAAGCTAGACTTACTAGTAAATGTCAAATATGCCTTCATCAAGTTCTGCCAAATATCCTCAACCTTTTTAGCTCCCTCTTCATCCATACCACCAAATTCCATAGTTTCCTTGATGGCTCTCTCAGATGTATGTGTCACTAAATAAATGGGTAAATCAGGAAAATCTTTTTTATCCCTCAACGGTAAAATATATTTTTCACTATGGGCTAAACGATATTCTTCCATTGCTGTTTGATAGAATTTTGGCTTGGTTAAGGCATTTAATATATAATTGGTTTCTTCTTCTGAAAAATCATGATAATAATAAAAAGGTGGTGCAGATTTCATAACTTTTTTAATAACATATCCTAAATGTAACTTGGATAAAATATAACCCAATTTAAAGCTCCTACTTTTATCAACTCCACTTCTTTTATATTCTACTTCTGTAAGCAATGTTTTAAAGCCATCATCATTAGCTGATAACGGATCTATAAGAACTAAAGCCTTAACCAAATGTGGATATAAACGCGCAAATTGTTGCGCATATAATCCTCCTTGTGAATGAGCTACCAAGGTTACTTTTTCCTCATGTTCTAATTGCTCTAACAAGCCATATAACTCATCAGCTATATTTTTTGGTGTTCTTTCTTTATTATAAATCTCACTCATACCATATCCTGCTCTTTCATAAAGAAGCACTGTGTGATCTTTGGATAATTTTTTAGCAAACTGCCACCACTCACCTATGGTAGATCCTAATCCCATTTCAATCACTATATCAATCTTTTTATCTCCCAAAATCATATACGCAATATGCACACCATTTACTGAAATATGTTTTATCTCTCGCATCTTCAATCACATCCCCATCTATTTTATGGCTACACCTAACACTTTTAAACTAGCATTCAATCAAATGATTTATTTTAATTATTTCTCTGTAAAAATATGCTTGCTACTCTATATCTTTTATCTTAAAAGCTTATCAATAATATGTTCTACTAAATAAATCTTTTGCTCTACTTCCATATCATTGTTACTAAAAATAGGAATCTCCCCATATAAAATAAAAGCTGCTAAGACTTCTGGATGACTTATCTCAATCTCTCCTCTATTATGTAGCACTTTAAAATATTTTGTCACACAAGGAATTAATTCATCTGCCATTGCTCTATCCAACTGATTATGAAAGACCTTATTTTTATCAAAGAATTCCTGATACTTAAACTTCTCTTTCATAGAAGCTAAGCCTTTTTTTATCTCTTTTCTTAAATCTTGTAATGCAAAATGCTTTTCGAATACTTCTTTTAAATCTTCTGTACAAATCTTTGCATAATACTTAAGGACAGCATCATATAACTCCTGTTTAGAAGCATAGTAATGATAGCATAATCCTACGGCAATATTCAGCTCCTTCGCTATATGGCTCATTGCCGTATTGTCATATCCTTTTTGCGCAAATAATTTCATTGCACAATCCATAATTTCTTGTTTTCTTACTTCAGGTGCCTTTACTTCTCTCACGTAATCACTACTCCTATGTAATTTATTTTCATACGCCTAATATCTATGCCTTATTCTACTTCTAATCGTGATATTTTTCTACTTTTTATCTCACGGTATATTTCATTTGTATAATCCAATCCATAAATGTATCTAGCACCAACTTCAAATTCCCTGTATTACAATGATTAGCTGCCTCTTCTTTTTCAGTAAATAATCTAAAATGTAATTTTTTCTGCTATAGCTGGAATTTTTTAATTCATATTTCAAACAAAATCTAAAGGACTTCTGTATCTTTATTGGTTTTGTATCAATAATAAGATCCATAATAATCCATTCCACCTAGCCTATTTGTCCCATAATATTGCATAACTACTCTACTATTCCTTCAGATATTGAATTTCATTCAATACATTTGTATTTTTTTACTTGGATACGATATGCTCCAAGTTATCCTAAATTCTATTCGCTTTTTAACTACTCCATATTACTCAAGCACTCTCTTAACATTTGGATTATAATAACGCTCTCTCCCAACACTCTTATCGCCATATTCAATAGCTTGTTTTGGACAGTATTGTAAACATCCTAAACACATTTCACAATGATGTTGCCAAACAGGTCTTGCATCTACCATTTTAATATTTTGTACTGGACATCCTTTTTCACATAATCCACACCCACTACAATTATCCTTCAAAATAAAGTTTTTATCATTAGTCGGAAAACTCGGCACTTCCTTATAAAATTTATTGAACATAATTTTTGTGAGGAGTGGATATTTTTTCTCTATTAGTAACTCTCTTTTTTCCTTGACTTGCTCAACAATCTCTGTGACTTTCTTACTTTCAGCTTCAAACATTTTTTGTTGTTCTTCCTTACTTCTTGCTCCATACATCAAAATGTAACTTCCTGGCATCTGAATCAAAAATCCTGCTGATAATTTAAGTTGTCTTTCCTCCAATATTTCTTTACATTGTATCAATGCTTTGCCTGGTGCTCCATTAAAATTGGTTACAGCATAGATATAAGTATTAGACGCAAACCTTGCATTTTTTAAAAAGCGTTCAATGATTAATGGAATCCCCCAATGATATACCGGATAAACAATGCCTACTGTATCTCCACATATAAGCTCCCCATTATAATCTGCTATCTTTTCTTACTTAGCATTTCCTAATTTCTTAGCAAGATCTTGTGCTATCTGTAAACTATTACCTGTTCCTGTAAAATAATAAATTGTATTCATAAAACCCCTCTTATAAATGAAATCATCATCTTTTACCTTTACAAACAATGAGTTGTAATTCATTGAATTAAATTCAATATATCACTTTATTGAATACTATTCAATTATTTATTTAAATTTTTAGAATTTTACTTCAAGCATAAAAAATAAAGGTATGCTCCAGTCAATCATTTGTTTACTGGATATACCTTTATTTATATCTCATATTTTAAATGTCTTTACTCCACTATATACTTTCCCACATTTCTTTCCATACGCCTTACATAAGTGGAGCTAATACCTTCAACACTTTTCCCATAATCACCATGCTTAATTTTTCTTGCTTTAAGTCTTCTAGCTTAATCTGCTGGCATACCTTTAATGTTTCCTGTATATCTTGCTTAATATCCTGAATAGCCGGTACATCATAAAGATAGGTTGCACACTCAAAGTGGTGATACAGACTTCTATAATCTAAATTAATTGTCCCTACGACTGCTTTTTGATTATCGCTTACAAATGTTTTTGCATGGACAAAACCTGGTGTATATTCATAAATCTCTACACCACCTCTAAGCAAGGCTTTATAGTGTGTCTTTGCTAAAGCAAAGGCATACTTTTTATCTGGAATATGTGGCAGAATTAATTTTACATCCACCCCTCTTTTCGCTGCAAAAATAAGGGCTGTTTCCATTTCACCATCTAAAATTAAATACGGCGTCATAATATGCACATAGTCCTTTGCATGATTTAAGATATCCATATACACTAATTTACCAACGTGCTCACCATCTAATGGATCATCTCCATAAGGTATAATATATCCTGGTGTATCTACTGTTCTGATTTCTTCTACTTCCTTTATTGACTTCAAATCATGATTTAGCAGTTGTCTATGACCTTTATTAATCCATTTTCTATAATCATCCTCTTGCTTCTCATCAATATTCCACATTTCTAGGAACATTAAAGTAAAGTTATCAACTGCTGGTCCTTGAAGCATAATTCCTGTATCTTTCCAATGGCCAAATACTTTAATACGATTAATATATTCATCTGCTAAGTTAATGCCACCATTAAATGCTACTTTTCCATCAATCACTAAAATTTTACGATGGTCACGATAATTATAATGGGTAGATACCATTGGCATAATCGGCGAAAAAACTTTACATTTAATCCCTAAATTTCTTAATTTCTTCGGATAAGAACGTGGCAGCTTTGCAAATTCACATGTTCCATCATACATGAGACGTACTTCAACACCTTCTTTTACTTTCTGAGCCAAAATGCTTAAAATACGCCCCCACATATAACCTTCATCCACAATAAAATATTCTAAGAAAATAAATTTTTCTGCCTTTTCAAGTTGCTTAATAATCTCCTCAAATTGGCCTTCACCTATTGGATAATAATGAGCTTTTGTTTGATTATAAATTGGAAAACTTCCTGTACTTCTAATGTATGAAGCAATCTGATAAAGTTCCTTATTTTCTTTTTTAATTTGTTCTAATAATACTTCATCATCCTTAACAAATTGCTCTGTATGTTTTTGTAACTGCACCAAACGTGCTTTAATTGCACGGTGTCCAATATCTAACTTTACAAATATATATAAAAAGATACCTAATGCTGGAATGACTGTAAACAGCATTAGCCATGTAATCT
Source organism: Cellulosilyticum sp. (assembly GCA_017941635.1). Lineage (GTDB taxonomy): Bacteria > Bacillota > Clostridia > Lachnospirales > Cellulosilyticaceae > Cellulosilyticum. Next base: position 35,769 of record JAGAVZ010000019.1, read on the forward strand.
TAACGGATGGATTATCTTCTGTATTAAGTAAGTATAAAAAACTAATTACATTAAAGATGACTACCCCACCTAATAAAAGGTGTACATAATGACTTAAGAATCTAAAAGCACTAAATAAAATGGCAAACTGAATCAATAGCGAAATCAGAACGATGCCAAAGCGTCCAAACACCATATAGAACATACCTTTTTTCCCTTTTTCTAAGATTAGTACACCACTATCTCTATAGCTATTTTCTTTTTTCATATTCTCCTCCTTCCTCATATTTCAAAAAACTATATTTTTATACTTAAGCAGAAATATAAATATATAATAAAGATTTTTAACTCTAATTTAAACAGGTACTCCATAATATATCATTTATTTTCTATAAAACCTAGTTCTTATTTTAGAATTTTACTATATTTTCTTTTTAACTTTCTATATTTAGTAAAATAATCCACAGTTTCTGTTATTCTTTAGTTTTAATATACCCGTTTTCCACTATTTATTTCATTTACCTGTCAATTCTTTTCACAACATTCATTCTTCATTGTTTATCTATATAACTCCACAAAAAAAGTGTAGGCGCAAATTGTACCCACACTTTTTTATCGTATTCCACTTTACAGTCTATCATTTTTGTTACAACTTATTTGTTGCCCTCATGCGGGATATCTCAATAAGCCAAGCAGATACCCCACTATCTGCCTGGCTATTCTTTTATCCGATCTACCCCTACATTCTATCCCTTGTATGTATTATAAAGTCTCCATCCTATATAGAAATTCTATTATGCATAGGATTTCTGTTCTATACAGCAATTCTATTGATTGAAAAGCTCTATTTCATCTAACATCTCTCTATATATTGGCTACTAGCTATTAGTTATTGATGAATTTATCTTCTTCGTTATTCCAGCTATATAATTTTCTAATTTCAGCTCCAACTTTTTCTGATGGATGTTCTGCATGAAGTTTACGCATAGCTTTAAAGTGTGCTTGTTTACCTGCATCAGACATATCAAGTAAGAATTCTTTAGCAAATGAACCATCTTGGATATCAGCAAGCACTTTTTTCATTGCTTTCTTAGTTTCTTCTGTGATAATTTTTGGTCCTGTGATGTAATCACCATATTCAGCTGTGTTAGAGATTGAATATCTCATACCTTCGAAACCACTTTGATAAATTAAGTCTACGATTAATTTCATTTCGTGGATACATTCGAAGTAAGCATTTCTTGGGTCATAACCAGCTTCAACAAGTGTTTCAAAACCAGCTTGCATTAATGCACTTACACCACCACATAATACTGCTTGTTCACCGAAAAGGTCAGTTTCTGTTTCTGTACGGAATGTTGTTTCAAGAACACCAGCTCTTGCTCCACCAATACCTGCTGCATAAGCAAGTGCCATTTGTTGTGCTTTACCTGTGTAATCTTGTTCAACAGCGATTAGACAAGGTGTTCCTTTACCTGCTTGGTATTCGCTACGTACTGTATGACCTGGAGCTTTTGGTGCAATCATTGTTACGTCAACGTTTGCTGGTGGTACGATACATCCATAGTGAATGTTGAAACCATGCGCGAACATTAACATGTTACCTTCTTCTAAGTTTGGTTCGATATCATTTTTATATAAATCTGCTTGTTTTTCATCGTTAATTAAAATCATGATGATATCAGCTTTTTTAGCTGCTTCTGCTGTATTGTATACTTCAAAACCTTGTTTTTCAGCTTTAGCTTTTGATTTAGAACCTTCATAAAGACCAATGATAACATTGCATCCTGATTCTTTAAGGTTAAGTGCATGTGCATGACCTTGAGAACCATATCCGATAATCGCAATTGTTTTACCTTGTAATAAATTTAAATCACAGTCTTGTTGATAGAAAATTTTTGCTGACATTGTATCCCCTCCACAAATTATGAATATTTTTCTTTTATAACTAATTTTAGTTATAACTAATTTTACCCTAACAAAGTCTTTGCTATATCAAACCACTTTGTTGATAACAAATCCCTTTGTTATTCTTTACTTGTTACTTATTATATAGGGGAACTAGGGGCTCAGGTATCAACAATCCTGTTTTAAGTATCAACATTTTGTTGACACATAAAAACAAAAAAAATCAATTTATCTCATTATTTTGTCCTAACCACTTCAGAACATAGTTGATAAATTGTTTCTCTTTCTGACTTAATTTTTGTCCCTTCTTCCAAGCAAGGAAAATTGTCCTTGCATAAGTCTCATCTGAAAAAGGAATAATAGCTACTTGGTCATCTGCATATTCCTTCGCCAAATAATCTGCTGTAATTCCCACGCACCAATCCTTCTTAGCCGCATCCATAATAATGGAATCATCACTTGTCTCTAGCAAAATATTAGGTGTTAGACCTCCTTTAATAAATCGATTGATATTTCCTGAGAATATAGAATACTCATGTCCCTTTAAAGCAAGTGGCACACCATTTAAATCCTTATACTCTAACACTTTTTTGCTTGCAAGTGGATGTTTCTTATTCATCACTGCACAATAATGATGACTGAAGCAATACACCATATCAAAAAGCTTTACATCAATGGGCAGTGGTAAAAATGCCACATTTAATTGCCCTTTTTTTAGCATCTCATAAATTGGATACTCTGGATACTCTACAAAATTGAGGCGAATATTGGGATATTCCTTATAAAAGCTTTTAATAAAATCTACTGATAAATATTTAAGCACCGCATAAGTAGAGGCTATTCTTAATGTAGAAACCTCTTCATCCTCATCATGTCTTAAATCCTGTTTAATCTTCCCATACTGATCCAGTATAATTTCTGCATGTTCCTTTAACTTATCTGCTGCTGGTGTGGGAAAAAGACCACTTGTTGAACGAATAAATAAAGTTTCCCCTAACTCTTCCTCTAATTTGCCAATAATCCGACTCACTGCTTGAACAGATAAATATAAATCCTGTGCTGCTCTATGTAAACTGCCTAATTGATATACTTTTATGAAACAATTCAAGTTACGTTCATTCATAAGCTGCTCTCCTCGTTCTATTTTCCTAATAATCCATATAAATAAAGATGGTGTAAATAATCTACTTCCTTCTGATAGTTTTCTGCTGTAATCTCAATCTCATTAAAGCTATTTATAAATTTTATGATAATTTCTGTTGGAATCTCTTGGTTAATTACATTTTCTTTCTTACCTTCTTCTATAAAAGCCTCATAAAGCTGAATTTGTAATACTTCAATTCCATCTGAAAGTAATTCAATAAAATTTTTATCCTTTAGTGCTGATTCTGATAGATAAGCATTAAGCTTTGCATTGACTTCTCCCTTGCATAAAGCCAAAGCCCTAGTTACTTTCTCCTTGTAAGAAAGTTCCTCCTCTAATATCGCCATTGCCTGCTCTAGTATATCCTTAATCATCACTCTAGCACACTCTATCACCAAGGCTTCTTTACTCCCAAAATAATTATAAATAGATACCTGAGATACTTCTGCCTTTTCTGCAATCTCTTTAATACTGGTATTTGTAAAACCTTTTTCTTTAAAAAGCTCTAAAGCACTTCCCACAATGGCATCTTTCTTCTTATTGGTACGTATTTCATATTTATTCATTTGTATGCTTTCTCCAAGGTTGATTATCTCCCATAAGCATTTTTTGAAAATATTTCTCCTTGGTTACTCTCCTTTAATTCCTAAATATCTACCCTTAGAATAACACAGAATTTTTTATTTTGAAATATTTAATACGAAATTTCAAAATATTATTTACTTTGTATTTTAGCTTTTCTATAATGTTTTTAAATATTTGACGTCAGATTTCAAAACTTTTAGGAGATTCTTTATGTAAACTGTTATTTATTATTTTTCTGGTACAGGTAATAATCTTGCTATAGCCCAAAAACTTGCTAATCTATTAGGAAATACGGACATATTACCTATTCGCCACTTACTAGACCATAAAACGATTCCTTCTGAATATACATGGGTTGGATTCTGTACCCCTTCTTACTACTCTCATGTTCCTCCATTTGTTCAGGAATGTATGGAAAATCTTATTTTTACTAATGAACAAAAAATCTTTACTATAGTAGGCTGTGGTGGCAACAGAGGTCTTGCGCATCTAGATATGAGAAAACAAATTGAAGCAGCTTCAAAAAAAGTTCAACTTGAATATATGATTTCTTTACCTGGTAGCTATATCTTGTCTTATAGTGCTTTTCCAGATGTATATAGCAAATTAACAACTTCCTTTTCTTATAAAAAGATTGAGCAAATTGCCAAAGCAATCCAAAGCGATTCTGATCCTATCTCACTTAAAACAGGTATGTTCTACACTGCAAGTAGAGAAGCTGAGCTTCAGAAGAATATTGCCTCTTATAATGAAGTATGCCAAGGTTATACAATAAGTAATTCTTGCAAACATTGTGGGATATGTGCTAAAGTTTGTCCTACTCAAAATATTACCTTACAAAATGGTCAAGTATCTTTCGGAGAAAACTGTCAACAGTGTATGGCTTATATTCAATGGTGTCCGCAAAGAGCTATTGATTATAAAGGAAAGGCTTCTAGTAGGAAACGTTATCATCATATAAATATCAGTCTAAAAGATATGACACAATATAACGCCTAAAAAACTCTAACTCCCAAATTTTTCCTTAAAAAAATAGTTGACTTTGCAACTATCTAGTTGATATACTACTTTAGTTGCGTCGTCAACTATTTTATTTTTAAGGAGATCTTTATGAATAGACGAATCGGAAAACTTGTCTCTATTCTTCATCGAAAAAGTCAAATCTATCTAGATAAAAGACTTAACCCCTTTGATATCACTGCTGCCGAAGTCCCAGTGCTCTTACCGTTATATCATCATGATGGTACGACTCAAGAAGAACTTGTGGTACATACAGGCTTAGATAAATCTGCTGTAACACGTACACTTCAAGGACTGATTACTAAGGGGTATGTTACAAAAGAAAAGGATGAGAAAGATTTAAGATGTAATCGAATCTATCTGACTCCTAGTGCTTTTACCATTCAAAAGAAGATATATGAAGTTCTTGATGACCTTAATCATATTATAATGCACAACTTTGATGATGAAGAACGCACAGAAACCTACGACTTATTAGAACGTATGGTAGAAAATATACAAGGAGAAAAATAATGAACGAACAAACAAAAGTGAATCCATTAGGCACTTTGCCTGTCCAAAAGCTTTTACATCAATTTGCAGTACCTAGTATTATTGCAATGATTGTAAGTGCTTTATATAATATCGTGGACCAATTCTTCATTGGTCGTGCAGTTGGTGAACTTGGAAATGCTGCAACCAATATTGCCTTTCCACTTTCTATTTCATGTATTGCGATTGCCTTACTCTTTGGTATAGGTGGGGCTTCTGCCTTTAACCTTGCTATGGGACAAGGTAAAAAAGAAGAAGCTGCAAACTACGTGGGAAATGCTATTACGCTTTTATTAGGATGCGGAACAGTTCTCCTAATCATTACTCAACTCTTCTTAACACCACTACTTAGGCTATTTGGGTCACCAGATAATGTTTTAGGGTATGCTACAGTTTATACACGCATTACTTCTTTTGGTTTCCCATTCTTAATCGTTGCAACAGGTGCTGGAAATGTTATTCGAGCAGATGGTAGTCCAAAATTCTCTATGACCTGTAACTTAGTGGGTGCTGTGATTAATACAGTTTTAGATGCCATTTTTGTATTTGGTTTCGATATGGGTATGGCTGGAGCCGCTTATGCTACCATCATTGGACAAATTGTATCAGGTCTTATGGCACTATACTATTTACGTCACTATAAAACTGTACAACTTAGAAAAGAAAACTTCCTTTTAAAAGGGAAATGTGTTTCTAAGATAGCATCACTTGGTGCTTCACCATGTATCAACCAAGTGTCTATGATGATTGTACAAATCATTATGAATAAATCTCTTACACACTATGGTGCTCTTTCAGTATATGGTGCGTCTGTACCACTTGCTTGTGCAGGGATTATTACCAAAATCAACCAATTCTATTTCTCAGTAGTCGTTGGTATTTCTCAAGGATTACAACCTATTGTAAGTTATAACTATGGTGCAAAAAAATACGACCGTGTTAAAAAAGCTTGTACTTTAGCTTGTTTATACGGCCTTGGTATTTCAATAATTGCCTTCATCGCATTTTTCTTCTTCCCAAGACCAATTATCTCAATCTTTGGTAATGGTTCAGATGCGTACTTTGATTTTGCAGTTATGTACTTTAGAGTATTCTTATTCTTTACATTCTTAAACTTTACACAACCAATTATTTCAAACTTCTTTACTGCTATAGGTAAACCAAGAATTGGTGTCTTCTTATCACTTACAAGACAAATCCTATTCTTATTACCACTTGTAGTCATTCTTCCAACATTTATGGGAATTGATGGTCTTCTTTATGCAGGGCCAATCGCTGATGGTTTAGCTGGTGTGATTTGTATCTTTATGGTATTTAAAGAATTTAAGAAAAAAGAATATCATATGGCAGAATCTAAGACAACTGAGCAAGCTGCTTAATTTGTTAATCTTAATTTGTTAATATAGAATAAATATGATATAACTAAATCACATTCAGCGTATGCTAATTTTGAATCTTTACGGATTATGTGATTACTTTTATAAATCAAATAATAAGGGATGTCCATTAAAGATTTTTCTTTAAAAATGGACATCCCTTTATTATATACCTTGATATAAGTTCATCTTTCCTACTTTTAGCGGATTATCTCCTGTTTAAAATTCACTTTCTCTTTCTTTGAAAAAGTCATAATAAAAACGTACACTTTCCAACTGTGTCCATTTCTTTACCTGAACAGGCATTTCATCCAAATCATATATTTTTGCATCTTTCATTGCTAAGAAAAAGGGTGAGTGAGTAGAGATAATAAACTGACACCCAAAGAAACGTGCTGACTCCTCAATAAAATGGGCAAGTTCTAATTGCTTTTGTGGCGACAAACTATTTTCAGGTTCATC
>JAGAVZ010000206.1 GCA_017941635.1 Cellulosilyticum sp.
ACATTTAATCCTAGCTCATGCTCTGTCTCAGCTAAAATTACCCATAGTTTACGCCATGTTTTAAATTTCTTATCTTCAGAAAATAAATAAAGCATTTCATTACTAGCATATCTCCCTTGTAAAGGGCTTTTGTAAGCATTTCTCATAACAAGTATCCTTTCATTTCATGTATTATTAATTTTATTATAAATTTAATCCACCAAAAAGGCAACAATTTTCGAACATTATTTTTCATAATTCGATATTCGTTCGACACACAGCATCATCTTCACCTAAAACCTTTCCTATATTATTCAAAAGCTATTATTCCCCAAAAATAAAAAAGACGTACTGAAAGGTACGTCTTTTTTATTTTGCATATTCCGTAGCTCTTGTTTCTCGGATAATACTTACTTTAATTTGTCCTGGATATTCCAGATCATTTTCTATACGTTTAGTTACATCTCTAGCTAATAAAACTAAACCATGATCATCTACTTCTTCTGGCACAACCATAATACGCACTTCTCTACCCGCTTGAATTGCATAAGATTTATCTACACCTTTAAACGAAGTAGCAATCTCTTCTAGTTTTTGCAGACGTTTAATATATGTTTCTAATGTTTCACGTCTAGCACCTGGTCTAGCAGCGGAAATTGTATCTGCCGCTTGAACAATAATTGCTATAGCTGTTTCAGGATCCACATCTCCATGGTGTGCTTCAACTGCATTAATAACAATTGCATTTTCACCATATTTTCTACAAAGATTTGCCCCAATAGCAACGTGAGAACCTTCTACTTCATAATCTACTGATTTACCAATATCATGAAGTAATCCGGCACGTTTAGCTAAACGTACATCTAATCCTAATTCACTTGCCATAAGCCCAGCTAAATTAGATACTTCTATAGAATGACGAAGTACATTTTGTCCATAACTCGTCCTAAATTTCATCTTTCCTAATAAGCGAACAATCTCAGGATGTAAACCATGTACACCTGTCTCAAAAGTTGCAGCTTCTCCTTCTTCACGAATGATCACTTCTACTTCTTTCTTCGCTTTTTCAACCATCTCTTCTATACGAGCTGGATGAATACGTCCATCAACAATCAATTTTTCAAGAGCAATACGTGCAATTTCACGACGTATTGGATCAAATCCTGATAAAATAACTGCCTCTGGTGTATCGTCAATAATCAAATCAATACCTGTTAATGTCTCTAATGTACGGATATTTCTACCCTCACGTCCAATAATGCGCCCCTTCATTTCATCATTAGGCAACGGAACAACTGACACTGTTGTGTCTACTACATGATCTACGGCACATTTTTGAATAGCATTTGTGATGATTTCTCTAGCCTTCTTATCAGCTTCTAATTTTGTCTTTGCTTCTATGTCTTTAATCATAATAGCTGATTCATGCTTAATTTCTTCCTCAATAGTTCTTAAAAGATACTGTTTTGCTTCTGTTAGCGTTAACCCTGAAATACGTTCTAACTCTTGAAGTTGTTTTTCTCTAAGACTTTCAACTTCATCTTTTGTTTTTTCAACTTTATCCATTTTTCTTTGAAGTTGTTCTTCTTTTTGTTCTATTGCACTATTCTTTTTATCAAGATTTTCTTCTTTATGGACAAGTCTTTTCTCTAATTGTTGAAGTTCTGTTCTTCTTTCGCGCACTTCTTTGTCTAATTCATTTTTTAGTTTGATATTTTCTTCTTTTGCTTCCAGTAAAACTTCTCTTTTCTTAGCTTCTCCAACTTTGATGGCATCATCTATAATTTTTCGGGACTTTTCTTCTGCGGATCCAATCTGAGCTTCTGCTTGACGTTTTCTATAAGAAAAGCCTCCCAAAAAGGCTACTATTCCAACAATTACTACTGCAATAACAATTCCTATAATAATTCCCAATTGTCCTATTTTTACCACCTCCCACTAATATCAATGTGCAAATAACATTATAATTGTATAACTTTTTAAAAATGCTGTCAAGCTTAGCACACCTTCATCAATACTATTATTTACAACAAAAAAAGATAGAATTTCTTCTATCTTCCTCTGTCTATTTTCCATTATTCTTGATCATCCATAAAATCATCGTCTAAAGCCGCTGCTTCTTCATCATGATTTGCATGTAAACTATCATCTTCTATTGTTTGTACACTATAGTGTTCTCTTACCTTGTTTTCAATCTCAAGCATTAACTCAGGATGCTCTTTGATATATTGTTTAGCGTTTTCACGTCCTTGACCAAGACGTAAGTCACCATAAGAATACCATGCACCACTTTTATTTACAATATCAATATTTGCTGCTAAATCTAGCACATCCCCTTCTTTTGAAATCCCTTCACCATACATAATATCAAATTCTGCTTGTTGGAATGGTGGTGCTACTTTATTTTTAACAATTTTTACACGTGTACGACTACCAATAAATTCATTGCTTTGTTTTAATGTTTCAATTTTACGTACATCCATTCTAACTGAAGCATAGAATTTAAGTGCTTTACCACCTGTAGTTGTTTCTGGGCTACCAAACATAACTCCTACTTTATCACGTAATTGGTTGATAAAGATTACTGTACATTTTGATTTATTAATAACACCTGTTAATTTTCTAAGTGCCTGTGACATTAATCTTGCTTGAAGCCCCATATGAGAATCTCCCATATCTCCTTCAATCTCAGCACGTGGTACTAATGCAGCAACAGAGTCAATAACGACAATATCAATTGCACCTGAACGTACCATTGTCTCAGCAATCTCTAATGCCTGCTCACCATTATCTGGTTGAGAAATATAAAGCTCGTCAATATTAACCCCTAATTTTCTTGCATAAGATGGATCCAAAGCATGCTCTGCATCAATAAACGCTGCGATACCACCTTGTTTTTGTACTTCTGCAATCATGTGTAATGTAACTGTTGTTTTACCTGATGACTCTGGCCCGTAAATTTCAACAATTCTTCCCTTTGGAATACCACCTACACCTAAAGCAATATCTAAACTTAATGAACCAGTTGGGAAAGTGTGTACATTTGTATCTGTTGCTTCCCCTAATTTCATAATTGAACCCTTACCAAACTGTTTTTGTATTTGTGAAATGGCAGCATCTAATGCCTTTTTTGATTCTTCGTTCATTTAATCACCTCATCTTCAATCGAACATTTGTTCTAAAAGTATTATAACTAACTTTTCCTTATCTGGCAAGTACATTTTTACTGTAACTTTTTGTATAATCTAAATAAAATTTCTTTTACTGTTCTCTCACGATTTTCTTGACGCGTACCATGTAGTTGTAGTTTGAAAACTTCTGTACCTTGAGGCATAGCAATACCTATATAGACAAGTCCAACAGGCTTAGTAGGCGTTCCACCTCCAGGACCAGCAATCCCTGTAGAAGAAAGTCCAATATCAGCCCCTGTAGCTTTTCTAATACCTTCTGCCATCTGCTTAGCTGTCTCTTCACTTACTGCCCCAACAGAGTCTAATGTCTCTTTTTTGACACCTACATATTTCATTTTGGCCTCATTACTATACGTCACAATACCTTCTTTAAAACAGATAGAAACGCCGCCACAGTTCACCAAAGTGGCTGCAATGAGTCCACCTGTACATGATTCCACAGTCGCTACAGTTAAATGCTGTTTTAAAAGTAAGCTGACTACTTTTTCTTCAAGTTCTTCATTATTATACCCTATTATCCATGGCCCTAAACACTGTTCTATCTTCTCTTTCATCGCATCTATCTTGTCTGTAAGCACTGCTTGCTCCGTAGCATATGCCGCTATTCTAACGATTACTTCCCCTTTTCCTACATAAGTCGCAACGTTTACCCCTTCACCATCTCCCAAAAGAGGTGCTATACGCGTAGCAAGCTCACTTTCCCCTAATCCAAAGCATTTAATATCTATAGATTCATAATAATGAGATACTTTTTCTTTAAAAAATGGAATCACGTAGTTGTCAAACATATGTTTCATTTCTTTTGGAGGTCCTGGTAATAAAATAATCGTTTTTCCTTGTTGCTCTAAAATACACCCAGGTGCTGTTCCACAATCATTGGCGAGTATATAAGCTTCTTTAGGAAAGGCCGCTTGTTTTTGATTATTAGATGTCATTGCACGTTCTCTTTTTTCAAAGTATTGCTTGAGTTTTTCTAGTTCCTCCGGAATAATTTCCATAGACAAACCTAAGATTTCACATACTACTTCTTTTGTTAAATCATCTGGTGTTGGTCCTAATCCACCCGTTAATACAATAACATCTGTACGTTTCATCGCAAGCTGTACAGCTTCTTTGATAACATCAGAATCATCTCCAATAACTGTCATATACATTGGACTTATGCCTAACTTCTGCATACTTCTAGCCAAATAACTTGCATTTGTATTTACTGTATGACCATATAGTACTTCATTCCCAACAGCGATTATTTCAATCTTCATTTTCTACCATTCCTTTCTCTATTTTATTTCCTATATTATTTCATTTCAAATGATTATAACATATCTTGCTTTATAACTTTTATAAAAATAGTCTATTCCTTACTTAATCTGACAAACAAAAAAAAGAAGGCACTAATTTCCTTCTTCTTGTTTTTTCTTTATAAAAGCTTCTCTACACTCCCAAGAGCAAAAGCAATGTTCTTTTTCGCCATATACAATACGATATGCTTTATTCTCCTCAATAGACTTACCACAGATTTCATCAATTACTTGATTTGAAACGACTGATTCTTTCTTTTCTGATTGTGGTGTCTTTTCAATAATTTTTACTTCACCATTTACAATAGTAATTCCTTGGATATTAGGATTATCTTTGTGCATTTTTATAAGTTTCTTTATTTTAAATATATATCTTGTTAAATTAAATAAACTGATAATCCCAATTAGTAATATCATGTTGACGATAAAATCAAGTACCACTTTCGTCACCTCTTCAAATTTTTTGCTTTTATTATAGCCTATGCATATGAATAAAATTTAAACATTGATTTTAATCTATTTAAAAAAACTTTATACTTTTTTTATTTAAGTAAACTGCTTATAGCTTCCTAAGAAAAAAGGAGCTTATTGCTCCCCTTTGTCACTTATTTCAATCTGCTTACTCATTTCTAGAGCCACTGCACTTTCTTCATAACTATCTATTTCTTCTTCATAGACTTCATATTCCTCTTCATCCAACTCTACTTCATGAAGTTCATCATTTTCTTTTGAAGCCATAATATAACTTGTAAAGAGCGGTTGCATAATATAAGATTGCCCAAATACAATCAAACTTGGGGCTACAATAATTGCCAGTGGCATTTTGACAATAAGAAATCCCAAAATCGCTATAACAACTAGATTCCATACTGTTGTTAATAAATGTCTATGTGTCATCACAAAAGCCGTTTTTAAAATAGCCTTAGTTGACATATCAAAACGAGATAATAGTCCCCATGAATAACTATGTATATTAATCACTTCAAATCCAAATATAAGCGTGATTGGTATGATGAATTTTAAGTATGAAATTTCTTCCCCTGAATAAATTGCACCTATGATAAATGATACATATAGCCCTAAACTTACAAATGCAATCGTCATTAATATTGAAAGTGGTACAGATTGTCTAAAGTTCTGTTTAAAGCTTTTAAAGAAATCTTTTGCCACATAAGTTTGCTCTCTTCTGATTTTCTTTCCCAATACATAATAAAGTGCTGTTGTAGAAGCTCCCATTGTAATAATGCCTAAACAGCAAACCCACCATAGTAGCCCTAATATAATCATATCTGCTACTTCACCCATAAATACCCATATAGGTGAATCTAAATTAAAAATGCCAGACATTGTCTTGCCCTCCTTGAACAATAAACTAAGTTCGTTTTCTTTAAGTATACTACATTTCTCGTATGTTTTCTATATTATATCATCATTATGTATATTTTATAAAATTTCCTATTCATTTTTTAAAATTGTACAAGTTTTTCTCTATACTTGTTTTTTATATTTTATAATTTTATAATATATTTAATTTTATTCAAAAATATATTGAAATTACTTTTAATTAATGTATAATTATACGCATAGTTTAATATATTTACATTAAAGTATGAGGGGGACTTATCATGAAAGAAAAAGTTGTATTAGCATATTCTGGTGGATTAGATACTTCAGTTTTAATCCCATGGCTTAAAGAAAATTATGATTACGATGTAATCGCTGTTTGTATAAATGTAGGTCAAGATGCAGAACTTGTCGGTTTAGAAGAAAGAGCATTTTCCATGGGTGTTAGTAAAGTCTATGTTGAAAATGTAAAAGATGAATTCATGAAAGAATATGTATTCCCAATGATTCAATCTGGTGCAGTATATGAATCAAAATATTATCTTGGAACTTCTATCGCACGTGCAGTTATTGCTAAAACACTTGTACGTATTGCTGAACAAGAAGGTGCAACAGCTATTTGTCATGGTTGTACAGGTAAAGGTAATGACCAAATTCGTTTCGAATTAGGAATTGCTGCACTTAATCCACACTTAAAAGTTATTGCACCATGGAGAATTTGGGATATTTCTTCTCGTGAAGAAGAAATTGAATATCTTGAACAACGTGGTCTTCCTGTTCCAATGAAAAAAGATGATAGCTATAGCCGTGACCGTAATATGTGGCACATCTCTCATGAAGGTCTTGAACTTGAAGATCCATGGAATGCTCCAAACTATGATCACTTACTCAAATTAGGTGTTTCTCCTGAAAAAGCACCAGATGTGGCAACAACCATTACTTTAACATTTGAAGAAGGTATTCCAACCAAATTAGATGGCAAAGATATGGACCCATCTGCACTTCTTGAAAAACTCAACGAACTTGGTGGCGTAAATGGTATTGGTATTTCGGATATCGTTGAAAACCGTGTAGTTGGTATGAAATCTCGTGGTGTTTATGAAACACCAGGTGGAACTATTCTTTATGCTGCTCATGAAGAGCTTGAACACCTTACACTTGATCGTGAAACATACCGTTACAAACAAGAAATCGCTCTTGAATATGCAGATCTTATTTACAATGGCAAGTGGTTTACACCACTTCGTGAAGCACTTCAAGCTTTCGTAACTAGCACACAAAAAGTGGTTACAGGTGAAGTTAAATTAAAACTTTACAAAGGCAATATCATTCCTCAAGGTGCTTCTTCTCCATATTCGCTTTATAGTGAATCTCTTGCAAGCTTTACAACAGGTGATTTATACGATCACAAAGATGCAACTGGTTTCATCAACTTATATGGTTTACCACTTCGTGTACGTGCTTTAATGGAAGCTCAAAACAAGAATAACTAAAGCCAATATGCTTTATTTACTTCAAAAGAAAAAGATATCTTTCTAAAGATATCTTTTTCTTTTATCTACTACCTGGCTTGATTTCATGACTACATCTATCCTAATATACAAGTTCCTTAAGACATTAGTTTTTGAAACAAGCATTTATTTTTATTCATACAGATTACTTTATTACTATTCTTAGGAGGTTATACTATGAAATTATGGGGCGGACGCTTTGCTAAAGAAACAGATCAACTCACAGACCATTTTAATTCATCTATTTCTTTTGATATGCGTCTTTATAAACACGATATTATTGGTAGCATTGCACATGTACATATGCTTGGCAAACAAGGAATTATTACATTAGAAGAAAGTATTGCTATTGTAAACGGTCTAGAAGCTTTACTAAAAGATATTGAAGCTGGACTTATTGAATTTAACGAAAAAATGGAAGATATTCATATGAATATTGAAGCTCTTCTTACAGAACGTATTGGGGCTGTTGCAAAAAAAATGCACACTGGTCGTAGTCGAAATGACCAAGTAGCATTAGACGTTAGACTTTATGCAAGAGATGAGATCTTAGAACTCAAAGCCTTTCTAAAATCACTTATGGAAACAGTACTAGACTTAGCAACTGCCCACAAAAATACCATTATGCCTGGCTACACCCACTTACAACGTGCTCAGCCTATCACTTTTGGTCACCATTTAATGGCCTACTTTGAAATGTTAAGAAGGGATTATAAGCGCTTAGATTTTGCTTATGATAATACAAACTATTGCCCTTTAGGCAGTGGTGCACTTGCAACTACAACTTATCCTTTAGACCGCGAAGCAGTAGCTTGTGAATTAAACTTTTCCGGCATTTGCGAAAACAGTATAGATGGGGTTTCAGATCGTGACTTCTGTTTAGATTTACTTTATACACTTTCTACACTGATGATGCATCTTAGCCGATTCAGCGAAGAAATTATTCTTTGGAGTTCACACGAATTCCATTTTATTGAACTAGATGATGCTTATAGCACAGGAAGCTCTATTATGCCACAAAAGAAAAATCCAGATATTGCCGAGCTTGTTCGCGGTAAAACAGGCCGTGTTTATGGCAATCTTATGAGTCTTTTAACCACTATGAAAGGTCTTCCTCTTGCTTATAATAAAGATATGCAAGAAGATAAAGAACGTCTATTTGATAGTATTGATACACTCAAAATGTGCTTGCCGATTTTCACACGTATGCTTGCAACCTTAAAGGTATGCGAGAAAAATATGTATAAAGCAGCTTCTGGCGGCTTTACAAATGCTACAGATGCCGCTGATTACCTTGTAAAAAAAGGTCTCGCCTTCAGAGATGCTCATGAAGTTATTGGAAAGCTCGTTCTTCATTGTGTAACACATGAAACTTCTCTTGAAGAATTACCTTTGGATGTTTATCAATCTATTCATCCTATTTTTGAAGAAGATGTCTATGAAGCCATTTCTTTAAATACTTGTGTTCAAGGACGTATGGTTAAAGGTGGACCAAGTGCTAGTGCACTTGGTGAGCATTTTGAAAAAGCCAAAGCCTTTCTTAACACTTGTGAAAATTAATTCAATGAGCACCTAAGGGACACCTCACAAGGTGTCCTTTTTAATTGCGCTAAATAAGATATAAAGATACTTATATCACTATCCTTTATTCATCCAATACAGGAATACTCTCTAAATATCTAAAATAATTAAAAACCTCTTCCTCATAAATTTGAAAGTAGTCAATGATTTGATTGCCTATTGGATGACAAATCAATCGCACACTCTGCCACCTATCATATAATTCATAAGCCACTTTTAATGTCTCGACTCTATAAAATTCTTTTAAAAAGATATGGATTTCTTTGATTTCTTCTTTTCTTTGCTTTTCTAAAGAAATTGCAACCTCTTCTTGCCATTTCTGTTCATTTGACCAACTCAGTCTTTCTATTTGATACCAACTGCGAGGATCTATAATAATATGAATGTCATGATTTATACTATAAAGCCAATCTATATAAGGTGATCCCACTTCCAAAATAGCGTACTGAATATTACTATTTCGTATGATATTCTCTAAGTTCTCTTTCGTTATATAATGTATGGTGATTTCCTTTATCCAACAGTCTTGTTGTAAATGATAGATTTTCCAAAGCCTTTGGTTTTCCTTTATAATTTCTTTAATGATACGCATCTTCCATATCCTTTTTTAGCAAAGTATTGCCTCTCCTACCATTTATTAATCAAAAAAGCAGTTATTATCTCCTCATAATAACTGCTTTCATTCTAAATTATTGGGTTATGGCGAAAGATGAAATAGAAATCTACTTCATTCATCAAAATATTTTCTACTTTTTCTCTATTTCTGCTTTCGTTTTTTTAGTGGTACGTCTTGACTTAGTAGCTGTCTTACTTGCACTTGCTTTAGTTGTTGTTTTTTTAGGTTTACTTACTTTTTCTACCACTGATGATTCATTTGCGATTGGTACTTCTTTTTCTGCTTTTACTTCTTTTGCTGACGTAGTATCCTTCGCTTTACTCACTTTGGCTAAGTCTTTATTCTCTCTCTTAACTTTCTTTGTTCCTTTGTTAAGTTCTTCAGGTGTCATAATCTTCTTGACCTTAAAGATTGCGATACTAAACTCAGGTAATGTAATCTCTATGCTTTGTGGTCTATACTGCCATTCTACCATCTCTGCTTTAATTACTTTTTTATTGACACGATTTAAACCTGCAAAGTTCTTAGCATCACTATTTAATACCTCTGTGTAAGTTCCTGAGTGAGGTACTCCCACACGATACTTGTCATATGCCACATCAGAGAAATTGATCACAATGACTAAATCTTCGGTACAATCTGTTCCTTTTCTGACAAATGATAAGATTTTTTGCCCTGCATTCTCACAGTCAATCCATTCAAAATTATCATAGCCATCATTTAAATCCCATAAAGCCTTTTCTGAAGTATACAGATGATTGAGGGCTTTAATAAAGGCTTGTACCCCTTTATGATTGTTGTCTTTTAATAATTCCCATTCTAACTGCGTGGTTTCACTCCACTCTTTCTTAACAGCTAACTCATCCCCCATAAAAAGCATCTTCTTACCTGGGTGCATAAACATATAGCCATACGCTGTTTTCAGATTTGCATACTTTTCTTCCATAGTTCCTGGCATTTTATAGAGCATACATTGCTTTTCATGAACAACTTCATCATGAGAAAGCACTTGAATAAAGTTTTCACTAAATGCATACATCAAACTAAAAGTTACCTTACCATGTTCTTTTTCTCTATAGCAGGCTGGTGTTCTCATATACGATAAGAAATCATTCATCCATCCCATATTCCATTTGAAACCAAAGCCTAATCCACCTACTGACACAGGATGAGAAACTTTTGGCCATGCAGTAGATTCTTCTGCAATCATCATAACGCCTGGCACTCTTGTGTAGGCTACTTCATTGAGATGTTTTAAAAATTCAATTGCCTCTAGATTTTCATTTCCACCAAATTTGTTGCGCACATAATCCCATCCACGACCATAGTCTAAATACAACATAGAAGCAACTGCATCTACACGAAGACCATCAATATGATATTTTTCAAGCCATGCAAGTGCACTACCAATCAAGAATAAAGATACTTGTGGTTTACCATAGTCAAAGATTAAAGTTCCCCAGTGTGGATGATGTGCTTGACGGTCATCTGCTTTTTCATAAACCGCTTCACCATCAAACTTCTCTAATGCAAAGGCATCTTTAGGGAAGTGAGCTGGTACCCAGTCCAAGATGATTCCAATACCATTTTGATGAAGTAAATCTACAAAGTACTTAAATTCATCTGGATTGCCATAACGGCTTGTTGGTGCATAATAACCTGTTACTTGATAGCCCCATGAGCCATCAAATGGATGCTCAATGATGCCCATTAATTCTACATGAGTATATCCCATGTCTTTTATGTATGCTACTAATTCCTCTGCGGATTCTTTATAATTATACTGCGATCCATCTTCATGTCTTCTCCAAGAACCAATATGAATTTCATAAATGGACATCGCTTCCTTACAAGAAACTTTACTTTTTCTCTCATCCATCCACTTAGTATCTTGCCATTCGTAACGATCATCATTAAAGATGACTGCTGAATTTTGTGGACGCATTTCATAATAATTGGCACAAGGATCTGTTTTTAACAATAAAACATCCTTATTAGTTAAAATCTCATATTTGTAGGTATCTCCCTCTGAAAGTCCGGGAACAAATAGTTCCCATACGCCATGACTTTCTATAAAACGCATCATATGACGGCGCCCATCCCAGTTGTTAAATGAACCAATAATGCTGACACGTTTAGCATGTGGTGCCCACACTAAGAATCGTACACCTTCTACGCCTTCATAAGTCATAAAATGTGCACCCATCTTTTTATAAATCTCATAATCTTTACCTATACCAAATAAATAAAGTTCTTCTGGTTGAATAGTAGATTCAAATTGATATGGATCAATATAAGTCCACTTATGCCCACCTTCATCCTCACATTCTAGTTTATATAAAAATGGCTTGTCCTCCTCATTGATGATATATTCAAAATAGCCATTTGGCGCTTTACCATTCATAGCATATTGTTTGCTCTCATCCTTAAGCGCTATAGCTACTACTCTCTTTGCCTCAGGGCATAAAACACGTATTAATAGTTTATTTTGTCCTTCCATTTTGTGCATCCCAAGCAAGTTATGAGGATAGCGATAATCGCCTTCCTTTAATGCGCTTAATAATTGTTCGTTCCATACACCTACTTTTTCCATGTTTTCACCTCTTTACCAATATCTTAATATATTTTTATAATTTTTTCAATCTTAAAAATTATTTTTCCCCTTTGTTTTCTTTTAGATGCTTGTTTTATGCACAAATTTTGTATATCCTAATGTTACAGCATTAGGAAGGAGTATTATTATGAACCAACAAACACAACAATTATATGCAGGTGTTGCATATTCATATAATGAATACATTACTGCTTATCTTGACTTACTTAGCAATTCTATGTTTTTCTCAACTGCTTACTTAGATGAAGAAACATTTAACATGCAAGAGGAGCTTAAAAAATATTTCTTAAGCTTACCAGAGCTTCTTACACCACAAAACCCAAATAAAGAGCATTGCGCAACACATCTTTTATCTATTCGTGAGGCATTAGAGGCAAAATACCGTACGCTCATTGCTTACCAACGCGAATTAACACTATTACTCACAATTAAACAAAATGATTCTACATTTATTGCTAATTATTTTGAAACAATTGGGTTAAATAATGTTAAACCAGAAGATATTAACTTCGATCAACTTATGACAGATTGCTCTCAATATATTTACAACAATACATCAGGTGAAGAAAAACAACTTCGTGCCGGAAGCTTACTACCATATATTCCAATTAAAATTACAAAAGATAACTATGTACAATATATCCGCCAAAGTATTGGGCATATTGCCATTACAAACCAAGTAGAAAGTGCCAACTACCTTGTTTCTATTTTAAATCAACTTTTTGATGGTAAAAGCTATGAAGGATATGGTAAACATTTCCCTGATTTAAAAGATTCGTTAGATCACCTTCAGACCATTACATCAACAGAAGAACTTTTTGAAGAAGCTGACTTACTCAATGAAACTTTAGAAAACTGTATGACGATGTTAGAAAAAATGTTCCGTATGATTTGTACATTTAGCAACTTACTCATTGTAGACAAATTAGAGTTCAATGAACTCACTGAAATGCACGCTGCATTCTTTGATTTATATCATTCTATCAAAAACATTTTGTTAAAATCAGACGATTCAGAAATCCTACTTTCTTCTTTGCCAGATCGCTTAGAGGAAATTCAAAAAGAACTTTTTGAAGACTATAAAAAAGCTTGCAAAGAAGTAACACCAAACTCACTCTTTGCTTTTATGCAAACTTATTTAAACATGAGCATGAACCAAATCTTCGGATTTGCTACAGCTAAGCATAGCGCCTATTCAAAAGAAGTCCTTGAGATTTTTGATACTTTTGCTACTACATTAAGAGAAAAATTAAATGATATGCCACGCTTAGAGCGTAAATATCGTATGCAATACTTCATTGCACAAATTCCATTTATTATGTCTAAGGAAAAATTTGATGCTTATATTCATCAAGCTTTCAATAATATTTCTGTTTTTGCACCATATTTATTAGTCGCAACACAATTAACGGGTATTCTTGAAGATAACCGATATTACCCTGAACTAGCAGATACACCTGTGATGGAAACAAACTACGAAGAAGATGATGAAGCTGCACGCTTTATTGCTCAGCATGCAGATTTATTTAAAGAAGAGTTGATGGAATCCTCTATGGATGAATCCATTGATGACTACAACTTCTTTGGCGATGATTTATAGACTACAAAATAAATTGCTTATCAAGCTTAAAAGACGGATCGTACTTCAGTACAATCCGTCTTTTCATTTTTTATTTCATCTTCAGTCATTCTTAATCTATCTCTATTTTTTCAGGCCAATACTAATTTTTATTGGTCCCTTTTCCCCTAAATACCTCTTTCTTTTCTACACTCCATTAACACCTTATACTTTTACTGCACCTTATTTGACACTGCCTGCTTTCCTTACTTGTCTCACTGCTGTTCGTGCAGAATGTTTGAGCATACGTAATCCTTGTTTGAATACCTCATTCCCCACAACGACCAATGAGCCACATCCAACAATCCTTAGCCACATTTCTAACGATAATGGGAGCGCATTGAAAAAGCCTCCTACGTATTGAATCATTAAAATTTGTAAAGCAGCTGTTCCTAATATAATCTCCAAGGCCAATTTATTCTTAAACAAGTTTGGAAAAATACTTCCTGTTCCAAACTCTCTACAGTTAAGCGCATTAAACAACACACTAAATGCAAACAAACTAAAGAGTACAGTTTGCCATTCATTAGCATTACCTATCGTTCTAGAACATGCCCCAAGGAAATTCCATTTGATTTGAACAAATAATAAAACCGTAATAAAGACACTATTAATTAAAATGGTACGAATCATATAACGATTAATAATAGGTGCGTCTTTTCGAATCGGTTTACGTTTCATAACCGTTGCACGTATTGGTTCTAATCCTAGTGCTAAAGCTGGTGGTCCATCCATAATAATATTAATCCATAATAAGTGAATCGTTGTAAAAGGCATCTCATAGCCCAATACTTGACTAATAATCGCAATCATAAAGGCAATAATATTAACTGTTAATTGAAACTGGATAAAACGCTGAAAGTTATTATAAATCCCACGCCCCCATTTGATTGCTTCTACAATGGTGCTAAAGCTATCATCTGTCAAAATAATGTCTGCTGCATTTTTACTCACTTCAGTTCCTGCAATGCCCATTGCAATACCGACATCTGCCTTATTTAAAGCAGGTGCATCATTAATCCCATCTCCTGTAACGGCTACGACTTCTCCATTTCTTTGTAATGCTGATACAATACGCATTTTAGTATCTGGCTTAGAACGTGCTACGATGGCGATTTGTCCAATCTCTTTCTCAAGTTCCTTATCTGTTAAAGTATCAATATAGGTTGCTTCAACCGCTCTTTTTCCATGTCCAACTAATCCAATTTCCTTGCCAATTGCCATAGCTGTTTGTAGATTGTCTCCCGTCAGCATTTTTGTTTCAATGCCAGCATTAGCGGCAATTTCTATGGATTCTTTGACGCCTTCACGAAGTGGATCACAAATGCCTACAAATCCTTGAAAAACTAAATCACATCCCCACTTTTCCTTTGACTGGCTTAACTCTTTACCAGAAGTACTCTTATAGGCAAATCCTAAGACACGCATAGCTTGCCCCTGTAAATAACTAATCTCATTTAAAAGTTCCGCAATACGATTAGGGGTTAATTTCTGAACCTTTCCGTTTACTTTTTCATAAGTACACTGTTTCAAAATTACCTCAGGTGCTCCCTTAGAATAAATATACTGAGTATTTTGTTCTTTTGTCACTGTAAGCATATATTTATTTTGTGAACTAAATGGTAACTGTCCTACAAGTTGTGTTTCTCCTCTTAGAAGCTGATAATTAAAGGACTCACATAAAAGCAAGAGGGCACATTCTGTAGCGCTACCTATGTACTTGATTTCTCCATTATGCCTTTCCAAATCTGCTGTACTATTTAATATACAGTTCTTTGTGAAATGCTCATATTGTTCTAAGTCTTTCGCTTTTATATAACGTCCTTCTATATAAGCCCTTTGTACTTTCATCTTATTTTGTGTTAGTGTGCCTGTCTTATCACTACAAATGACACTTACAGAACCTACTGTTTCGCACGCCTCTTTTTTACGAACTAAAACATTAATTTTAGCCATTTGTTTCATAGTAATAGCCAAGGTAATATTAATCATAGTAGGAAGGCCTTCTGGCACTGCGGCTACAAGAAGTGCAATACAAACGACAAATGCTGTTTTAATCTCTGGAAAAGCTGACACTAACGGATTTAAAGAGGTCAAAAAACATTGTGCAGAAGAAAAATCTAAATGTAACTGTGCTTTCTGTATGATTTGAACCAACATATAAATAAATAAGATACTCGCAACTGCTGTAGAGATTTTGGAAATCGTTTGGGCTAACTGATCCATTTTAAGCTCGAGTGGTGTTGCCTCTTCTTTAGTTCCTAGTGCTTTTGCAATATAGCCCATCTCTGTTTGATCTCCTGTAGAGGTGACAATCATTTTAGCCTGCCCTTGAGCAATAAGCGTTCCACCAAAGAGCATATTAAACTGCTTGGCTGGAATAGGATCTTGATGTATCTTCTTACCTTCTATGATAACCTCCTCTTCTTGTACAATACCTGGCTTTTTCTTCACATCATCACTTTCACCTGTTAGCATATCTTCTCTAACCTTTAGGTCTAAGGCACTTATAATCCTTCCATCTGCTGGTACTTGATCACCTGCTTCCAAAAAAATAATATCCCCTGGTATAATCTCACTTTTATGAATGAGTATCTTTTCACCATCTCTTAATACTTTAACTTGTATATCTTCTGTCATACGATTGAGCGCCTCTGCAGCTTTTTTAGAACGACTTTCTGTTAAAATCCCTATGGTTGTACTTAATAAGATTGCAAAGCAGATCCCCATGGCATCATGATACTCTTTAATTAACAAACTAATCCCTGCTGCGATTAGTAAAATAATCATAAGCTGTTCTGAAAGCGTGTCTTTAATCTCCTGTAGCAGACTCTTTTCCTTCACTCTGGTAAAAAGATTG
Organism: Cellulosilyticum sp.; assembly: GCA_017941635.1. Lineage (GTDB taxonomy): Bacteria > Bacillota > Clostridia > Lachnospirales > Cellulosilyticaceae > Cellulosilyticum. Next base: position 16,616 of record JAGAVZ010000206.1, read on the forward strand.
GCCCCATATACCTCTAGCCGTTTCTTTGCTTCCTTTGAAGAAAGCCCTTGATCTTCTTTTACATTATGTTCTTTTAAAATCGATTCAAGTTCTCTATTATAATACTTGTTTTCCATAGTCTCCCCCCAACTGATACTTTGTCCTTATATCATATATATACAAGCTCTATACAGTTTATGACTGCTACCTACCTAAAGTTTTTCTTCTTTTTTAATAACAACCTTCTGCTTTACTGTGGTCACTAACCCACCTTAAATAATCGTTTCCTCTCTCCTCTAAACAAAGCTTTATTTCCTAATACAGCAGCATCTTATGCTCTACAATACAAAAAGACATTATAGTCGTGAAATAAGTTCTTTCACTGATCTATAATGTCTTTTTTACATCTTATTTTAGTCTATTTTTTAAGTCATTACCATTAATGATGCTTCATTCTGATATCCTAAATCTTTGTAGTGATAGCATAAAGTAATGATGCAATCTTCTATTCTTCTACAGTAACTGCAACTTCTCTCAATGTCTCTTCTTCTACTTTATGAGGCATTGTTTTATTTAAGTTTCTAAAGGCAGTTGCCATCATTAATTTAATACGATTCAATTGGTTTACATGAGAAGAACCTGGATCATAATCTACCGTTACTACATTAGATAATGGATAAACACGTCTTAACTCTTTGACAATCCCTTTACCTGTTACATGATTTGGTAAACAACCAAATGGCTGCATACAGATGACATTATTCACATCATCTTCGATTAAACTTACGATTTCAGCTGTTAAGAACCATCCTTCACCCATTTGATGCCCTAGAGATAGGATATGACCTGCACGCTCAGCTAAATGGGCAATATCATGTGGTGGTGTAAAGCGTTTACTTTTTGCCAGTGCGTCACAAATTGGTTTACGTTTTTGGTTAAGATACCAAATCACAGCATCGGCACCCATTAATCCTTTAAGTGGTTTATTTAAAACATGATATTTAAACTTCGCATTATAGGCACAATAGAAAAAGAAATCGAGTAAATCTGGCATGACTGCCTCTCCACCTTCTGCTTCAATGGTTTCTACTACTTCATTATTGGCATAAGGATGGAACTTTACTAAAATCTCTCCCACCAAACCTACTTTAGGCCTTTTAATCTCTAACAGTGGAATTGTATCAAACTCATGAACAAGTTGAGCCACATTTTTCTTGAATGCTTTTTGATCACCTGAAAGTACATTTTCCTTACCAATTTCACACCACTTCTCATATAATTCATTGACTGAACCTGGTATTTTCTCATAAGGGCGTACACGATAAAGTACACGCATGAGTAAATCCCCATATAAAAGTCCCATAATCGCACGCTTTGCTAATCCTGGTGTAATCTGAACTCCAGGATGATTCTCTAAACCTTGCGCACTTAATGAAATAACAGGTACATAACTCATGCCACTATCTTCTAATGCTTTTCTTAGGAAACTAATATAGTTGGATGCTCTACATCCACCACCTGTTTGTGTAATAATCAGTGCAGCTTTATGCGGATTCACCTCTGGACTTTTAAGTGCTCGAAGCATCTGTCCAATAACAATAATTGCAGGATAGCAGGCATCATTATTGACATACTTTAAGCCTTCTTCCACATCCTCAGGACTTACCTTATCTAGCATCTTGACTTTATAACCTGATGCATTAAAAGCAGGCTCTAAGAATTGGAATTGGATAGGTGCCATTTGTGGTGCAATAATGGTATAGTGCTCACGCATTTCCTTTGTAAAAATAATACGTTCCTTATTTTCAGGAATCATCATTATTTGACTCATCTTACGACGTTCTTCAATAGCTGCCTTTAAAGAACGAATACGAATTTTAATCGCACCTAGATTTGCACCTTCATCAATTTTGATAAGTGTATAAATCTTACCACCTGCTTCAAGAATTTCTTGAACTTGGTCTGCTGTTACGGCATCTAAGCCACATCCAAACGAAGTCATTTGCATAAGTTCTAGATTTGGCTGTGATTTTACAAAATAAGCTGCACGATATAAACGATTATGATATGCCCATTGATCTAAAACACGTATTGGTCGTTCAATTTCTGCCAAATGCGCCACAGAGTCTTCTGTAAGAACAGCCATACCTTCACCTGTAATAATCTCTGTTAACCCATGATTGATTTCTGGATCGAGATGATAAGGTCTGCCACTTACAACAATCCCTTCTAAATCATTTGCTTTTAAGTAAGCTAATGTTTCTTCGCCTTTCCTTGCAATATCGACTTTGAAGGCCTTTTGTTCATTATAAGCTGCTTCTACTGCTTGACGCACCTCTCCTTTTGATACATTAAAGGCAGCTAATGCTTTAGTAAGCTCCCTTGTCACACTCTTTGGTACATCCAAATTTAAAAATGGATAAATAAACTGAACATTGTTTTCCTCTATTTCATCCATATTTTTTGCAATCACCTCTGGATATGAGGTAACGATTGGACAATTGTAATGATTATCTCCTGTTTGATCTTCTATACGCTCATAAGGTACACATGGATAAAAAATAAATCGAATGCCTTTTTCAATTAAATCTGCAATATGCCCATGTGTTAACTTTCCTGGATAGCATACTGATTCTGATGGAATGGTTGCAATTCCTTTTTCGTATATCTTTTTATTAGAACGTGCTGAAAGCTGCACACTAAAACCTAACTTAGTAAAGAACGTATGCCAAAATGGATAGTTTTCATATAAATTCAGTACCCTTGGAATACCAACAACACCTCTTGGTGCTTCATTAGGGTCTAGTGATTCATAGTCAAATAGGCGTTCATATTTATATTTATAGAGATTTGGTAAATCATTTTTCTTAGCAGATGCACCCAATGGCTTTTCACAACGATTGCCATAAATAAAACGTCTACCATCACTTAAGGTATTAATTGTCAGTAAACACCTATTTTCACAACCTTTACAACGTGTCGGTGACTTCTTAATTTCTAGCGCTTTAAGTTCCTCTTTTGATAAAAGTTCATGTACTTTACTACCTTGACGTTCTTTGGCAAGTAATGCTGCTCCATAAGCTCCCATCAAGCCTGCAATATCTGGTCTAACCACATCTCTGCCTAAAACAAGTTCCATGGCACGAAGCACAGCTTCATTATAGAAAGTACCACCTTGTACCACAACATCTCCTACAATATCTTCTGTACTACGCAGCTTAATCACCTTGTAAAGCGCGTTTTTAATAACCGAATAAGAAAGTCCTGCTGAAATATCTCCAATGGCAGCGCCTTCTTTTTGCGCTTCTTTAACCTTAGAGTTCATAAAAACAGTACAACGTGTCCCTAGATCGACTGGATTTTTGGCAAGTAGCGCTTCTTGACTAAAAGCTTGTACCTCCATACTTAATGAACCACTAAGCATTTCAATAAAGGAACCACATCCCGAAGAACAGGCTTCATTTAAAATAACAGATTGAACCACACCATCACGAATCTTGATGCACTTCATATCTTGTCCACCAATATCCAAAATAAAGCTTACTTCTTTAGCAAAAGCCTTAGCACCTGTATAGTGCGCAATGGTCTCAACTTCTCCATGTGCTACTTTAAATGTATTTTGAATGAGCGCTTCTCCATAGCCTGTGACACAGGAATTAGCAATATGTACTTTTTCAGGGAGTACGTCATATAGCGCACTTAACTGCTCTGAAACTAATTTTAATGGGTCCCCCTTATTACTTCCATAAAAAGAATACAAAAGCTCCCCTGTCTCACTAATAAGGGCTATTTTGGTGGTTGTAGAACCTGCATCAATTCCTAAATAAGCTGGCCCCTCATATTTTTCTAGCGGCACTTTTTTTACTTCATGCTGTGCATGTCTTGCTCTAAAGTTCTCTAACTCTACCTCATTTTTAAAGAGAGAATCTAATGATTGTTCTGCTCCAAACTCTCTTGTCATATGATGTAAACCATCAATAACCTCTTCTAATAAGATACTCTCTTCTTTTTGTGCTAATAAAGAGGCACCTAATGCAACAAATAACTCTGGCTTCTCTGGAATAACCGTTTCCTTATCTGTTAACTTTAAGGTTTCAATAAAACGCTTTCTAAGCTCCGATAAGAAGTGTAATGGTCCGCCTAAAAATGCTACCTTCCCTTTAATTGGCTTACCACAAGCTAACACACTAATGGTTTGATTAACAACTGCTTGAAAAATAGAGGCTGCTATATCTTCTTTGGCCACCCCTTCATTAATGAGTGGTTGCACATCTGTTTTTGCAAACACACCACATCTTGCAGCAATTGGATAGATTACATGATATGATTTTGCAAGTTCATTAAGCCCCATTGCATCTGTCTCTAGCAAAGTAGCCATCTGATCGATAAAAGCGCCTGTGCCCCCTGCACAAGAACTATTCATACGTTGCTCTAAACTATTGCCAAAATAGGTAATCTTCCCATCTTCTCCACCTAACTCTATCGCAACATCTACATCTTCTATGTATGTTTGAATCGCTTCAGTACAAGCAATAACCTCTTGAATAAATTTAAGCTTAAGAATTGTGGCAATTTCCATAGCCCCAGAACCTGTAACGGCAATTTTCACTTTTGCATTTCCTATATGTTCTATACTTTCTTTAAGCAGACGTTCTAAGGTTGTCTTAACGTCTGAATAGTGTCTTTCATAACGTGAATAAATCATTTGGAAAGCACTATTAAGATAAACGAGTTTGATGGTCGTTGAACCGACATCAATCCCAAGTGTTAATTCTTTATTCATAGCTTACTCCTTTTAGTCTTATCTATTTTCTCTCCATTATTGATTATCCTTTTTATTATATAACATTTTATTATGATAAATAAGACATATTTTGAATAGATTATTTTTTTACAATTTATTAACACTTGTTACTTTTAACTATTTCTCTAGCTTAATATAAAATAAAAAGAGCCTACTCTACGAGTAAGCCCTTTTTGTATCATCATAAACCATTTTTTATAATGATTATTTTTGTAATGCTACAAGACGTTCTACAACGCCAGCAAGCATTGTTTCATATTTTTCTTTTTTCGCTTTTTCTTCTTCAAGAAGGTGAGCAGGTGCTTTCGCAACAAATCCTTCATTAGAAAGTTTTTTGTTTACACGTTCTACTTCACTTTCAAGTTTTGCTTTTTCTTTATTTAAACGTTCGATTTCTTTTTCAATGTCTACAAGTTCAGCAAACGGAATGTATACTGTTGCATTTGGAATTACTACAGATACAGCGTCACTTTCGATACCAGTTGTATCTTTTTGGATTGCTACTTCTGAAGCATAGCCAAGTACTGCAAAGAATACTTTACCATTCTCAAATGTACGAGCTACTTTTTCATCTTCTGTTACAACAAATACTTTTGCTTTTCTTGAAGGTGGTACATTCATTTCACTACGTAAGTTACGGATATTACGAACTGCTTCTTTAATTAAGCTGATTTCTTCTTCTTCAGCTTTAAAGTTCCACTCTTCTTTGAATGTTGGCCACTCAGCAAGCATAATTGTTTCTTCTTGATCTTGAAGTCCAAGGAAGATTTCTTCTGTGATAAATGGCATAGATGGGTGAAGCATTTTAAGGATGTTTGTCATCACTGTTTTAAGTGTCCATAATGCCGCACTTCTTGTGCTGTCTTCTTTATTGTAAAGACGTGGTTTTACCATTTCGATATACCAGTCACAGAACTCTTCCCAAGCAAAGTCGTAAAGTTTTTGAACAGCAATACCAAGTTCGTATTTGTCCATATTTTCTGTTACATCTTTAGCAAGTGTGTTTACTTTAGAAATAATCCATTTATCTGCTGGTGTAAGGTCTTTCATATCTACTGTTAAGTTGATATCTTCCCCTTCAAAGTTCATCATAATAAAACGTGTTGCATTCCATAATTTGTTACCAAAGTTACGGTTTGCTTCTACTCTTTCATAGTAGAAACGCATATCGTTACCTGGTGCATTACCTGTAACAAGTGTGAGTCTTAATGCATCTGCACCGTATTTTTCGATCACTTCAAGTGGATCTACACCATTACCAAGAGATTTACTCATTTTACGACCATCTGCTGCACGCACTAAACCATGGAATAAAACATCTTTGAATGGAACTTCACCCATTTGTTCAATACCTGAGAATACCATACGAATTACCCAGAAGAATAAGATATCATATCCTGTTACAAGAACGCTTGTTGGATAGAAGTGTTCTAATTCTTCTGTTCTGTTTGGCCAACCAAGTGTTGAGAATGGCCATAATGCAGAAGAGAACCATGTATCTAATGTATCTTCATCTTGAACGAAGTTTCCTTTACCACATTTTGTACATGTGCATGGTTTTTCTTTACTGATGATGATTTCACCACAATCTTGGCAGTAGTATGCTGGAATTCTGTGCCCCCACCATAATTGACGAGAAATACACCAGTCACGGATATTTTCTAACCAGTGGAAGTAAGTTTTTTCAAGGCGTTTTGGTACTAAGTTCATTTCACCATTTTTAACTGCTTCAATAGCTGGTTTCGCCATTTCTTCCATTTTTACAAACCATTGTGCTTTAATCATTGGCTCAATAACAGCTTTACAACGGTCATGTGTTCCTACATTATGTGTATGTGGCTCAACTTTTACAAGGAAGCCTGCTTCATCAAGGTCAGCAACTAATGTTTTTCTTGCTTCATAGCGGTCCATACCAGCATATTTACCACAAAGGTCATTCATCGTACCATCATCGTTCATGACACAGATTTCTGGAAGGTCATGACGTTTACCAACTTCAAAGTCATTAGGGTCGTGAGCAGGTGTAATTTTTACAACACCAGTTCCAAACTCTTTATCTACATAGTTATCCGCTACTACCGGAATCTCTCTATCTACAAGAGGAATACGTACCATTTTACCAATAAGATGTGCATAACGCTCATCTTCTGGGTTAACTGCAATGGCAGTATCTCCAAGCATTGTTTCTGGACGAGTTGTTGCAAGTTGTACAAACTCATCTGATCCAACTACTGGATAGCGAAGGTGCCAGAAATGTCCTTCTTTTTCTTCGTGTTCTACCTCTGCATCAGAAATAGATGTTCCACAAACTGGACACCAGTTGATGATTCTTGAACCACGGTAGATGTATCCTTTTTCATAAAGACGGATAAATACTTCTTGTACCGCTTCTGAACATCCTTCATCCATTGTAAAACGTTCTCTATCCCAGTCACAAGATGAACCTAATTTTTTAAGTTGTTCTACAATACGACCACCGTATTGTTCTTTCCAATCCCATACATGTTCAAGGAATTTTTCTCTTCCTAAAGATTCTTTTGTAAGACCTTCTTTAGCAATTTTTTCTACTACTTTTACTTCTGTTGCAATACTTGCATGGTCAGTACCTGGTACCCATAATGCATTGTAACCTTGCATACGTTTGTAACGTGTTAAAATATCTTGAAGGGTATTATCAAGAGCATGACCCATGTGAAGTTGCCCTGTGATATTGGGTGGTGGCATCACAATTGTAAATGGTTTTTTACTTTTATCTACTTCTGCATGGAAATAACCTTTTTCCATCCATGTATGATACAGACGTTCTTCAACTGTACTTGGATCATAAACTTTTTCTAATTCTCTCACCTTTATTCCTCCTTAATTATGCAACTATTACTTTTTTGCATAGCTGCTTACTCTCAATCTTTTTTATTGTAATGATTTCATCTACGTAGCAGTTCGTAGCTTACAATTACAATTTATTAGCGTATCATATTACCCATCGCTAGAAAAGCAAGACCTAACACAGCAACAACGCCACCTGCCAATTTAACAGCAATGACTGCACCACTAGTTAACAGCTTTAATTCTCTTTCATCCTCTGGACTTAGTTTTGTTTTACCTCGTACGATACGCTTTGCAAAAAAGAAGACCATTAGGCCAATACATAATAATACAAATCCGATTAGCTCCATCTTTTTCTCCTTTTCACTTCTTAGCAGCAGTTCCAGCTTTTAATACTTATACTAGTTATTACTTATAGTATAAACATCAAAAAAGCTGCCTCGTCCAATCTAAGGACGAAACAGCTCGCGGTACCACCTTAATTCTCTATAATAAATGATTATAAAGCACTCTTTATCAGCGTTAACGGGCTTACCCGCTCTTCTCTACTTCTATTTAAATCAAAGTCTAATCTTAATTACTTTTATTAAATCTTTCAAGAAAAGTGCTCCAAAGCTACCTTCTAGTGCTCTTTTTGTAAGAAGACTTTCAGCTTATAATCTTCTCTCTCTAGCCTTAAGTGACACTATACTCCTCTTTATCATCGCATCATTATTTTATTACTATCATTTTATGCAGATGTGCGAACTTTGTCAAGCATGTTCTCACCAGAATACACTTCCAGACAAGCTTCGACTTCTTCTTTTAGAGTAGAATCTAGTGCCAACATTGAAATTTCTTTCCATAACTCTTCTTCATATTCAACAAGTGCTTTAAGTTGTTCTTCTGTCTTTTCACGGTCTTCATCGATAAGTTTCATTTCATTTAGCATTTTAGGCTGCAAAATCCAATCCGCTAAGTCCCCAATATCTTCCAGAAGAATATCTTTCTTATGTAAAATATCTAAAATCTCTTCTTCAATCTCTGTAAGTGCATCATTCATCTGTAAATAAATACGCTCATTGTTTTTATTCTTTAAATAACGATTATAGTAAATCTCTAACTTTGCTACACTATCTACACCTAATTTTTGATATTGAAAATCTAAGTAACGTGTTTGATGGAAAAATTTAATCTTTGACTTGTTTAAATATTTAACTGCCTTTTGTTGCAAAATCCCATTATCCTTAATCTCTTTCTCTAACTTTTCCTTGATTAAGACAAGGGCCACAATAAAGATAAGCATCACTGCTACGATACAGCTTAAAACAATCCAAATCCTTTCTCTTAGAATTTGTAATAAGACAAAAGAAACCAAAAGGCTTACCCCTAATAAAACAACAAATACAAAACTAATGCCTCTTAGGAATTTATACCCTGCAATAAGCGCTTCTCTTTCATCTTCTAAATCAGCTCTTTCCTCTTGCAAATAGAAGATATGACTTTCTGTTTGTCCCTTACGTTTCTCTGCATCTTGCATTTCCTTGATTAAATCTGGTATTTCTTCTTCATACTTACTAAGACGTACTAAAGCTGCATTGGTACTAATAAGTCGCCCTTTAAGATTTTGTTTCTTTTCTTCGATCCCTTTTGCACGTTGTGCTAATATATTAATTTTTGTGACTGCTTCTTGATCTAAGTTTTCATATTGTTTATGTGCCTCTTCTTTTATATTAAGTTCTTGTATGTAATGGTGTATACGTTGCTTTTTAATGGTCACCTCTTCAAGTTCATTAAATATTTCTTGAACATTGCTCACTTCTAGACTCTGAACTTGCCTTGGTTTAAATAGTGTTTTGAATAACTCTTTAATCCCTTTCACATTTTTCCCTCTACTTCTCTCATTCTATTTTTATCATCCTATCATATTTTGTTTTAAATAAGAACCCATTTTCTTAGATTCACTGCAATTTTCATCTTTTTATAACATAAATAACCAAAAAGCTCTCTCTAAAATATATTAGAAAGAGCTTTATAGCTTAAATTAAATGATTGATTATAATGTGTCACCCATTACATCCGCAAGTGTTACACCTTCATCACCTGTTGACATATAAGCTTGCATAGACTCATCTACTTCTTCTGCTACTTGTTTCATAGAAAGTCCAACTTTTTTAGCTTCTTTATCAAGCGCGATGATTTTAACTTGTACTTTTTGTCCAAGCTCTAATACATCTTCTACTTTGTGTACTCTTTTCTCAGAGATTTGAGAAATGTGGATTAAACCTTCTACATTATCTGTAAGTTTTGCAAAAGCACCAAATCCAGCAAAACGTGTGATTTCAGCTGTTACAATTTGACCTAATTCAAGGTTTGCAGCATCTACAAGCCATGGGTCTGTTGTCATATCTTTTAAGCTGAGTGCAATTTTACCTGCTTCTTTATCTACTGATAAAATCACAACATCTACTTTGTCGCCTTCTTTTACAACGTCTGATGGATGTTTGATACGTACCCATGATAAATCATTGTTGTGTACAAGACCTTCTACACCACCTAAGTCAACGAATGCACCATATGGCATTAATTTTGTTACTTCACCTTGAAGCTTTTGACCTTCTTCAAGAGATTCTAATTTAGCTGCTTTTGCAGCTTCAGCTGCCTCAGCTGCTAAACGTTTACCTGATAATACAAGCTTTCTGTTTTTAGGTACGAATTCAATGATTTCTACTTCGATTTCTTTACCTACGAAAGCACTTAAATCATCTACAAATGTATTTGTAAGTTGTGAACCTGGAATAAATGCTCTAAGTCCTTTAAATGGTGCAACTACACCACCTTTGACTACTTCTTTTACACGTACTTTAAATGTTTGCTTTTCATTGAAGATTTTTTCAACTTCACTAAGTACTTGTTGTTCTTCAGCTCTTCTTTTAGAAACAACTACGTTTCCTTCACCATCATCTATTTTAAGAACTGTTACCTCAAATGAGTCCCCTTCTTTTACTGCTGATGAATCTACTTCATCTACAGAAAATTCATTCCAAGGAATGATTCCATCTGCTTGGTAACCAATGTTCACAATAACCCCTTGCTCATTTACTAAAGCTACTGTAGCTTGTAAAACTTGCCCTCTATATATACGTGTCATTGATTTATCTACTTCTGGCATTAAATCGGCCATTGTAAGATTTTCTTCCATTACTGCTTCCTCCTTCATTAATCAACATATGTTTCTCTTATTATACACATTTCCCCTTGAAAAATATAGTCTATTTAGAAGTTTTATTTATAAATTGCAGTTTTTCTTGATTACAGCTTTTAGACCCTGCTCAAAATTCATTTTTCATTTTATTTTAAATCTTTATATAATTTAATTTTTTTACTAATAAATTGCAAAATTGTTAGACATGGGATATACTATCCCTACTAATTTACAATAAATTACTTTTTTATGACATAGTTATTGCTTTTTCAGCATTTCTATAAAAATTACATATCTATACATTTCAAAAAGGAGGATTTATGAATTCAAGAGATGGATTTAATTCAAAGCTGGGTATCATTGCAGCAGCTGCAGGCTCAGCTATCGGACTAGGTAACATATGGAAATTTCCATATATGGCCGGACAATTTGGTGGAGGTGCCTTTATACTTATTTACATATTAGCTATTATCCTTATGGGCTATCCACTTATTTATTGTGAATTTGCCTTAGGTCGTAAAGCCAAAAGCAATGCAGTTGATACATATGGTATTGTTACTCAAAATAAAAAATGGAATATTATCGGTTATATTGGTGTTGGAACAGTTTTCCTCATTACAACTTTTTATATGATGATAACAGGTTGGGTTATTTACTATCTATGGCATTCTATTACAGGTAATCTTTATACTGTTCCAGAAAGTGTTCAAGCAACAGAATATTTTGCACAATTCTTTACTCAAATGAATAGTAGTATGTGGGCACCGCTTATCTTTGCACTCATTGCAATTTGTTTAACAGGATGGGTAAATGCAAAGGGAATCGGTGAAGGTGTTGAAAAATACTCAAAAATTATGATGCCTATTCTTTTTATCATCTTTATTATTTTAATTGTGTATTCTATGACATTAGATGGATTCAAAGAGGCATTTAACTTCTTATTCAAACCAGATTTAAGTGCAATAACACCTACTGTTATTATTAGTGCCATTGGTCAAGCATTCTTCTCACTAAGTATCGGAATGGGCGCACTGGTTACTTACGGAAGCTACATCTCAGAAAAAGAAGATTTACGTCAATTAGCAACTCAAGTAAGTATTGCCGATACAATCATTGCTTTATTTGCAGGACTTCTTATTTTCCCAGCTGTATTTACATATAACTTAGAACCAACTGCTGGGCCATCGCTTATCTTTATTTCTTTACCAGAAGTATTCCTTAAGATGCCAGGCGGACGTATCTTTAGTATTTTATTCTTTGTTTTAATTATTGTTGCAGCGATTACATCTATGATTTCTATGCTTGAAATCATGGTTACTTTTGTAGATGAACGTACTAAACTTTCTAGAAAATCAGTAACATGGCTTATTGTCTTTGTTGTTTCTATTGGTGGTATGATTAATATTGCAGGTGAAGGTCCACTTTCATTCATCAAATTTAGTGGAAAAACAATCTTTGAATGCTTAGATTACTTCACAAACAATATTACAATTCCACTTGTTGCTGTACTAACTGCTGTTGTTGCAACTTGGATTTGGAAAATACCTAACCTTAATAAAGAACTTACTTTAGGCGGAAGAAATGCTACAAAATCAGATCATTTCTTTAATCTTTTATTAAAATGGGTCATTCCACCTACTATTATCATTTTAATGGTTGCACTTCTTTTAGGTGTACAAGCATAATAGTTTAAGCTGGCACATCATTAGAACGATACTATAGCTTAGCTAGTTATTTCTTTACATACAAAAACCTCTGTTAGATTATTTTCACTAACAGAGGTTTTTATTTAATCAATTTCTATCATTATACTATTGATTTGCAATACGTTCTGCAAGTTCATTTAAGTATTCCCATCTTTCCATTTGGAACATGAGCTCTTCTTCTTTTTGCTCTTTTTCTTTTGTAATCTCTTGAAGACGTACAAAGTTTGTTGCACATTTAACCATTTCTTGCTCTAAGTGCGCAATTTCTTCTTCAAGTGTTTCTATCACACTATCAATTTGCTCATACTCTTTTTGTTCTTTGTAAGTAAATTTGAGTTTTGGTTGATTCGTTTTTCTAGGGGCCACTTCTTTTTCTTTTTTCACCGCTTGTTCTACCACTGGTTTTTCTGCTACTAAACGCGCAACATAATCTGAATAGTTCCCTGGTATATTTTGAATCTCACCATTTCCAGTGTAAACAAATAATTTTTCCACGGTACGGTCTAAGAAATAACGGTCATGAGATACTGTAATAACTGGTCCATTAAACTCATCAATAAAACTTTCTAATACTTGAAGTGTATAGATATCTAAATCATTTGTTGGCTCATCTAAAAAAAGCACATTAATATCTTGCATTAATACACCTAGCAAGTATAATCTACGGCGCTCTCCACCTGAAAGTTTCTCAATTGGTGTGTATTGTAAAATAGGCGGGAACAAGAAACGCTCTAACATTTTGCTTGCTGAAATCAAGCTGCCATCTGCTGTTTTCACAAATTCCCCTTGTTCTTTGACATAATCAATGACACGCATTTTGAGATCCATCTCTTTATTTTCTTGAGTATAGTACCCAATTTTAACGGTTTCACCCATTTCAATTGTACCTGAATCTGGCGCTGTCATTCCTGCAATCATATTAAGTAGAGTTGATTTACCCATCCCATTATTCCCAATAATCCCAATACGGTCATCGCGTAATACAGTATAAGTAAAATCTTTTACAACACATTTATCCCCAAAGGATTTACTCACGTTATCTAACACAATAATTTTCTTACCTAAGCGGCTTGTGCCTAAATTGAGGTCAAGATTTTGTTTTTGGCTACTACCTAGACTTTCTTCTAACTCATAAAAACGCTCTTTTCTAGCTTTTTGTTTGGTACGACGAGCTTCTACTCCTTTACGCATCCATTCTAATTCTTGTTTATAGAGACTTTGTTTCTTCTCACGCATACGCTCTTCGATGCTTTCTCTAAGCGCCTTTTGTTCTAAGTAGGCTTCGTAATTCCCTGGATACTCATAAATCTTTCCTTCATCGAGTTCCACAATTTGATTCGTTACACGCTCTAAGAAATAACGATCATGGGTTACCATAATTAACCCTGATTTTTTATTTTTTAAAAGTTCTTCTAAATAGCCAATCGTTTCATTATCCAAATGGTTAGTGGGCTCATCTAAGATAAGTAAATTACACGGTCTAATAAGTGCACCTGCTAGAGCAATTTTCTTACGTTGCCCTCCTGATAATTCTCCTACTTTTTGATTAAAGTTGACAATACCCAGTTTGGTTAAAATGGCTTTAGCTTCACTTTCTAATTGCCAAGCCCCTTCGCGGTCCATTTGCTCATTTAAGCTTAAAAGCTGATTTTGTAAATGGCTATCTTCTGGACGCTCTTCTAAATCAGCCATAACCTGCTCATAGGCACGTAAAACCTTCATAAAAGGTGATGTCCCTTTGAAAATCTGTTCTAATACAGTAGAATGTTCGTCAAAATCAGGATTTTGAGGTAAATATTCAATAGCCAATTCATTAGAAGTAATAACCTCTCCTTGATCTGGTGTTTCAAGTCCTGCTATAATCTTCAGCAAGCTACTTTTACCTGTTCCATTAATCCCAATCATCCCTATTTTTTGAGTGCTATCTACTGTTAAAGAAAGGTCATCAAATATGACTTTTTCTCCATATACTTTTTTAATGTGACTAAGTGTTAGTAAAATCATACACATTCCTCTTTATCCCACTATTTTTTGCGCTTTGCCTTACTACTATTGAGTTGTAAAAGTTTACTTACGCAACTCTTTTTTTCCTCATGTAGCATCATCCCAATATAAAGAGCAAAAACGCCTCCTACTATTGTACCACAAATCAGGTCTCCCATGGTATCTCTAAGGCTTCCTAATTGTGTATTGGTTCCAAATAGTGTGTCACTTGTAAACTCAAAAATCTCCCAAAAGACTGCTCCTGTAACAGCAATAGCAAAAACAAACAAAATAATCACACCTATTTTCTTTTTGATAAAAAGTAAATGATTTCTATCTAATGTAATTAACAAAATCAGTCCTATATAGCCCACTAAAATGCCTGATGAAAGATGTAACATAATGTCCCACCAACTAAAATACGTATATGCCCCCAAATAACTTCCAAAAAACTGTGTACCTAAAAGAAAAATATCTAAAATCAAACAAGCCCCTAAGGGTATTTTTATACCTACCCATTTCTCATATAAATAAGGTATAAAAGATAAAACAAATCCTGCTATTAAAAGGGCTACATCTGCCCAATTTAAACGTATCATTTCAAAAACACTAAATACAAAAAAAATACCTCTTATAAGCCAAATCAAAGTGCTTTGATATTTCATATTTTCTCCTTATACTCTTTATATAAATCCGCACATATAGATACTGATTTCTCCAACATCTCTTTTACTCATAGAATGATACATACTTTTATGAGGTATAAAGTAAACAGAGTTTATCTACAATCAGTGACTTTAGACAAAATTATTTTTAATTTATCCTTTTATTATATACTGTACCTTTCAATCCTATCCTTCAACTTATATTTTTCATTTTAATGAGATTATATCAAATGAAATGAATAAAATATGATGCTTTGCACATACTAGGATTACATCTAGTGTTAGATGTTCTGGCACCTTTGTAGATGCCCGTCATACTTCCATCATTTTTAAGAAATTGTATCACCCATCAGTCTTTCATCTCTTGATATAAGAGATGATTGTCTTACCCTAATCGAGAGGTCGGATAATCATTAATTGATTATCCGACCTCT
>JAGAVZ010000207.1 GCA_017941635.1 Cellulosilyticum sp.
CTACCTGATGAGAGATTTCATAGAGATCTTCTCCTATTCTATTTAATAATAATGTTAAAGCTTCATCTTCAATCTTGCATCCTCTTGAACGAATAGCTTCTCTTGTAGACTTATAAAGCTGATTAAATGATACATGATCCATTTCAAAAAACTGTGCATGTTTTCTTAATGTCTTCATGACCTTCTTACGTTCATCAAAATTCCCTTCATCATGATAAATCACAAATACTGTTGTGGGATTATCATGTGAAATGTAGTCAATGAACATCGCTACATCATTCTCATTGACCGTCTTTTGTTTCTTGGACGTAAGAAACAATGGTTCTTTCATAATAACCATCTTATATTCTGTTAAAAAAGGTGGTGTCTTGGCATCTTCCAAGACCTTAGACATAGGTGTTTCACCCATGTAGTAGCTCATGAGATTCATCTCTTCTACTGAGCAATGATACTTCTTTTTTAATTCGTCGAGCTTCTTTTCCATCAGAAGTCTTTCTACACCATGTATTACAATGTTCATCTTTCATCACCAGGATTTATTATATCGTTTTTCTTATATGAGGACAATCCATTAGCGATAAACAAAATAGTCATTTCCATAATGTCGAATGCAGAAGTTTCCATCCTTGTCGGTTCTTAAAATCATAATGCCTCTCTCCTTTAGTCTATTGATGACCACTCTACCAGGATGTCCATAGCGATTGTGTTTCCCTACTCCAATAAAGGCAATACGGGGATGGATCATTTCAAACAGCTTTACGCCTGAAGAGTTTGGACTTCCGTGATGAGATACCTTTAATACATCAACCTTAAGCTTGCCATATTCCTGATAGAGCTCTTCTTCTTTATGTGAAGAGATATCTCCAGTAAATAAATAATGTAATTGATGATAGCGACAATACATAACTAATGAATTATCATTCTTATCTTCACTTTTACTTGTCTTTAACATGCGTATATTAAGATCACCGATCTGTCTTTCTTTTTCATAATGATCTATGACATGATAAATGGGAAAATGTTCCTTTAGACTTTTTAATGCACCATAGTGATCATAGTCATGATGGGAAACATAGACATAATCAAGATGATCAACTCCCTTGCTTTTTAAGAAAGGAATGATCGTAGAAACCGCAAGATCATAATCTTTGTTCCCACCCGTATCAATCAAGATATTCCCTTGATTGAATGGAAGAATAATATAGCTGCAGTCCCCTTGTCCCACATTGATCATTCCTACTTCCCCATAGATCTTATAGACAGAATGAATATGAGATATAAAATTTCATGTCGACCACAAATTAAAAATTCCGTGGTTCAAAAAATAATATCAAAAATATTAATGGTTTCACTAATTTCAACTAACGCTATAACATATTCTTTTGCAAATGAAGTAAATTTAAAAGAAAACAAATATCTTAAAGAAATTAGCAATATAGAAACTAAAGAGGATTTGCAAAAATCTGCTCAAAAAGCAGTCAAATCTGGAGAACTTGATACCTGGATAACAGGATTAAATAGTATGCCAAGTGGTAGAGCTTATTTAACAAGTGCTGTTGTAGATGACAAAATCTACTGTATCGGTGGTACCACGTTTGATGGAAGTGCTTCAAACTCGATAGAAGTATATGACCCTAAAACAGATACTTGGGAAATTAAAACGCCTATGCCAACCTCTAGACACAGCTTAACAAGTGCAGTAGTCGATGGAAAAATATACTGTATCGGAGGTTACGGTGGTTCTAATAGAAATATAGTTGAAGTATATAACCCAAAAACAGATTCTTGGGAAACCAAATCACCTATGAAAATGTCTAGAAAGGGATTAACAAGTGCAGTAATCGATGGAAAAATATACTGCATCGGAGGATTTGCTAACAATAATACAGGCATGGTAGAAGTCTATGACCCAAAAACAGATTCTTGGGAGACTAAAACATCAATGCCTACTGCAAGAGAGCAGTTAACAAGTTCAGTATATGATGGAAAAATCTACTGCATTGGTGGTAGGGGTAGCTATGGCACTTTAAATACAATAGAGGTATACAACCCGAAAACTGATACATGGGAGACTAAAAGAAGCATGTCAAGTGCTAGAGCTGGACTTGCAAGTTCAATTATAGATGGAAAAATATACTGCATCGGAGGCTATCAGAGCCTTTATTTAGATGTAGTTGAAGCATATAACCCTGTTACAGACTCTTGGGAAACTAAGACTAGTATGCCAACAGCTAGAGGATATTTAACAGGTTCAGCTGTAAATGGAAAGATTTATTGTATTGGAGGACTTATTCCTTCTTATCATTCAAGCAAAGTAGAAGCATACACAGTATCTATCGTTCCAACAGAAGAAGAAATAGCTGAAGAAGCTGTTGAAAAGGCTGAACAAAGTAAAGACCCATCTGACATAGAAGATGCTCGTGATTTAGTAAATCAACTACCTGATTCATCTAAGAAAGATGAATTAAAGGATAGATTAGATGCACTATTACCTAAAACATCTACATCTAACATAGATGTTTATATACAACCTCAAAGCATATTAAGCTTATCTTTAGATACAAACTCAGTAACTTTTGAAGACTTTAATGGAGTTGAGGATATGGAAATGCAAAATGCATTCAATTTAACAGTTGAAAGCTCTCTTCCTTATGAGGTTAGCGCATCTTTAGTTAGTGAAATTCAAAATTCCGATAAAACTGAAACAGCAGATATCTCACTTTTAAGTATTAAAGCTAATTCAGATTCAACATATAAGATATTTTCAGGTGTATCTACACCAATTATTTTGATAGATAACCAAAACTATTTATCTACAATTACTCATGGAATTGATTTAATGCTAAATAGCAAGATACTTAAAAACACAGACGTATATAAAACTGCTATAAAATTTGAAGTTAATCAAAAATAATATAGCAAAAAAATAAAAAAGAGGCAAAAACCTGGTTTTATAAACCTATTGAATCCTATTGATTTTATGCAAAATCCTAGTGGCAATCAATAGTTTTATAAATAATTCGCTCTCACCGAATTGAGTCTTAGTTGAGCCAGTAATTTTCGGGAAGATAATTATTCTTCAACTACTCATTTTCCCACAACCGTAACTAGTTACTACGAAGTAGTAGCTAGTTTTTTATTTCTTTAAGACTACTTTAACCCTCTTTCGATAAAGCAAGGACATCAGCCGAAGTTAATGCTACCCTTACTTGTGATTAAAGTAGTCTGTAATTTTGCATTAAATCAATTTATAAACTTCTTGGTTTTTAATCTTTAAATTACTTATAGCTTTATTTTTTGATGCTCGAATTTCTAATATATTTTTAACTTCTTTATACGAAGTAGCAAGTTTTATTTCTTTATCATCTTTTCTATTTAAAATATTTATTGATGCATTGATATTTGCATCCATTGTACCGCACTTAGGGCAAGTAAATATATCATTATCTCTAATTCCAAATTGACCACACTTATGACAACTTTGGCTTGTGTAAGCAGGATTTACATCTGTAAATTTAATTCCATTATATTTTAATTTGTATTCTAATCTATCATTTAATATACCCTTAACCCACATAGACATTTTACGGTTATACATTTTGCTTTTCTTATCTCTCTTTTTTACTGTAAAAGTTAAATCTTCTTTAATAACTTCCATAGGTTTAGCATCTTTAATAAATTGGTTTATACTATGATTTATATAGCTTTCCACTTGAGATTCAAACTTTTTAGTTTGATTATCTTTCTTTATATAACCTAAGTTATTTTTTAATATATTTTGAGCTTTCTTATCATTACCTTCTTTAGCATATTTTTTAGCTAAAGCATAAAGTTGATTTCTTTTTGCATTTTTATCTTTAAGTTCTTCTGTTCGCTTGGAAAG
>JAGAVZ010000208.1 GCA_017941635.1 Cellulosilyticum sp.
CTTGTTGCATCTCTCGCCATACATACTTGCCTACAAGATTCCTTCATTTTCCCATCTATAAGCATATCGTTTATATGTGGGAAGAATGTATTAAGTACCTTGATAAATGTGTAAGCACCAGTAATTGTGTTGCACTCTGCTATTTTCTTACCTTTCCCTTCACAATCAGATATGATAGTTACACTATATCTTTCTTGCCTAAGTATTCCGTATCCTTGATAAACCATAACCCTCTCTACTTCTGAATATACTTCTTGTTTTTTTCTATTTTTTAAGCTTCTTCTAGTTTTTGGTATTTCTAACTCTATCCATCGGTTTTCTTCTTGTTCGATACATCTATCTGCATCATTATAGTAATTGCATACACCAGGCAAGAATGATAAGCACTTACCACGACTACCAATTTCATGCCTTAATTCCTCTAGATTTCTTTGACAACAATCTTCCCAATAAAACCTACATTCTGCATTAGTACACATCATATTAATTGCCATGCTATTACCTCCCTAAAAGATTAATTTTATTTCTCATCAACATAGTTTTCATCGCTTGTATAAAGCACTGGTCCATTCTTCTTATAATGGATCTGATAGTGGTCATGGAAGATTAATGTCACCGTTGTTTCATCTTCCCCTTGTGATATGTCTAAAATGTGATAAGGTGTACCATCCTCTACTACTAACCCGCCTTGATACAATTTCAAACTTTTCTCTGGTACTACTTTAGCTATAGATCTGCATTCTACTTCAAATGATATTGTTGTACCTGCTTCTACAATCACGTATCCATCCATGCTCTCACCCTTCCAAAAAGTTATTTGTTTAATTTAATCTCTTGCAGGCCTTGGGTTATCCCCACTACTTGTTAATCTTCCACCATTTCCGTACCTGTTTATATCAGTTAGATCTCTTTTTATTCTTCCAGTAAGTGCATCTATATGTTGTAAAATCCCATTAAACTCTTCTAGCTTATTCATTGCTGCATCCAATTCCGTTGTATCTACTTCAACCTTAACTTGCATACTGCTTAATCTGTTGCTTTTAGCTTCATTAAGCTGCTCTTTTAACTCTTTATTTTCTTTTACAAGTGCTGATATGTACTGCTCTTGACAATAACTCATGATTATTCCTCCTTTAATAAAAAAACACTTTTATTAACTCCAATCACATTCTGGTCTAGCTTCTGGATAAGCATCATCACATTCTGATGTTACATCAACTTTAATATGTGTATACTCTTGTCTCATTCTCATTAAAAACAGTTCAAATCTATAAGCATTTCTTAATGATTTCACTTGAATGTCATCTGTAATAAAGTAGTAATCATCGCCGCTACTTTTTAGAACATGTATATTGAAATTCATATTTTCATCATGTTCGCACTCAAAGAAAATTGTTGCTCTTTTATTGTTACCCCATGTTCTACTTTCTTCTTCTACTTCTACAGTTACCTCAACGCTACTATATGTAGGTTCATCATCATAATCAATTTCTAATCCATCTGTTTCTACATTTTCCTCAACATGCTTCCTATACTTTCCAAGCAACTCGCTTATAGTAATCTCTCTTGGCGTTTCTTCTAAATAGAACTCCTTAAATGACTCTATAATTTTCTTGTTGTCTAATGATGTAACATTTAAAATTTGAGTAAGCACTTCATCAAGTTTTACAATATGCTCTGAGTAATCGTACTTTTCTAGTTGTGGCACCATAACTTCTTTAATTTTTTCTTCAACGATTTTCGTACAATCTCCCCAATTTCCAAAAAGACTATCTACTGCATTCCTTACACATTTCTCTAACTGCTCTCCCACTATTTTCTCAACAAGATCACCTTGCAATTGCTTTTGGATTACCTCTGAAATATTATTTTCTAAACTCATATTTATCCGCTCCTTTTATTTAAAAATCACTTTTATTTAACTTTAGTTAATCCATCTAGGGCATATCCACCACTATAACCTTCTAGCATTACACATTTAGTTCCACATACATTGAATGACTCGCTTTTAACAACCCACTCAACACCTTTATTTTTATCTGAAACATAGTAATTGCTGTTCATTATAACTTTGTCTCCAACTTTAATATCCATAACTTTCCCTCCTAATAAAAATCAACTTTTAATCTTAACTATCTGTTGGTAGTAGTAGCACTCTTCCATACACCCTTTAATTTTTCCGTAAAAGTAATTGTCGAATGTCCTTGTTACCTCTATTTCCACAACATTGTCATAGCTTATTCTGTA
>JAGAVZ010000020.1 GCA_017941635.1 Cellulosilyticum sp.
CCAAAACAACATATAGAAGAAGTATCACGTTTGATTGAACAATGCTTGATAAGTGCTGGACAAGGGTTAGCAGTACCATTATCTTGTGATTTAGTATATGCTGACAGATGGTATGGATGGTATGATGAGTAGTTGGAGGTTAAATAATGGTAGTTTTAAGTTTATTTGACGGTATTTCTTGTGGCAGACTTGCCCTGCAAAGAGCAGGTATAGAAGTAGATAAGTATTTTGCTAGTGAGATTGATAAAGATGCTATAAAAGTAACAATGAACAATTTTCCTGATACGATTCAAATTGGTGATGTTTACAATGTTCATTATAAAGATGGTAAGTTAATTACTGATAATGGTACATTTGAGGTGAACATTGATTTACTCATAGGAGGAAGCAGCTGCCAGTCGCTTTCAACAGGCAACCCAAATGCAACCGGACTAGCTGAAGGTGGTAAGTCCCATATCTTTTTTGAGTTCCTTCGTCTGAGAGATGAAATTAAACCTAAATATTGGCTTCTTGAGAATGTTAAGTGTGCCAATAAGTATAGAGATGCTATCAGCCAATACTTAGGGGTACATCCTGTACTTATTGATAGTGCATTAGTTAGTTATCAACACAGGCCAAGGTATTATTGGTCTAATATGAAGTTTGGGCAACCAAAAGATAAACATATTAACTTTCAAGATTATAAAGAAGAAGAAGTATCGCCTGATGACATTACTATGTTTAGTAAAAGCCCATGTAATGTTAAAGCATACAACCTTACTGTAAGAGATGAAAAGGCTAAGTATAGGTATAGAGATGTTACTAATTCTGACAAGGTATATACCTTAATGTGTAAAAAGGATAGACCTAGCCAAAGTGTTATTATGTGTAATGGCTTTATGAGGTCGCTTACAAGAAAAGAGTTAGAATTAGCACAAACACTTCCTCTTGGCTATACTGATGGGCTTACTTATCATCAAGCACATAAAGTTATTGGCAATGGGTGGACAGTAGATGTTATTGCACACATCTTGAAAGAAGGAATCACAAATGGATAACAAAGGTTGGCCTGAAATGGATGAATTAGGTAATATTAAGAATTTAGAATTAAGTATATTTGATATAATAAATAAGGAAGATAAAACAGAAAACATAGTTGCAAAACAAAATAAGCAGCTACAAATGTACGAGAGGAGGGTGAATTGTGAGTGTACAACATAGATTCTTCTTGGGAGCACAGCGCGGATTTATCAAGTATTAAGTGTAGTAAGTTTAAACATAAAGATCTGCGTTGGAATCCTGGTGTATATACTGACCCAAGGACTGGTGAAAAATATTATTGTGATGTATGGACTAGACAGTTTTTAGAGACAAGTACACCATTTGATAACTATAATGATTTATTTAAGCATGTAAAATTTTCTTTTGAAGGAGATGATAAAAAATGACAAACATGGAAATGGTAGCTAATGCTATAGGCGTAAAGCTTAACGATACTTTTTATCTAGTTGGCAAGACAGGTAGTTATGTTGTTACGCAAGATGGACTTAAACAGTTTATTAACGATATTCAAGTAGCAATTCAAGATGATACATTAGAGCTGTTATTATTGGGAAAACTAAAAATTGACCAACGATACTATCCTAAACGTGGGGCTAACTATTATGTACCTGGTCTTCAAGGTGTAGAGCAATATACTTGGCATAACAATGAAATGGACAGATATTATTTTGATAATTATTTGGTATGTGAGAACTATGATACGGCTAAAAAGCTGTTTACAAAGTTTTTAGTTGTTGCAAAGGAGTTTGCGAATGAAAACTAAGCAATTAAAAGGTATACTTAAAACATTAAATTCAGTAATAAAATCAAATAAGACAGAGCCAATCACTCAATTAGTATTTTTATATAATGAAGGTAGTGAGTTAAGATTTGGTGCTACTAATTTGAGCACTTCAATTATTGCTAAATTAGAAGACACAGAAGTTAAGCTAACACCTGTTACAATTTCACTAGAGGATTTGTTCGCAGTTGTTAAGTCTATAAAAGATGCCGAATGTACATTTAAACAAATAGACAATGGTATACAGCTTATAGCTAATCAAGGTATATATACTTTCCCTATTGTTTTAGAGAATAATAGACCTCTCCAACTTCCGCTTAAATTTCCTGAAGTTGTTATAGATACTTATACACCAATAAAGAAACCTAAAATAATTAAGGCAAGAAACGGTATGGCATTGGGAGAGGGTATTCTAAGTAACTATTTTTGCACAAAGAATTCAATCATCACTACTAATGAGGAAATACTTGCAGTTACCTATGTAAACACTTATACTGAAGCTGCTATTTTACCAGAAGACATATTTAGGCAGTTATCTTGTTTAGGCGATGAGGTAAACTTTAAACCATATGATTATGGATTTATCTTCCATGATTCAACATATTTGATTAACACATCAAAAAGATATTTAAAGTATCCGTATGAGACAATAGCCCCATTTGTAGGACTTAAAGGTACAGTACCGATGCCAAAAGATGATTTACAAAGAGCATTTCAACAATTACATGATTTGAAAAAGCCAGTAGCTTACATAGGATGTGATGGTAAGACAATGCTCATTAGTGATGATAGTAACGCTTTAGTTGTGGGTATACCTGTAAATGGTAAGCTAACAAGTGATAAGATACAAGTTAGAACAGATACTGTACTTAAAGCTCTAAAGACAATGGAGGACAATATTCTGATTGATGTTTGTGAGCAGTACGTAGTTCTTTCTGATGATGTGGGTTGTTTTATAGTTTCAAGGAGCGAATAATGGGAAGAAGATTATTATTTGATATGATAGAAAATACTAATGACGTTGCTTCTAAGTTTTTATCTCAATTTACGTCAACGATGGTGGAAAATGATAAACCTAGACCACTATCAACATTTATCAATCCATCGTCTTTAAAGTGCCCAAGACAGGCGTGTTTTAAGGGATTGGGTTATGAACAAGACGCTAGTCAGCGTAGTATAAATAGCATTGGTATAACTTCGGTTGGTTCATATCTACATGAATTTACTCAAAATATTTTGACAAAGATGCCGGATTGGGAGTTTATCAA
>JAGAVZ010000209.1 GCA_017941635.1 Cellulosilyticum sp.
GCCCCATCATCTATTGTTTCATTAATTTCATGATTAAACTCATTTGCATTTAAATGATTATTTTTTGTTCTTGTTGTTTCTTCAATCATATCCATTTTCCTTCCATTATATACTTTATCTACTATTATCATATATATGGAAAGTCGGATAAGCCTATACCAAGTTTATGCAAAATAAAAAAGACTTAAAAAAGTCTTTTATCGCATAACCTCACGCCAACTTAAATCTCCTCTTTCTAATGCTTTAACTAAAAGTTCAGCAGTAGCAAGATTTGTAGCAATAGGAATATTATGTGTATCACATAGTCTCTCTATTCCGCCTAAGTCAGGCTCATGAGGCTTCTGAGAGATTGGATCTCTTAAGAAAATTACCATATCGATTTGATTATGCGCGATTTGTGCGCCTAATTGTTGCACGCCACCTAAATGACCTGCTAAATATTTATAAATGGTTAAATTGGTTGCTTCTTCAATCAATCGACCAGTTGTACCAGTAGCATATAATGT
The DNA here is from genome assembly GCA_017941635.1 of Cellulosilyticum sp. Taxonomy (GTDB): domain Bacteria; phylum Bacillota; class Clostridia; order Lachnospirales; family Cellulosilyticaceae; genus Cellulosilyticum. The sequence goes on from JAGAVZ010000209.1 coordinate 507, forward strand.
ATGCTTGGTTAAAATATGACGATATGCAATTGTAAAGTTTTCCATCAGTTTCTTTTTTGCATCGTGTGCAACTAAAGCTACATTCATCTTTTAACCCTCCCTAAAACATTTTTTTCTCACTACGCATTGCGACATTAAGGACAAGTCCTAACCCCATCATATTCGCCCAAAGTGAACTACCTCCGTAACTAATAAACGGTATTGGAATGCCTGTATTAGGTAAAAAATCTGTAACTACTCCCATATTGACGAAGCTTTGCATAGCTATCATTCCAAAGTATCCAATGACGATAAATCTTCCAAGCTCATCAGGTGCACCTCTTGCAATCCATAACCCCCTAAATATAAAGAGTAATAGAAGTCCTATAACACATAAGACACCTACAAAACCTAATTCTTCTCCAACCACTGCCATAATAAAGTCATTGTGAGATTCAGGTAAGTAATTGAGCTGACTAATTGACCCCTGACTTAAACCTTTTCCATATAAACCACCTGAGCCAATCGCTTGTACTGCACGTTGTGTTTGATATTTATCACTTGAAGAATCTCCACCATTAACCAAACTCATAATACGCTTACGCTGATAATCTTGTATTAATTTTTGGTCTGGATTATTAACAATGTAAACAAAAACAACAACAATAACTGCAACTGCAACGGATGCTCCTGCAACAATATATTTAAGATTAAGCTTGCTTATAAATAATTGTATCACCATTATGACTAGAAGTACAATACTTGTTGATAAATTTGGTTGACGATTTACCAAAATAAATGGCACAAATTCAAAAATACCTATTACTAATAACGGCCACAAGCGATTTATTCGAGAATTATATTTGTTGATAATGGTTGCACCACACAAAATCATTCCTATTTTTGCAAACTCTGACGGTTGAATTTGTATACCTGCAATATTAATCCACCTTGTGGCACCATTTACATTTACACCAAACAATTTTACTGCAACAAGTAGTAAAATAATCCCAGCATAGATAACCCAATACCAATTAGACAATACATGATAATCAATAATCATAACAATAATCATCAAGACAAGTCCTATGACAAAAAATAGAATTTGCTTGCTTACATTAGTCATATCGCCTTCATAAGCTGTGGCACTGTTAATAGCAATAATACCTACTCCTGTTAGCATGGTCATTAATAAAATAAGCCAGAGATCAACTTGTTTGATTAAGCTTTTAATTTCCATCTTTAAGTAAAAATCCTTTCAAAGTAATACATGTTTTATATTACTATTTTACCTTTTTCAAATTCTTAATAGGAATATTAGCAGAAAGCACAGGTGATTTTTGACCATCTTGTTCATATTCCATATTTGCAATTTCGATATTTAACTCATCTGTATCAATATCTACATATTTTGATATAACTTCCAATATATCCGCACGCATCATTTCTAATAGTTCAGTAGAACAATTCATACGATCATGAATGAGCACTAACTTTAGTCTATCTTTTGCAACGGAACTTGATTTATTTTTTTTACCAAATAATGCGTTCATCTCTAACAACCCCATATACCATTCACCTCTTTTAGTTGCCAAATCCAAATACTTTCTTTAATCTACCCATAAAATTATTACTTGTATTTAAATCTAAAAATGGGATATCTTGTCCTAAAATACGAGTTGCAATATTCTTAAATGCTTTACCTGCTAATGAGTTTGATTCTGCTGCTGCTGGTTCACCTTTATTAGTTGTCACAACGATTTGTTCATCATCTGGAACCACACCAATTAAATCTACTGCTAAAATCTCAACAACATCATCCATTGCCATCATATCACCACGTTTAACCATCTGCATACGCACACGATTAATAATAAGTTGCATATTAGAAACACCATGAGATTCTAATAACCCAATGATACGATCTGCATCTCTAACAGCTGAAACTTCAGGTGTTGTTACAATAAGTGCTCTATCTGCACCTGCAATCGCATTTTGGAAACCTTGTTCAATTCCTGCTGGACAATCTAAAATCACATAATCATATTCTTCTTTTAGTGTGTCACAAAGTTTTTTCATTTGTTCAGGACTCACTGCATTTTTATCTCTTGTTTGAGCTGCTGGTAAAAGAAAAAGACCTTCAAATCGTTTATCTTTAATTAAAGCTTGCTTTAATCTACATCTACCTTCTACTACATCGACTAAATCATAAACTATACGATTTTCAAGTCCCATGACCACATCGAGATTTCTAAGTCCGATGTCAGCATCCACTAATACAACACTTTTGCCTTGAAGGGCAAGTGCTGTTCCTACATTCGCTGATGTCGTTGTCTTACCAACGCCACCTTTACCTGATGTTATGACAATTACTTCACTCATTATTTTATACCCCCTGCTTATCGTTTGCTGATAACATATGATTGATACTTTTTGTATCTAATACATCTACATAGACTTGTTCATCCACTAAATAGGCTATTTCCAAATCATCTGACGTATTTTTTTCATCCTTTGGACATGGTGCAATGACATTTTGAATACCAATTTGAATTGGCATCAGTCCTTTGCCAATAATAAAAGGATGTTTAAAATTGGCATCTAAACCTGCATGGATTTTACCTTTAACACTACCAAAGATTATTACATTTCCACCAGCTTTTATAACACCTCCGGGATTGATATCACCAAAAACAATGATATTACCTGGATATTCAATTTGCATGCCTGAACGTACAATTCCATAATGAAAATGGGTTAATGAACCATTCATTGTATCAAGTTCATTTTTGACCCATAGCATTCTTTCATCATATGGAATAGGCTCATTTTCAAAGGGGTGGACAAATGAAATATTAATAATATCTTGCTTTCTTAAAATATCGATTAATTCATTTTGTTCATCTGTGCTTAATATACGTCCCTTAAAGCGAACACATACTTTAGACCCTTTAAAAAACGTTTTAGATTCATTTAACTTTTCTTTGAATCGGTTTATCACTTCATCAAAAGATGCTTTTTCATCTAAAATCACCACTATGCCGTCTACAGTTCCTTTGAATACGACAAGATTTCCCTCTCCCATGCTTCTCCCTCTATTCTATTCAATCATTCATAAACTTGTCATCAAATAATGATTTTACTCATATTCTTATGTTTATTCTACACCATCATCTCTAGTATTGACAATTAGAATTCAAAATTTGAGCCTATTTTTTGTCATTATTTTATTCACCGCAAAATTCATACTTCACTTTTTATTAAAACATATTTCTTAAACTTTTTTGGCTACTTTCAATTCTCTCATTTAATGAGTAAGCAAGTTGATATACAATCAAAGATAATGTAATTGTATAAATAAGTTCCGGTACAACAATTGATTTTATAAAATAGACAAATGCCAATTCTCCTCTTAGCACAAAGGCCATAATATTGACACCACTATAGAATAAGCTACTCACCAATGTACAGATAAACGGAATAATAAAATTTTCTCTATAAAAGTTTCGGTTTAATTTACCACACACAAATCCTATAAGCATATAGCTGATTACAGTTGGTCCTATATGTAATCCAAAAGATAAATCATATAAAAGCCCTGCTCCTATACCAATAAGTGCACCTTCTTTACTTCCTCTAAGAAGTGCAAAAGAAACAATAATCATAATCATAAAATTTGGCCCGACACCACCGATTCTTATATATTGAAAGAGTGTGGATTCTAAAACATGCATCACAATCAATAGAATACTTAATACAAGTGGACGCATCCTATTCCTCCTGTTCTTCCTTGGAATTAATAACCAGTACCTGTTTTAAGTGATCAAAATCCACCACAGGACGAATCCAAGCATAAGTTACTAAATCATTACTATTAACCTGAACTTCTTCGACTTTCCCTACAAGAATACCTGGTGGATAAACATCACTTAAGTACGATGTAATAATTTGGTCATTCTTTACAATCTCAGCCTCACCATTAATTTCAAGTAAGCATAAACCATCATTTGCAAGCTCTATATCGCCTCTTAGCATACCAACATCACCTGTACGACTCACTTCCACACTTACATAGCTTCGACTGTCAATTAAGGTAATCACTTTAGAAGAAGTATTATCTGGTTCTTCTACATGTCCTACTAAACCACCATCTGCTAAAACAACACTTTTATCTTTAACATTTTTATTTGTTCCAACGTCAATTCGATAGACTTTATTCCAATTGCCATAGTCACGGGCAATAACATTAGCACCAATGCCATTATAATCTGCATAGACTTCCTTCATATCAAGAGCACTTCTTAAACGTTCTAAATCATCTGATATACGATCCGCTAGCTCTTGTTTTGTTCTTAGTTCTACAACTTCTTCTTTAAGCGCTTCATTTTCTGCTATCAGTTCATCCACTTTTTGAAAACGTTCACATATTCCACCGATTGTATCAGTAAATAAGTAGATCCCTTTTTCTAAAGGATAAAGTACATAATTTACCCCTGTACTAAGTACAGGGATATTAAATGCTTTCCCAATACCAATAAGACCTACTAAAAGGATACCACTGATGACACCTACCCTTTTTACTTTCTTATTTAATTTCAAGGTACTCGCTCCTTATATTATTTATCATCAGCAAAAATAGCTGACCATTTTTCAATGTTTTCTAAAGCATAACCTGTTCCTTTTGCAACGCAATCTAATGGATCTTCTGCAATATTAACTGGCATACCTGTTTCTAAGCTAATAAGTGTATCAAGACCTGTAAGAAGCGCTCCACCACCTGTAAGCATAATACCACTTTCCATGATATCTGCAGCAAGTTCTGGTGGTGTTTTTTCTAATGTTAATTTAATTGCTTCAACAATTGAATTAACTGGTTCTTTAATTGCTTCTGTTACTTCTGCTGAAGTGATTGTAAGCACTTTTGGAAGTCCTGTAATGAGGTCACGTCCACGAATTTCCATTGTATCATCTTTTCCTGTTGGATAAGCTGCACCAATGTTAATTTTAATTTGTTCTGCTGTTCTTTCTCCGATCATTAAGTTATATTCACGTTTGATATAAGCTACAATGTATTCATCAAACTCATCACCAGCAATACGAAGTGATTTGCTTGCTACAATACCTCCTAAAGAAATAACTGCAACGTCAGTTGTTCCGCCACCGATATCTACAACCATGTTACCTGTTGGCTCTTCTACACGAAGGTGTGCACCAATTGCTGCAGCCATAGGCTCTTCCATAATCAGTGCTTTTTTAGCACCTGCTTTTTCTGTTGCTTCTTCTACAGCACGTTTTTCTACTGATGTTACACCAGATGGTACACATACAATAACTCTTGGTTTAGAACCAAAGAAAGATTGTTTATAAGCTTTACCAATGAAGTAACGAAGCATCGCTGATGTTGTATCAAAATCTGCAATAACACCATCTTTAAGTGGTCTGATTGCAACGATATTTCCAGGTGTTCTACCAATCATTTGTTTCGCTTCATCACCTACTGCAAGCACTTCATTTGTTTTTTCTTTGATGGCTACTACAGAGGGCTCGCTAACGACAATACCTTTACCTTTTACAAATACAAGTGTATTGGCAGTACCTAAATCGATACCCATATCTTTACTGAACATATTTTTTCCTCCTAATTAGTGTCTATCTTCAAAATGTGAATTGACAAAATATCATATCTACCATCATACCTTTTTTTTCTTTCTTTTTCAACATCTATAAATAACTTTCTTCCTTTAAACTTTTGTAAATACCGTCTCCAATAATAATATGGTCTAATAAAGGAATCCCAACAACCTCACCTGCTGATTTAAGCCTTAATGTGATTTGTAAGTCTTCTTTGCTGGGTGTGGGATCGCCACTCGGATGATTATGAAGTACAATAATACTATGTGCTGATTTTTGAATAGCAGACTTATAAACCTCTCTAGGATGAACTATTGATGCTGTTAAGCTTCCCTTTGAAATGACATCATGCCCTAGTAACTTACATTTGGCACTTAAAAAAACGACAATAAAACATTCATTTTTCTTGTGTCTTAGTTCCTCCATAAAGTAATCCGCTAATATATGAGGTTTGTCCACTTTTATTCCTTGCTGGTACCTTTCTTGTACCATGCGCTTACTCAGCTCTAATACAGCTTGAATCTGCATAGCTTTAATTCTTCCAATCCCCTTTATCTGTTGAAGTTGCTCATAAGATAGGTCATTTAAATACAGTAATGACGTTTTCTCCATACCTGTCTTTGCTTGATTTAATAAATACTGTGCTAGTTCCTTTACATTCATATCTTTTGTCCCTGTTCTAAGTAAAATAGCCAGTAAATCACTATCTGTTAACTTTTCTATTCCATATCTTTGAAATTTCTCATAAGGCATATCTTCCATCATATGTTGTTGCATATAGCCCCCTCCTTTATTTGATTATGGCCACTTCTACTAGGATTCATACTTAAGATTTTTAGAAATAAGAAAGCACTAAAACATACTCTACTTCTGTTTTAGTGCCTTTTCATTCTCTTTATCCTAATATTTCTTTGAGTTTACTATATACAGCATGTACTGGTAGTCCAACTACATTATAGTAGTCACCTTCTATACTATATATATATCTAGCCCCATATCCTTGAATTGCATAAGCGCCTGCCTTGTCATGACTCTCATTCGTTAGAAGATACTCTTCAATTTCTGAATCTGATAAATCTTGCATGGTTACATGTGTTGCTTGGTAAAAGGTTACTTTCGTTTGTGTTTCTTTGCAAATAATTGCTACTCCTGTATACACTTGATGTGTGTTTCCACTTAACAGGCGTAAAATTTGTTTGGCATCTTCTTGATCTTTAGGTTTACCCATTATTTTACCTTCATAACAAACAACGGTATCTGCTCCAATTACAAGACGATCACTATAGCACTCTGCCACTGCCATCGCTTTTTGCTCTGCCAAAGATTGTACATTAACTTCTGGTGCAAGCTGCGTATCGATCTGTTCTTCCACTTCTTTTGTATAGACTTCAAAAGGCCATGGAAGTAGCTGCATTAATTCTTTTCTTCTTGGTGACTGGGATGCTAATAAAATTGGTCTCATTTTTTGCCTCACTTCTTAAATTTTCTTATATAAAAATATACCACATAAAAGTCCTAGAATGGATGCTAATGTAATGTTAAATTGAATTTGTACCGAAAACCATATCACACCCAAATTTACTTGAAACGGTTGATCAAGTCCAAAAGTTCCTGCATAATTCATCCATGCTAAAACACTTGTGTGGCTACACAAGTTTCCTATAAAGTATCCTACTGTTAAACCGGATAATATACATAATAATAAAATCCAAAAATTATTTGCTTTTGTTGCTCCCCCTACCATTTCCCCGCCTCCATTTTTCTTTTGCTTATTTTTATTATACACTTCCATTTATCAATTGTCACTTTTTTCCTTTTGTTGAAAATCGTATATCTATTCGCTCTTTAACTCATCCCTAAATAAATTAATTGCAAATCCTAGTTATACATTATCTATTTTTATAATCGTCTCCCCAAATAGCTATAGTAGCTAACTCTAACAACAGTTTATCTATAATTTGTGTAAATAGAATATTTCCGCTTAATAGGTGTCTGCATAACAAAAAAGTAATCACATCATGTACGCTAAACGCTTCTATACATGCCTTGTGATTACTTTTTACATTGATGGCAATCTATCTAGCTACACAAAATACCTATAATCTATCCTTTGCATCCAGAAATTACCCATACCTCTTTTATTATATTGAAACATTATTGCCACTTGTTGGAACAGAACCTGGTACCTGGATACTTTCTGACTTATGTATTTCTTCTAACAAATCAGATATTGCTTTTGTAGGACATTTAGCGCTACATTTACCACATCCTTCACATAAACTTGGATCAATAATTGCATGATTATTTTCCAATTTAATGGCACCATGTTCACATTGTCTAACGCATAAACCGCATCCCATACATCCTACTTTACAAGCGAGTTTCACATCTTTTCCTTTATCTTGAGAAATACAATTTACATGGTAGCTACTACTTATTGGCAGAAGATGAATCACTGACCTTGGACATTGTCTTTCACATGCACCACATCCTACACATTGATCTCTATCGATAACAGGTAAACCATTTTCCATCGTAATCGCTCCAAAAGGACAAACTGCCATACATGAACCATAGCCTAGGCATCCATAACTACAAAGCTTTGGCCCACCCCCTAAAAGATGCGCATCTTGACAAGTCTGAAGACCTACATACTCAAATTTTTGTATTGCCATTTCATGATTGCCTTTACATCTTACAACAGCTACTTTCTTCTCAGAAGCATCTGCTTCTTGCCCCATAATTTTCGCAATTGCTGCTACTTGGTCTGTATTACATACTGGACATCCATTTACAGGACTCTCTCCTGCAACAATAGATTTTGCCATTGCTTCACACCCTGCCTGACCACATCCTCCACAGTTTGCACCTGGCAGGCAGTCTGTAATAGCTTCTACACGTTCATCAACTGGTACTGCAAATTTTTTGGCGGCAATGCCTAATCCTAGTCCAAAGATGAGGCCCATACCACCAATGGATACAATTGGCGATAAAATTGCTGTAATATCCATGTTTTTCCCTCCTTCTATACACTAGGAATTAAGTTTTGGAAACCTGCAAAGGCAAGTGCCATAAATCCTGCAATCATTAAGACTAAAGGTAAACCTTTAAAAGCAGGCACCACATCATTATCCTCCACACGTTCTCTAATACCTGCCATTAAAAGCATCGCAATAGTGAAACCAACCGCTGCACCTAAACCATTGACAACTGACTCTACAAGGCTATAGCTTTTTTGCATATTAAGTACTGCTACCCCAAGTACTGCACAGTTTGTTGTAATCAGTGGTAAGAATACCCCTAATGCGCTATAAAGCGCTGGACTCATTTTTTGAATCACCATTTCCACTAATTGAACTAGAGATGCAATCACTAAAATAAATGCTAAATTATAAAGATACTCTAGTCCTAATGTAGATAAAATATATTTATAAACTAAATAAGTACAAAATGATGCAATTCCCATAACAAAAGTAACTGCTGCTCCCATTCCAAGGGCTGTATCTACTTTCTTAGAAACGCCTAAGAAAGCACAAATACCTAAGAATTTAACAAGTACGAAGTTATTCACAAGGGCTGCACCAATAAATAATAAAATTAAACTCATGTCCTAACCTCCTATTATTTCTTAGCCTTCATAGAATTTAATACAGCCATTAAAATACCTAATGTAAAGAAAGCTCCTGGTGCTAAAATCATAACAGTAGCTGGTGGATAGAAGCTTGGCATGATTTGAATACCAAATAATGAGCCCACCCCTAATATTTCACGGATACATCCAATCACTGTTAAAGAACATGTAAATCCAAGTCCCATGCCTAAACCATCAAATACAGAAGCAAGTGGTTTATTTTTTGATGCATAGGCTTCTGCACGACCTAAGATGATACAGTTTACAACGATGAGTGGAATAAATAATCCTAAGCTACTATATAAACTTGGTACATAAGCTTTAAGTAAAAACTCAATGACAGTTACAAAGCTTGCAATAACAACAATGTATGATGGAATACGAATTTTAGCTGGAATTAAGTTACGAATGAGTGCAATAACTAAGTTAGAACAAATAAGAACTGCAGTTGTAGAAAGCCCCATCCCCATTGCATTAATAGCACTTGTGGTAACAGCCAAAGTCGGACACATTCCTAATACTTGCACAAATGTAGGATTATCCTTTATCAATCCCGCATGTAAACGTTCGCTCAATTGACTCATTACTGATTCCCCCATTCTGTCTGATGACTCATTACATAGTCACTAGCTGTATTAACTGCTTGTGTAATCGCATTTGAAGTAATCGTTGCACCTGTAATCGCCTGGATCTCATCATCAGCAGGTGTTGTTTTGCTCACTTTAAGGGGTGTTTTACGATTTACAAATTGTCCTTTAAAACTCTCTTTTTCTGCATCGGCCCCAAATCCTGGTGTTTCAGCATGTTCCAAGATACTAATCCCTTTAATCATTCCTTGGGCATCTAAACCAATCAGCATTTTGATTGCACCACCGTAACCATTTGGCTCCATACGTACAATATAGCCAACCACATCACTGCCTTGTTTCGCAATGCACACCTTTTTAATCTCTTCAGAGTCTATATCCTCTACTGTCACAAAGCTTTCTGCCTCTGTAACCAATGCTTTCATAGCAGCTTCCTCTGATTTAATTTCATTGGTCGCAATAATCGGTGATGTAACCTGATTAACAACACCTAAGATTCCAACACAGATTGCCGTAATCAGAAATAAAATTCCACCTAATTTGAGTGGGTGATTCATGCTTTTGCCCCCTCTCCAAATCGACGTACTTTCACATATTTATCAATAAGCGGTACGCATAAATTCATGATGAGAATACTATAACTTACCCCTTCTGGATAACCACCAAATAAACGCACAAGTGTGGTAATCACACCAGCACCTACTGCAAAGATGATTTGCCCTTTGATGGTCATTGGAGTCGTTGTATAATCTGTCGCCATAAAGAAAGCTCCTAACATTAATCCGCCTAAAAAGAGTGAATAGAAACTTTGTGCAATATCAAAACCATTGAATAGTGTTGTTAAAATGAATACGGTTCCTATGTAACATACTGGAATATGCCATGTAATCACCCTTCTTACAATAAGGTATAAGCCTCCTACTAATAATGCAAGTGCAGAAGCTTCTCCTAAACAGCCTCCAATATTTCCAATAAAAGCATCCATTAATGAAGGTAGTTCATCTACTAAACCATTTTGCATCAGTTCTAGTGGTGTTGCGCTTGTTATAGCATCTGTCCCACTTAGAAGATGACCTGGCGTTGGTACCATAAAACTTCTCATAGAAGTACTATAACCTGCTAAAAGAAAGGCACGTGCCGCAAGGGCTGGGTTAATAAAGTTCTGCCCTATACCACCAAAAATTTGTTTTGCTAATATAATGGCTACAAATGCCCCCACAACCACCACATAACAAGGTGCATTAGCTGGCACATTGTAAGCTAATAATAATCCTGTTACAACTGCACTTAAGTCTCCTATGGTAATTGTCCTTTTAAAACTTTTTTCCCATAACCATTCAAATCCCACACAACATACAACGCTCACTGCTGTAAGCCATAGTGCACGCAGTCCATAAAAACAAATTCCAGCAATAAGAGCAGGCACGAGCGCAATAATCACATCTAACATAATACTTCTTGTCGTATGACTTGCTTTGGCATGTGGGGATGGTGAAACAATTAACATTTTCTCCATAATCCATTCTCCTTTTTACTTTTTGCTACGAATAGCAGCTTTTGCTGTACGGATTGTTTGAACAATCTCCCTTTTAGCAGGACAGGTAAATGCACAACATCCACATTCAATACAATCCATGCCATTTTGCTTTAAGAATTCATCATAATGCCCATTCATGGCACTTTTTTGTAATGCACTTGGTACAAGCCCCATTGGACAGACATCCACACATTTACCACATCGTATGCAGTTAGATGGTGTGGTAAGTCCTGCTTCTTCCTCTGTAAAGCATAAAATAGCAGACGTCCCCTTTACAACCGGCACATCTACATTTGAAATAGCTGTTCCCATCATTGGTCCACCTGCAATGATTTTAATGGTTTGCTCCCAATCAATCCCTGCATATTCAAGAACCTGTCTAAAAGAAGTTCCTGTTTTTACTTCTAGGTTACAAGGCTTTTTAACCCCTTTTCCTGATACAGTGACAATACGACTTAAAACAGGTTCCCCTCTTTTGACGGCACGATAAATAGCCCCTACAGAATCTATATTATGTACAATGCATCCCACTTCAATTGGCAATTTTCCACTTGGCACTTCTCTTGAAGTTAAGGCATAGATTAAGTGTTTTTCAGAACCTTGAGGATACTTTGTATGCAATAGTTGGACTTTAATGGATGTACCTTCTACCAATTTGCACATATGTTCATATGCATCCATTTTATTATCTTCAATCCCAATAATGCCTTGTGCCTCCTTAAACACTTGCAGCAAAATCTTTAAACCTCCAACAACTTCTTCTCCTCGTTCTAACATAACACGATGATCTGAAGTTAAATAAGGCTCACATTCTGCCCCATTAATCAAAATATATTCTACCTTTTTATCTTCAGGTGTAGAAAGTTTCACATGAGCAGGAAATGTTGCACCACCTAAACCAACAATACCTGCTGATTGAACACATGATATAAGTTGCTCCTTAGTAAGCATTCCTTCTACTTTAATACTTTCCTTATTTTCATCTACTGCATATAATCCATCATTTTCAATCACAACACAGTTGTCTTTTACCCCTCGAAGTGTCATACGTGGTTCTACGACTTTGACAGTTCCTGAAACAGAGCTATGAATATCCGCAGATACAAATCCATTCGCCGCTCCAATCCTGTCTCCCACATAGACATAGTCCCCTTTTTTGACAATTGGTGTACAGGGTGCACCAATATGTTGGGACATTGGAAACACTAACTCCTTATCAGGTAACATCAATTCTATCTTTAAATGCGCAGTGGCATCCTTACGATAGTTTGGATGTATCCCCCGTTTAAAGGTTAATCCTTTCATTACGCTCCCCCTTTAACTTGTTATATATTTAACACTATTTAAACACCATTAAATTATATAATTATTTTTATTTTCTGACAACTATTCGGTCTATCTTATCCAACAAAAAGATACAAAAGTTTTTCTAACCTCATTTTACCCAAATCATTCTGTCAAATAATTTTTAATCCACTGGATTACTTCAGGATGATCGAGCGGTACTTCTTGCATAATGGCACGTATCTGTCTCGTATCCACTTCTACCTCTTCTCCACTTACATATCGCCTATGATATATCCAATCTATCTGAGGATTGGCACGAATTAATGTGATTAATGTACTTGTCATATCCCCAATAGGTAAACAATCCATATGATGATACTCCATCGTTGCCACGATTTTTGTACCCTGACCTAGACGACTTGTAATCACTAATTCCCCCTCACTTTGTACACAGTTTTGTTTCAATAGTGCAATACCCAATCCAACTCTCCTAGTTGTCCTGCTCGTAAAAAAAGGACTGGTTACTTTTGCTAGCATCTCATCTGACATACCTTTTCCATTATCTTCTATCCTAAGTAAAACTAAATTTTTACTTTCATCTTCTATTAATTCAATTTGTATTAAAGAAGCTCCCGCACGAATGCTATTTTCTGCAATATCTAGTGCATGTAATGATAAATCTTGCACAATATCCTTCTCCTCTCTTTTGAGCAACTCATAATTCTTTGCTAAAAGTAGCTTCTATATTAATGCACGCCTAATTCTTTCTCATATTTGTATAAAGCTTACTAATTCTTAATATCCATCTATTATGCTTTTATGACATATAAAAAAGGAATTAAGCCTGCTTAATTCCTTTTTTATCTTTATTTCTATGTGAGCTATTTATTTTGTTAAGTAACGTACTTTAATCACTTGATCAATATTTCTAATCGCATTTAATGCTTCCTCAGAAATATTTTCTACATCAATTAAGGTATATGCATAATCTCCACGGCTTCTATTGGTCATATCTTGAATATTAAGACCTGCCTCAGCAATAATTGCTGTAATCTTTCCAAGAATAGCTGGAATATTTTTATGTGCAATGGCAATACGTCCTGTACCATTCCATGGCATAGAGCATGATGGATAGTTAACAGAGTTTATAATATTACCTTGTTCAAGATATTCTTTAATCTCTTTAGCAGCCATCATCGCACAGTTTTCTTCTGATTCTTCTGTAGAAGCGCCTAAATGTGGAATAGTGATAATTTGATCATTTCCTAGTACATCTTCTACTGGGAAATCTGTTACATAAACAGCTACTTTACCTGATGCTAACGCTTCTTTCATATCATTATTTTCAACTAAAGTATCTCTTGCAAAGTTAAGTACTCTTACGCCATCTTTCATCTTTGCAAATGCTTCTTTATTGAGCATGTGTTTTGTACTCTCTAATAGAGGTACATGCACAGTGATATAATCTGCTTGTGAATAAATTTCATCTAAAGTTGTGGCATGTTTGATATGACGAGATAAGCCCCAAGCGGCATCTACAGAAATATATGGATCATATCCAATAACTTCCATACCAAGTGCTTGAGCTGCGTTAGCTACCATAACACCAATTGCCCCTAAACCAATCACACCAATCTTTTTACCTAAAATTTCTTGACCTGCAAAGGCACTCTTACCTTTTTCAACTGCTTTTGCTACATCTTCTGTTAAACCTTGTGCCCAATTGATACCATCTACTACTTTACGTGAAGAGAGTAATAAACCACAAATGACTAATTCTTTTACTGCATTGGCATTAGCACCTGGTGTATTAAACACAACTACCCCTTTTTCTGCATAAGCATCAATTGGAATATTGTTAACACCTGCACCAGCTCTAGCAATAGCTAAAACACTTTCTGGTAAGTCGATATCATGCATTTTTGCACTTCTTACGAGTACCGCATCTGCGCCTTCAAGTGCTTCTTGTACTTCGTAAGCATCTCCTAATTCATTTAAACCTTTACTTGATATTTTATTCAGTGCATGAACTTTAAACACCATGCCACCTCCTATAAGTTTTCACTTTCGAATTTTTTCATAAAGTCTACTAATTTTTGCACACCTTCCATTGGCATCGCATTATAAATACTTGCACGCATACCACCAACGCTTCTGTGACCTTTAAGACTTACAAGCCCTTCAGCTGCTGCTTCTTTAACAAATTTTGCATCTAAGTCTGCATCACCTGTTACAAATGTCACGTTCATCATCGAACGATCTGCTTTCTGAGCGGTTCCTTTAAAAAGTTTAGATTGATCTAAGAAATCATAAAGCAGTGCTGCTTTTTCTTTATTTCTCTTTTCAAGGGCCGCTACGCCACCTTGGTTTTCAATCCATTCAAACATGAGCTTAAGCATGTAAATACCATATGTAGGTGGTGTGTTATACATGGACTCATTGTCTGCCATTAATTTGTAATTGAGCATTGCAGGTACTTTTTCATTGGCATGACCGATTAAATCTTCACGAATAATGATTAAAGTAACACCTGCTGGCCCTAAGTTCTTTTGTGCCCCTGCATAAATGATACCAAATTTACTCACATCTACTTCTTCAGAAAGAATGCAAGATGACATATCAGCTACTAATGGTACATTACCTGTGTCTGGATACTCATGGAATTTTGTACCGTAGATTGTATTGTTTGCACAGATATAAGCATAATCTGCTTCTGGGTCAAATTGTTCTTTTGATACTTTTGGAATATATGTATAGTTATCTGCTTTAGAAGAGCCTACTACATTAATTTTTCCATATTTTTGAGCTTCTTTTAACGCTTTAGATGCAAATTGTCCTGATTCAATATAATCTGCTTTAAAAGATTTTCTAAGTAAGTTTAATGGAATCATTGCAAATTGAAGGGATGCTCCCCCTTGTAAAAATAATACTTTATAATTATCTGGAATACCCATGATTTTACGAAGTCTTGCTTCAGCTTCCTTAATAATTGCATCATAATCCTTTGAACGGTGGCTCATCTCCATAACACTCATTCCACTATCTCCATAGCAAATAAGTTCTTGTTGAGCCTTTTCTAACACTTCAAGTGGAAGTGCGCCTGGCCCTGCTGAAAAGTTAAATACACGACGCATGATACCCCTCCTAAATATTGTATAAATATAAATTCGACACTAAAACTAATGTTTATAAAATTATAGACAATTCATTACAATTAGTCAACTTAAAATTTTAAAACATCTTAGAAATTTTAAGTTCATGTGCTTTCATTCCTCGAATCGTCTATGGCATTATGTAATATAGTATTCGAGGCATCTTCTAATTAGTACACTTTTATAGCTTGGTAGTTTATCTTTCCGTTTCCAACAAAAGATATTGAATATAAAAAAATACTGATCACCTACACAAGCCTCATACAACGATTGACCTGCTACAGCACCAGTAGCAAAATGAATTAACTTCATGATATTGATGATTTTATCTGCTCAAAATAGCATTATTCAACCCCTGAATACCAAGTTTCTAATACTGATATCCCCATACTGAATAATATAGTAGTTCTCATAAAACTTAATTAACTTGTCTTCCCATTTAAATTACCCTCAACCATTTAGATTGAGGGCGTTTCTTTGGACGCATATATAATTCTAGTTTAAGATTTTCTATCTCGTTCGTTAAAATCTTTCAATTCACTAACTTAATGTCGCCACCATTACAGCTTTAATGGTATGCATTCTATTTTCTGCTTCATCGAACACAACTGAATAGGGTGCCTCAAAGACATCTGCTGTGACTTCATTACCTTTTACTGCCGGTAAGCAGTGCATAAAAATCATATTTGGATTATTGACCTTATCAATGAGTTTACGGTTTACTTGGTATGGGCTAAGTAATGCCACACGTTCTTTGGCCTTATCTTCTTCTCCCATTGAGCACCATACATCTGTATAGATGACATCTGCACCTTCTACTGCATTGATATCTTCTGTCACAAGTACGCTAGAGCCTGATTCTTTTGCATAGCCTTCGCATACTGCCACGTGGTCTGGATTTGGCCATAGAAGTTTAGGTGCAACGATTACAATATCAATACCCATTTTGCTGCATCCAATAAGTAAACTATTGCCCATATTGTTACGTCCATCACCAATAAAAACAAATTTCTTTCCTTTTAATGTTCCTAAATGTTCTCTCATGGTTAATAAATCAGCTAAGATTTGTGTTGGATGGTATTCATCTGTTAAACCATTATAAACCGGTACGCCACTGTATTTTGCAAGGTCTGTTACCACTTGTTGAGAAAATCCTCTAAATTCAATGGCATCAAACATACGGCCTAATACACGTGCTGTATCTTCTACACTTTCTTTATATCCTAGTTGAATATCGTCTTTTCCTAAATATTCAGGATGTGCTCCTTCATCTACACATGCTACTGTAAAGGCACAACGTGTTCTTGTAGATGGTTTTTCAAAAATTAATGCAACATTTTTACCTTCTAAGCTTTTACCTTTGATGCCCATTCGTTTTTTAGCTTTTAAATCTGCTGCTAAATCTAATAAATAGTTAATTTGCTGTGATGAGAAATCGTGTAATGTTAAAAATGATTTTCCCTTTAACCCAAACATGTTATAAGCCCCCTTTTATTTGTTAATCTCTCTTTATTTGATGAGTACCAATAAATATATTCATAATTATACAGAAAATTAATAATAATTCAATAGAAATTTTCAAATTATTTCTTTAAATAAAAAGGGTGTTTCTTACACATAAATCCTTTTTTATCGTAAGAAACACCCTTTATTCACTTATTAACCCATTGTTTTTTCAATTTCTACTGTGACAGAGCCTTCTTCCTTATGAATGACAGCTTTATCAATCATCATTCCAATAAGAAGTAATTGGCTCGCTTCTCCTGGATCTCCTGAACCTGCAAGCTCCCAATAGATATCTTCTACCCCATCATTTTTAGGACGATTGAGATAATCTTCCATGACTTCAATCTTATGCGCAAAGGCATGATGATAATTGGAAGTAAATCGAATATATACCTTGTCCTTATCTCTTTTCATACTGGAAGACATTTCATTTCCACCAATACCAAAAAAGAAAATGGTAAGCTCTTCTACAATTTTGGCTGCTTTTTTTTCTTCATGCAACATAATAACTAACTCCCGAAATTACGTTTTTTAAATCTTTTCATAAAGCTTTCTAACAATGGTATCATAAATATCGCAACAAATCCAGTTGAAAAACCATTATTATATAAATTCAATCCTGAATATAATTGTCCTGTTTGTGTAACAACCGATGTATGAAGTAATCCTGCCAGTATACCGGCAATCACACCAAATTGACCTGCAATAGGTGCAAGCCCTGCACAGAACATCGTTGCCAGTTGAATAGCTGGCATCGTTGGGGTATAGATTTTAAAGAGTGTCCCTAAAAACACACCTAACATACATGGTATGTAGTTCTTTAAATGAATCCCAAAGGCAGAAAACCCAAATAAGGTTAAAATTGCACCCACCATAGGACCTGATAAATCACCACCAACTAATATAATATACGTTAAGCAAAAACATCCTGTAAGAGACATATTCACTAATGTAATACCTACACCATCCATTAAAATGAAGTCAGCAACTGCACGTCCTGGATGGTGGAAAATCTTACGAATCGGTTTAATATTCCACTTATTAATCCATAAACCATATATAAATGTCGCTATAAAGTATACGTATAATAAACAAATAAGCCATACTGGTCTTCCCTCATACCAAATCATCACACTTTCAATTTGCAAGCCAAATCCTTTTAATATGCTTACAACGATAAAACCTATAATCCCAGCTGCAAAACCAACATTAAATAGATTATATCCCATGTGCATAGATGTAGTATGAATCGCTAGTCCTGGTAGAATAAATCCTATAATAATACCAATCATGATGGCAGCAATTAAATTTGTTGTGTGACCAAATGGTAATATATAATACATTTCTGTAACGAGTGGTGCCAAACATGCTCCAAATAAACCTGTATAAATGTAACGTTTTACATGTACACCCTGTTGCCAAGCATACAATGAGGTTCCTAAAAAGATAGGTAGAACACTAATTGGATTCTTGCCAAATAAAGCAAATCCTCCATTGATGAAAAGCGCTGCTAAGGTTAACCCAGTAAAAGGCATTTTTAATAATTGGAGAATTCCCATAACAAGTGTCATCATTAGCGCGCTATTAAAGAATGCCGTGCCATGATCAGCCAACATAAAATAATCTGTAATTAAAGCATCTCGTGAAATCACGATTGTCTTCATTCCATCTATAATTTGAGTTGGACTTGTTAAACAGAATGCTACTACAAAAAAAAGTACAATCGTCGCCATGCAGAAATACTTTAGTTGCTTTTGCTCAATATCTTGTACATTTTTATCTATCATTGTTCTCTTTCCTTCCTATTCTATCCTCTTTATTGTAAGGAAAGTTGCTTACATTTTCAATCAGTTTTTTTCCCTTTTTTGATACTTTTCCACTTTTTGCTTTTCAAGTAAGCCATTCACAGTATTAGTATGTACTTTTTTCTATTTCAAAATGTAAAAAAACTTTTCATATCCGCTAAGAAATACTACAATCCGTTAAACTTTTAAGTCTAACGGATTGTAAGCATTCAATAGATGAGGTATATTTTTATAAATCCCTAATCTATAGCGTTCATTTTACTTAACTTAATGAAAATGGTCTTTTTTATTGAGTTATACTTGCTTTTGTAATTCGATTAATTCTTCGTTAGTGAGCTGACGGTATTCACCTAACTCTAATGTTTCAGGTAATTTTAATTGTCCCATTTGGATACGTTTCAAATAAATCACTTCTTTGCCGACATAGTGAACCATCTTCTTCACTTGATGGAATTTTCCTTCACTAATTGTGACATAAATCTCAGAATATTCCCCACTAGAAATAATTTCTAATTTACCTGGTCTATAAGTGGTTCCATCTTTGAGTGTCATACCTTGCGCAAAAATTTCGACATCCTCAGGTACCATTTCGCCTTTTACTTTAGCATAGTAGATTTTGTCCACATGCTTTTTGGGTGATAATAAATCATGAGCGAGTTTCCCATTGTTTGTTAAAACTAAAAGTCCTTCTGTGTCTTTGTCTAAACGTCCCACTGGAAAAAGCTCTTTATTTCGATCCATAGGAGCAAGTAAATCAATGACTGTTTCATCTCTTGGATCTTCTGTAGCGGATACATAACCTGCTGGTTTATGAAGTAGATAATAATAAAACTCTTTATAATCAATTGGTTTGCCACTGACACAAATTTCTTGTACTTCTGGATTAACGTTGACTTCACTTTTTGCCACACATTTGCCATCCACTGTTACTTTCTTTGCTTTAATCATTTTTTGGACTTCTTTGCGACTCCCATAGCCCACATGTCCCAATACTTTATCTAAACGCATGATGCCATCTCCCTTTTAACATAAACGCCAGCTTGCTGGATATTGATTTTTTAGCATGCCGTTTTGTGCTTTGACCCATCCTAATGGACAACCATCTACACAAACCACATGATAACCCTTTGGTGCATCCCACAGAACCGTTTCACCTTTTAAGTAACGGACTACTTCTTCATTTTCTAGTGCCCATTCAATGGTTTGTTTGAACATTTCTTTTCCATAAGCTAATGCCAGTACATGAGAAGGTTCAAAACGTTTGTTTTTCAATTCTCCTAATAAGAGACCACTACGTACTACACGCACGCCTTTTAAATCAGGTGCATCTTCTGGTATACTATAAAGCTTTCCACCAATTTCTGTAACAGGTGTATCTTCACTCATATGTGTATATTGTTT
Source organism: Cellulosilyticum sp. (assembly GCA_017941635.1). Classification (GTDB taxonomy): domain Bacteria; phylum Bacillota; class Clostridia; order Lachnospirales; family Cellulosilyticaceae; genus Cellulosilyticum. The sequence goes on from JAGAVZ010000209.1 coordinate 21,023, forward strand.
CATAAAAGCAAGGGCATCTGCATAGTCCTTTAAACGTTTTTGTTTAGGATATGGATTACATTTTGCTACCTTGCCATCTGTTCTTTGAAGTAAACAAACAAAATGTCCTTCTCCTTCCACATGGTGTGGCCAAAGTCTAAGTGCGCCTGCAAGCTGCGGATCAGAATCCATAAATTCTGGTCGACCGTGTTGAATCCCACCTACTGGCTCTAAAGGAACCACTTTAAAATCTGGATGTTTCTTTAAGAACTCATCAATCATCCCTTCATTTTCTTCCGGTGAGAAAGTACATGTTGAATACAGAATCATTCCATCTGGTTTCAACATAGTTGCTGCATCTTCTAAAATGATACGCTGTAAATTCGCACAGTGCTCAACACCATGTGTTTCCCAACTTTTTATAGCCCCTTCATCTTTACGGAACATCCCTTCTCCTGAGCATGGTGCATCAATTAAAATCTTATCGAAATAGCCTGGCCATTTACTTGCCAGATGTTCTGAGGTCTCACTTGTCACAATACTTATGCGGCTTCCAAAGTTTTCTAGATTTTTAAGTAATGCTTTAGCGCGTGATGCACTAATATCATTGGATACAAGTACGCCCTCTTGCTGCATGCGCGCTGCAATTTGTGTACTCTTTCCACCTGGTGCCGCACATAAGTCTAATACTTTATCTCCCGGTTCAATGGGTAAGTAAGCACCTGGTGACATCGCACTTGGCTCTTGAATATAATATAAACCCGCAAAATAATAAGGGTGTTTTGTAGGTTTTTCATCTGCACTATAATAAAAACCTTCTTTGCACCATGGTACGGTTTTTAATGATTTAAAAGGATTAATTTTTTCCCATTCCTCCAAGTTAAGTTTAAGCGTATTGACTCTTAAACCCTGATATTTTGGTAAATCATATGAAGCCAAATAAGCATCATATTCATCTTTTAAAAGCCTTTTTATTTTCTCTTCAAAAGCTGCTGGTAACTTCATTTTATATTCTCCATTTATGATCTATTGATATTCTACTGTCTACTATGTGGTTAAGCATATAGGGATAAAATCAAGATAATCTGCTGAAACAAGATGATATAGAATGCCATCCCTTTCACCTAAAGGGGCATTTTCCCATGAAGATTTGTCATGTAAGTGACCATAAATCACACGTGTCACGGGATATTGCTTCATCAGCTCTATAAAAGGTGAATCCTTTTCACCTTCAGCATTAGGTGGATAATGTAACATGACCCAAATCTCTTTTACACCTTCTTTGAGCGCAGCCTCCAACGATAACTTAAGGCGTACACACTCTCGTTCAACAAGCCTTTCATTCTCCGCTTTCACTTCCTCATCACAAGCTTCACCCAATGTCCATCCTCTTGTTCCGCAAATACCAATTTCATCTAACTTGTAAACTGTATTTTGTAAGAAATAAGTTTTGGTATATATGCGATTCAGTTTTCCAGGTCTATCCCACCAATAATCATGATTCCCACGTATACAAATTTTTTGTCCTGGCAGTGCATCCAACCAATTCAAATCTATTTCTGCTTCTTTTAAACGCATTGCCCAAGAGATATCTCCCGGTATTAAGACAACATCTTGCTCTGTAATATGCTGCTCCCAATTCTTCTTAATTTTTTCCATATGACTCATCCAATTGTCACCAAAGACATCCATCGGCTTATTGGATGCATGACTAAGGTGTAAATCTGCGATTGCAAATACTTTCATCTCCATCTCTCCTTAGCTTCACCCATTATAGCATAGCTGATTCTAGCTGCCAATTATTCCCGATTAATAGCCATTTTAATCTTCTCTCTCAATGGACTACCAAATTCCTTTCAATCTATTCACACATCGAAAAACTACTTACAACAAGAACCAAAAACGTGAAGTGCACGTCCACCTAAATAGTTGCATAAGTCTCCTTGCTTATACCCCTTTTCTTCCATCTCTGCTACAATTTCATCATGAATTTTCCACCAGCTGGTATTCCAGTTTGCAAATAAAGTATGTTCTTCAGGTGCACGACCAATAATACGTTGTACCACAATCTCTGGTGATAAATAACGTAAAAATGTAATGACACGCTGCTTATACTCTTCTAATGAAACCATCTCTAATGAACCTTGCTCATAAGCTTTTGCAAGTGGTGTACCTTTCACCACATACAAGGCATGAAGTTTCACATAGGTATTTTGCATAGCACTTAAACATTTTGCAGTTTCAATGACGTCTGTTAGATCATCCCACGGTAAATCCACAATCACATGGGTACAAGTTGCAAAAGGATATTGTTTGATTTGCATCATCGCATCTAAATACTCCGCCAAACTATGTCCACGATTAATCTTTTTAAGTGAACGATAATTAATGGTCTGAAGTCCAAGTTCAATACATACATCTTTATTGTATTTTTGCGACCACTCCAAAATGGCTTCTAGATACGCCTTATTGATACAATCTGGTCTTGTGGAAATTGAAATTCCTACACTATCTGGATGTACCACCTGTTCTAGAACGGCTTTAAAATCTTCTAGTGGCATATAAGTATTACTAAAGTTTTGTAAATACGGAATAAAATATTTCGCTTTGTATTTTGCTTTAATCTTTTCTATATTATGAGCCATTTGGCTTGCAATTTCTTCTGTTGCTTTACGCATTTCATAACCTGTTCCCACATCACCACAATAAATGCAGCCACCACTTGCCACATTCCCATCACGATTTGGACAAGTAAGTGGTAAATTTACAGGAATTTTATAAACCTTATCTCCATATTTTTCTTTTAAATACGTTGAATATTTACGATAGACTTCCAAAATTCTAATCTCCTTTAATGATTTTCTATGTTTGATTATAGCATAGCCTTTTTAATTCGCCTATTCTATAATGTTAGCCAATTATTTTTCTTAAATTAACCATTTTTTGATTTTCTATTTTTAGTATATATTTTTTATTCACGCACATACTACTTATATCATCTTGATTTGCTAAAATAAATGGAAAGGTGGTAACTTTACGATGAAATCTAGAGCTTGGGATTATATCGCACTGACACTAATCATCGTTGGCGCAATTAACTGGGGGCTTGTAGGCTTCTTCCAATTTGATTTAGTTGCATTCATTTTTGGTGGTATGAGTTCTTGGGTTAGCAGAGTGATCTATGCTGTTATTGGTATTGCTGGCTTATATTGTCTCACTCTTTATGGTCGTGTTTACGATCAACCTTATTCTAATAATTAAAAAAATAAAAACCACTTTTTAAAGTGGTTTTTATTTTTTGCATCATCTTTTTTATAAAATTTATCAATTTCACTAATAAAAGTGGCATTTTAACCTGATTGTTGAATAAATATAATAATAAAAGACAATTAAAGAGGTGATGTGTATGATCAAAATTATTACAGGTCAAGCAGGGGAAGGAAAAACTAAATTTCTTATTGAGTCTGCCAATCAAATGATTCCTTCTTTAAAAGGTAACGCGATTTATATTGATAGTTGTACCAATCATCGTTATGCGCTGGCTCATGAGATTCGTTTAATCGAAGCTGCTAATATGCCCCTTCAATCTCGTTCAAGCTTTACCGCTTTTTTATGTGGCATTATTTCCGCCAATCATGATATAGAGATTGTTTTTATCGATGAGCTTTGTAAGCTAACACAGTGCAATCTTGATGAGATTGTTGGTTGCTTTGATGATATTCAAAAACTATCAGATTGTTATCATATTGATTTTGTGATTGGTACCTCTTGTTCAAAGAGTGATTTACCTCAGTACCTCACCCCTTATCTTATAGCTTAATTTAAAATCCCCTATCTGACATATTGCGATAGGGGATTTTTTACCGCTATTTTATTATTTCTGCTGATTCATGATTTGCAGGGACATGTTTAAACAAACATACACTATAAGCTTTGACTTCGTAACTTTCCTCTTGTACTGTTTCTTCCCTTAGCTCATCTAAATAAGCTGTATTAACCAGACAATGCCACTTGCCTTCAAGAGGTGGCAGTTCAAAGATTAATGGTTCATAGTAATTATTTGCAATAAAGAACAGACTTTCCTTTCCTTCAATAAAACAAGCAATACTACGTGAATAATACGACCAATCTGGCTGTTTATAATGTACACCATGCCAACTAATTGTGTACTCTTCTTCATTTTTAAAATAATCTAATGACTTTCTAAGGCCAATTAAGATTTTGGTAAAACTTAAAAGAGAGGTATTTTGTGTAGCCTTCTTCCAATCTACCCACACTAGTTCATTATCTTGACAAAAGGCATTATTATTACCATTTTGCGTTCTTGCAAACTCATCTCCCATTAAGAGCATAGGCGTTCCTTTAGAAAGTAAAAGCAAGCTTAGCAAATTACGCATTGCTCTACATCTTGATTGTAAAATGCCTTTATCCTCCGTATCGCCTTCTACCCCCCAGTTATAACTGTAGTTTGCATTGTGTCCATCTCTATTTCCTTCTCCATTCGCTTCATTATGCTTTTGATTATAGGACACCATATCCCACATGGTAAAACCATCATGAGCTGCAATAAAATGAATGGTTTGGTCACTACCCTTACTAGAATCTGTAAAATAAATTTCCTTACCCATCATACAGTCCGAAACGGAAGGCACAATCCCTTGGTCCCCCTTTACAAATTTGCGAATGGTGTCTCTAAAATAATCACTCCATTCACAAAATGGTGCAGGCATACGTCCGACATCATAGCTGCCTTTTGCATCCCATCCTTCTGTAATCAGTTTCACTTTAGATAATATTGGATCCGAGGCAATTTCATTTAAGAGTGATTCTTTAAGCCATCTTCCCCGCTCATCTTGCCCCAAAATAGAGGCTAAATCAAAACGGAACCCATCTACGCCAATCTCACTTGCCCAGTAAGTTAAGCTATCCTTTATTAAATTTTTGACTAATGGATGATTGGTATTAAGTGTATTACCTGTTCCTGAACAATTTAAATAGTTCCCATGTTCACTATATTTATAATAAATATCTGGCGCGAGATATTTGAAATGTACCATTACACCGCCATCTCCACCTTCACCAGAGTGATTATAAACAACATCTAATATAACCTCTAAACCGACCTGATGAGCAGTTTCTACAAACTCTTTGAATTCTAAAAGAGAGGCTTCACTTGTCTTTTTTACACTATATCTTTCATCTATGGCAAAGAATGCAAGGGTATTATACCCCCATACATCTTCCAATAGTTCTCCAGTATAAGGACTTCTATTTTTAACGGTTTGTGCATACCATTTGAAAATTGGAAGCATTTCTAAAGTTGTTACCCCTAAATCCTTTAAGTACGGAATCTTACGTATTAATCCCTTAAAAGTTCCGCGCTCTTCTTCAGGAATGCTCTCATCAATTTTCGTAAAATGACCTACGTGCAATTCATAAATAATTGTTTCTTTCCAAGGAATTTGTGGCTTAGAAGATTTATAGTATTGATGCCCCATCACTAAATTACGCCATTCCCCCTGAAAATATAAAACACCTTTTGCATAAGGATCCATAATAGCTGGTGAATAAGAATAATCTTGATGCATAATGCGCCATACATAATACATCCCTACTGTTACATTTGGAAGACATACTTTAAAGTAATCACTTCCTGGCGTTCGCTTCACAATATGTTTCATTATAGGCGTCATTTGATGGGCACTCTGGTAAATTTCTAGTACCATCGCATAGGCCTGTTTCGCAAAAATGGTGAAATAAACCCCTTTACTCGAGATACAACACCCTAACTTTTCACGAGCTACCATCATTTCCGAACTTTCCATCTATACTTCCTCCTCAAAGGCATTCCCTATATTTTAAACCCTATCTCTAAGGGTAATTATGGACTATCACACATGATACAATTTTATTCTGATTGATTATTTAGACTTTTTCAATAGTTATTTTTGCACTTTTTAGCGTTTTTATTTACTTTCTATTTGCCCTCTTGAAATCATTTTCATCCTATGCTATGATTAAGCATAATTGAATCTAAAATAAACGATGAAAAAGTTATAGTAACAAATAGAGATTGTCTCAGAGAATGTGTAGTTGGTGCAAGCACATCGTCTTTATTATGCGAAGATACACCTTTGGAGTTTTATTCGGCTCGTCACCGTTATCTGACTAGAGGCAAATTTAATTTGTAAATTAAGGTGGTACCACGGGTAAACTCGTCCTTAGCGGATGATTTTACCCGTTTTTTGGTATTGCCTTTTTAATTTTTATTTTTAGGAGGACATAAAATGAGCGTATTTGATACCTTAATGGAACGTGGATTTATTGAACAATGCACCCACGAAAAAGAAATTAGAGAACTTTTAGAAAATGAAAAAGTAACATTTTATATTGGTTTTGACCCTACTGCAGATAGTCTTCATGTAGGGCACTTTGTTACTGTAATGGCAATGAGTCATATGCAACGTGCAGGACACCGTCCAATCGTATTATTTGGTGGTGGGACAGCTATGATTGGTGACCCTACTGGAAAAACAGATATGCGTAAAATGATGACTGTGGAAACAATCGATCACAACGTAGAATGTTTCAGAAAACAAATGTCTAAATTCATTTCATTTGAAGAAGACGGTGCGATCATGGTTAACAATGGAGATTGGTTACGTAACCTTAACTACATTGAACTTTTAAGAGAAGTTGGTCCACTCTTCAACGTCAACCAAATGTTATCTGCTGAATGTTATAAACAACGTATGGAAAAAGGTCTTTCATTCTTAGAATTCAACTATATGATTATGCAGTCTTACGACTTCTTAGAATTATACCGCCGCTTTAACTGTAAATTACAATTAGGTGGTAACGATCAATGGTCTAATATCTTAGGTGGTGTTAAATTAGTACGTTGCTTACATGGTGATCAATCATTTGGTATGACTTTCTCACTTCTTACAAATAGTGAAGGTAAGAAAATGGGTAAAACAGAAAAAGGTGCTGTATGGTTAGATCCAGCTAAAACTTCTCCATATGAATTCTACCAATACTGGAGAAACGTAGCTGATGCTGACGTTAAACGTTGTTTATCACTTCTTACTTATGTTCCAATGGACGAAGTTAACGAAATCACAAATGTTGAAGGTGCTGCTATTAATAAAGCTAAAGAACGTTTAGCATTTGAAGTAACTAAGATTGTTCACGGCGAAGAAGAAGCTATGAAAGCTGAAGCAGCTGCAAAAGCATTATTCTCAGGTGCTGCTCATGGTGGTTCTATCCCTTCTACAGCAATGTCAGCTAGTGACTTTGAAGAAGGAATGGATATTTTAACACTTCTTCAACAAACAAAACTTATCCCTTCTCGTTCAGAAGGTCGTCGTCTTGTAACCCAAAATGGTATCAAAGTAAATGAACAACCTGTTACAGATCCAAATGCTAAAATTACATTAGCAGACTTTAAAGAAAATGAATTAATGATTCAAAAAGGTAAGAAAGTATTCCATAAAGTAACTTTATAATATGCTATGCACTATTTTATGCAGATTATAAAGCAATATTACCTTTAATCTTTTATTCTTACCAACATAAAATAAACAAAAAAGTATGTCACAATTTGTGACATACTTTTTTGTTTATAACAACAATGCATTTTATAAATTGAAACTATATCTAATTTCCTTATATAGTTGCTCTTTCTTATCCTATTAAATTGAATTCATATGATAGCTTATTTTATTATTGATTTATTTTCGTAGTTCATTTATTTTACAAGCTATTTATTTTATTATGTTTCACTAAAAACTTCCGGAATATGGCGTACAAGTAGTAGTCTAATCAATGCTGCAACTGGTACAGCAACGAGCATCCCTATTAGTCCGAATAAATTACCACCTATGAGTATTGCCAAAAGTACTACAATAGGATGAAGTTTCACACAGTCCCCTACAATTTTGGGTACAATAAACCAACCATCTATCTGCTGAATAATTAAGATAGCAATTGCACCATAAACTGCTTTCATCGGATTAGCATCTAATATCCCAATAAAAACAGCCAAAACAAGACCTACTATTGGACCAAAATAAGGAATCAAATTGAAAGTCCCGGCAATAATTCCTATAATGACTGCAAAATCTAATCGAATCAAAATAAGTGCACCACTTGTTAAAATGGTAATAATAATAGCATCTATAATTTCCCCTCTAATATATCCTGATAAAATACCATCTACTTGTCTTCCTAACGCACTTATTTTTTCATACCGCTCATCTTTTAGTATATATTTTAGTAATCTCTTAAAAAAAACTAAAATCTTTTCTTTATCCTGTAATAAATAAAAGGCAACAACAACTGCAAGTAACCAGTTCATTGCATGAATACCTATAGCTAATAATCCATTGGATAATTCATTATACACACCAACTACAAATTCATTAACACCTGCATAGAGTCGTTCCATAAGCCCTTGTCCTTTAGTAATGCCCATTTCATCTGTAAACTGTGTAATGCCACCAATCATATCCTCAAAGTATGCTACATAACTTTCTAGACTTTCTCCTAAGCTAGAAAGTGAAAATGAACCTGCAATTTGCCCAATATTCATTTGAATCATTAACACAAATAAACCCAATACACAAACTACGGTTAAAAAAGTTAAAAGCGTTGGCACTGTTCTCATATGCCAACGCTTCTCTTTCTTTTGTCCTTTATGGCTTAACATATGAAACTTCTTTTTATGAGTCTTTATATGGCTCAAGCGCCTTTCATAAAAACCTACTATAGGATCTAATAAATACGCTAAAATTACCCCTATAAGTAAAGGTTCTATGAGTACATAAAATACATTCGCTATTTTTCTTATCCACTGCCATACAGCTAAAAAGTTTAAAAGAATGAAAATCCCTAATACAACAATTAAACAACTGATTACTGCATAAGCAGCAATATTAAAATAGCGATTATTTTTTTGAAGTTTCACTTTAACCCACTCCTAGCCTTAGTATACGGCTAGGTTTTCCAAAAGTTGTAAAAGATATTCATAAACTCTTCTAGTTGATGAAATACTTAATCTTTCTTCTGGAGAGTGAATTTTTTCTAAGTCTGGTCCAATAGAAATCATATCTAGACCTGGACATTTTTCTGCAATAAAGCCACATTCAAGACCTGCATGAATTGCTGTGACCTCTGGTGCTTTATGATACATTTTTTCAAAGAGCTCCACTGCAATTTCACGAAGACGAGAATTTTCATTGTATTGCCATGCTGGATAATCTCCCTTTACTTCAAAAGCCATACCAAAACTTTGAGCCACCGCTTCCAGTCTTGCTAAGATTTCTGCTTTACGTGTTACCACAGAGCTTCTTACAGCACTTGCAAAACGGATACAATCATCCTCCATTTTAACAATACCTAGATTAAGTGATGTCTCTACTAGCCCTTTGATATGTTGTGCATAGCCCATCACACCATTTGGTACCGCTAATAAATAGTTAATAAATTTTTGAGCTGAGGCAGCATCCATTGCCTCAGTTACAGTCATTTCAGCTGTAACATCTTCACATGTCATTACGATTTCTGGATCTTGAACAGCATATTCTGCTTTAAAGATGGTTTCCATTTCATTTACAACTGTTGCAACTTGTTCTTTATTTGAAGTCGCTACCCACACTTCACATTCACGTGTGATGACGTTATCTTTGCTACCGCCTTCTACTTTAACAATTTGGAAAGTTCCTTTTTTACTTAAAGTTTTAAGCACTCTACCCATTAAGATATGTGCATTTGCTCTTTCAAGATGAATTTCTGCTCCTGAGTGTCCACCTTTTAAGCCATTGATTGTGATTTTAGATACAGATGAACCTTCACATACTGGCTCTTTTGTGAAATTTAAAGTTGAATAAGCTTTTGCACCACCTGCACAGCTTACGATAAATTCGCCTTCTTTTTCATTATCAATATTGATTAAGATTTTACCACTTAAGTATTCAGGACACATATTAGCTACTCCTGTCATACCGCGTTCTTCATCTGTTGTCACAAAACATTCAATAGCAGGATGTTTAAGCGTATTATCTGCTAAGATTGCCATTTGGAAAGCAACTGCAATACCATCATCCCCACCAAGTGTTGTTCCTTCTGCTTTAATCCAATCACCATCAATAAAGAGTTTTAAACCATCTTTTTCAAAGTCATGTACAGTCTCTTTATTTTTTTCACATACCATATCCATATGTCCTTGAAGGATCACAGCTGGTAGATGTTCATATCCTGGAGTCGCTGGTTTCTTAATATATACGTTATTTACAGCATCTTGGTGTACTTCTAATCCTAAGTTTTTTGCAAAATTTACAAGATAGTCACTAATCGCCTTTTCATTTCCTGATTCTCTTGGAATGGCACTAATGGCCTCAAAATACTCAAATACTTTCCCTGGTTGTAAGTCTTTTAACACGTCTGACATAAGTATTAATCTCCTTTTTACTTCAAAACTAGCCAAATTTGGCTTGCCTAATGATGCTACCTTGTTAGGTAGTCTAGTTAGGCTACATAGCTTTAATACCTTAGTTTTTAAAACTATGAATTGGAGCTGGAATTCTTCCACCTCTCATAATAAAGTCATTGCATTTGTATGAGTTTACAGGCATGATTGGTGCATAACCTAGTAATCCTCCAAATTCAACGCTATCTCCTACCTTTTTACCAATTGCAGGAATAATACGTACAGCCGTTGTTTTTGCATTAATCATACCAATCGCCATTTCATCCGCAATAATACCTGAAATCGTTGCGGCACTTGTGTCACCTGGAATCGCAATCATATCTAATCCTACTGAGCAAACACAAGTCATAGCTTCCAATTTCTCTAATGTTAATGCGCCTTTTTCTGCTGCACGAATCATGGCATGATCTTCACTTACTGGAATAAACGCACCACTTAAGCCACCCACGCAAGATGATGCCATAACGCCACCTTTCTTAACCGAATCGTTTAAGATGGCAAGCGCTGCTGTGGTACCTGGTGCACCAGCACTTTCTAGCCCCATTTCTTCAAATATTTCTGCAATACTATCGCCTACAGCTGGTGTCGGTGCAAGTGATAAATCAATAATCCCAAATGGTACATCTAACATTTGGGAAGCTTCTCTTGCTACCATTTGACCTGCACGTGTAATTTTGAAAGCTGTACGTTTCACTTGTTCACAAAGTGTTTCAAAATCTTTGCCTCTCACGTCTTCTAAGGCTTTTTTGACAACTCCAGGTCCACTTACCCCAACGTTAATCACGGCATCTCTTTCACCTACACCATGGAAAGCACCTGCCATAAATGGATTATCTTCTGGTGCATTACAGAATACTACAAATTTGGCACATCCAATACTTGCACGATCTCCAGTTCTTTCTGCTGTTAACTTAATAATCTCACCGATACGCTTTACAGCATCCATGTTAATTCCTGTACGAGTAGAACCTACATTCACAGATGAACATACATTTTGTGTCACATCTAGTGCTTCGGGAATGGATTCTATAAGCACATTATCTGCATTTGAACAGCCTTTATGCACTAGAGCAGAAAAGCCTCCAATAAAGTTAACCCCTACTGTTTGTGCTGCACGGTCTAATGCTTTTGCAATCGGTACATAAGAAGAAGCTCCTGTTGCACCTCCTACTAAAGCGATTGGTGTTACAGAAATACGCTTATTCACAATAGGAATACCATATTTTTTAGAGATTGTTTCACCTGTTTCTACAAGTTTTTCTGCTCTAAACGTAATACGATCATAAATTTTATCACAAAGTTTATTCATATCTTCACAGGCACAGTCTAAAAGATTAATCCCCATGGTAATCGTACGAATATCTAGATTTTCTTCACGAATCATTTTGTTGGTTTCTTGTACTTCATATCTTGAAATCATGCTCATTTTCCTCTCTATGTAAGGTCTATCTATTCCATCTTTTGACTTAATTAATATATGTATTAGATTCTATGCATATTATCAAAAATATCTTGATGTTGTAGACGAATATCTACACCAATTTCTTGACCTAACTTTGAAATGCGATCTACGATATCCACAAATTCACTTGACGCCTCACTCATATCTACAATCATCATCATATTGAAGTAGCCTTGAACGATTGTTTGTGAAATATCTAAAATATTGATACCTTCTTCACTTAAAAAAGTACACACCTTTGCAATAATACCTACTTTATCTTTTCCTACTACTGTAATAATTCCTTTCATATCTATTCTCCTTTTTATCTATTTTTTCCAATAAATTTCTAATATATCTCCATCATTCAAAATATCAGTTAATGCTGCATTTTCACCATTTCGTAAAAGCTGTATTGTACCTTGTGGCTTAGATAAATCAAACTCAATATAATCAAAGATACTTGCAAGCATATAGCCTTTTTCCTTGGCAGGTAAAGTGACTGTTTCTCCATTGACATTGATGTAAATTATCTTCTTGGAAACAGTGTCATCACATTCAACTTCTATTTGATAAGGTAAAGTTTCTTCCAGGTTATTTTCTTCAGTACTTTCTTCTTTAAACTGTGCTTGTTCTAGCATCCCATTTTCAATGCTTTGAGCGAATTCTTCACCTATTGCTACTTCCTCTACTGATAAACAATCCATAGATCCACTATCTATCCATAAATCATCTTCAGATAGCATCTCTTCTTTAGTCACTGTTTTTGGCATCACTAATATATCTACAAGGAGTGAGTCACCATCTTGTAAACAATAGCTCCCCTCTAAAGCAACAAAGTCTTTTGTAATACACTTATTAGTCATTGAAATCTCAAGTGCATTGAGCAATGTTTCTAATGTTTGGCTACTAACCACTTCTACTTCATCATTTGCAAGTACTTTATATTGACGACTTACTAATTGTCCATTGACCTTAATAAGTGGCAAGTCATACTTTTCGTCTTCTAATGTAATTGTTTTTTCTACAGGAACTAACTCACCTACCATGACATATGGATCTGAACCATTCACAGCTAATTCAACATGTATGCTATCTCCATCTTTAATATGCTCTTGGATAGAGGCTTCATTGCCATTTAATAAAATAGTAGATGGCATCCCATTATCACCTTTAATTCGTTGACGCTGCCCATTAAGTTTAAACATTAGCGTATTGCCTTTTTTAGGGAAAATAGCACTATGTTCTATACCTACTGCAATAATCGCATCTAAAATAGTTAACTTTTTGGCATTAAGTAGTTGTACTTTTTGACCATTGACGGTTACAAAAGTAAATTGATTAAATTTATCTTGTACCATTGTCATACAAATTCCAAGTGGTGTAATCATTTCTGGGCTATCCATCATACCAATTTCATCTCTGAACTTAACTAAATGCTTTGTACTTCTTAGTGCCACACGTTCCTTAGCTAATCCTAAATGCTTAGAAAGACTTTCTGTGACACCAAGCATTTGGCTTCCACCTCCTACACAGAAAACGGCATTAGGTGCCTCATCACCATTTAAGCGAATAATGCGCTGTGCAATTTGACAAGTCATTGCCTCAATAACAGGTGCAATAACCTCATTAAGTTCACTACTTGTAATAGTATGTTCTAATCCAATAATATCTGTAAAGACAACTTCTTCCTGCTCACTTCCTTGTTTTTTTATGGATTCAGCTGTATTAAAATCAACTAAATACTTATGTACAATAGCTTCTGTCACCTCATCACCAGCATTTGGAATCATCCCATAAGAGGTGACACTACCTTCTTTGGTAATGGCAATATCTGATGTTCCTGCTCCAATATCCACTAATGCAAGATTTAAAAGTCTAATCTGTTCTGGAATCACCGCATTAATAGCTGCAATTGGCTCTAATGTTAAATGACTTACCACTAATTCAGCACGTTCTGTCACTGCATATAAACTGTCAATAACTTGCTTTGGTAAAAAGGTCGCAATCATTTTGGCCTTAATTTGCTGTGCTTTATGTCCTTCTAAATTTGCCATTACATAATCTTCTAAATAATATTGAACAACAGAAGATGCCACACAGTAATACTCTGTATCTCCACTTGTTTCTTGCTGTTTAATTTTGGCCTTTTCCATCCCTTCAAGTTCTAAATGATGAATATCTGCTAGTGTTACTTCATGGACTTCCTCAAAGTTTTGTACCACTTCAACAAGCTGTGTACATAGTGAACGTCCAGCTGCTGCAATCGCCACTTCACTAAGTACAATATCTAATCTTTTTTCTAAGGCTGTTTTCACCTCATAAACCACTCTAGATACTTTTTGAATATCGTGAATCTGACCATCTATCATGGCTCTTTCTTCATGGGCTCTATACTCATAATCCACAAGTACAAACTCATCGCCATCTCGATAGCCTACTACACCAACCACTGTTCGTGTACCAATATCTAATCCAAAGCACAATGTTTCTTTTAAATACGCTTTCACTTATACATCCCCTTCAATATTTTCTTCATCTCTTCTGCATAGGTTCTAGGTTCTATTGATAGAATATGACAATTTGTGGCAATTTCAAAACCAGCAATATGCCCAATGCGCATCACAAGTTGGATATAAAAATGATAAGGATTTTTTCCCCTAACATCTCCACTCATCATACAAATATTAAAATCACCTTGCGGATTAAGCTGATGATATACTTCTAACAAATACTTTATTAACTTCCCTAGTGTTTTGATCTCCCAAGCTGAAAGCTCACCATAATGCTGTCTATGCTGTTTTGGCACAAACCATACCTCATATGGAAACAAAGGTATAGAGGGTACCCAAACTTCGATATCGGCATCTTCCCACACTAAAATACCATCTTTACGATGTTGTGCCTGACACAAATAACAATTTTCTCCTTGATGATAGACAAGATATTTTTGTTGCATACTATATGGTATTTCTTCAAGTGCAATGATTTGCCAATGTGAATGACTAATGCTTGCACCTGCTTTTGTTCCATAATTTTTAAAAACTTGTATGAACTCAATTTCAGGCCTTGTCATTAATTGATGCCACCTTTTTTGAATACTTAATAAAAGTGTTTCCCAGTGCACACGGGTGAAGTCCTTTGGATGTTTGGTATGATATTCGGTATCAATAATTACATCATGTAGGCCCTTTACCCCTTCTTTAGATGTGGCAGGAAAACGATTGGGTACAAAGCGTGCCACAAGTTCTCCCTCTTGCCAACTTTCATCAATGATGCTTTCTAAGCATTCTTTATTAGCTAAGCAGAAGGGACATGAGCTGTCCTCTTCATCAATAAAAGGACGTGCATCACGCCTAGGTGCCATGATACTTGTTCGATTAAATACCTCTTGAAAACGTCTCATATCCCTTCGCCTCTCTTTTTTTATCATTTTACACTATTCGCTTATAAAATAAAAGTAATTATGTATATAAAAATAAAAGACAAGGTCATCCCTTGTCTTTTATTTTTGATAACTATGAACTGTTTTATGAAATGGTCCATTCCTCTACATTGGCAAAAATATTACGTGGTGTTGCCTCAATATTACCACCAATGGTATCTTTCATCATCAACACAGATTTCTTGAAATATAGACTGATGTATGGTGACATCTCCACAAAATACTCTTGAAGTGCATTATATGCCTCAGTAACATTTTCTGCCGTAGCTGTAAAGGCCTGCTGTAAAAGTTCATCCATCTTTTCATCCCTATAGCTTACATAGTTATCACCACTTAGGATACTTGAAGAATGGAAGGCGAAACTCAAATCCAGAGCATAGGATAGTTGCCAACCTCCTAAAAAGGCTTCAAACTGTTTCGATGCTAAGCGACTGAAGTAAGTTTCTTTATCAACCTTCTCAATTTGCATATCAATTCCAACATCTGCATACATTCTTTGCATTGCATTAGCAACCTTTATACGGTCTGTATTTTCTTCATTAACCATAACAGTAAATGAAAAGATTCTTCCATCTTTCGTCATATAGCCTGTTTTTTCATCTAGCTCATACCCTTGCTCTGCTAATAAATAACGCGCCTTTTCTTTATCATACTGTTTGGTTTCTAAATTCTTATTATATAAATAGGACTCTGGGCTAATAGGTGTATCCGTAATCACCGCATGCTCTAAATAATATAATTTTACAATCTCTTCTCGATCTAACGCATATATGAGTGCGTTTCGAATCGCTGCACTTTGGAAAATAGGCTTATTAAAATTCACACCCATAAATTCATAAATTGAAGATACCATCTCATACGGCTCTCTTGATGAACTATTGGTATATTTTCCCCACTCTGTTTCATTTGTGTAGACCATATCGATTAATCCTTGTTTAAAAGAATATAGTCCACTTACCTCGTCTGGAATAAAATTAATTTGAACTGTTTCAATATTAGGTTTTCCATTAAAATAATTTGGATTTGCTTTTAAATAAAGTGCTTTAAGTGGTGTAATACTATCATACATATATGGACCACAACCTATTGGTGTAATATCCATTGAACTGTTATTTTCTACATCATAAATATGCTGTGGAATCACTGGGAAAAATAAAGTTTGTAGTACCCCACTAAAACTTTGTCTATACACAATTTTAAAGGTTGTATCATCA
Source organism: Cellulosilyticum sp. (assembly GCA_017941635.1). GTDB lineage: Bacteria > Bacillota > Clostridia > Lachnospirales > Cellulosilyticaceae > Cellulosilyticum. The sequence continues at coordinate 37,591 of JAGAVZ010000209.1, forward strand.
ATACGTTCCATTGTCTGTATATTTTCTGTAGCCTGTTTATATGGACAGTCTGGAATCTTTGCTATTTGATTTAATGTAAAGATGACATCATCACTTGTCACAGGCTGTCCATCATGCCATGTAAGCCCCTGTTTTAAAGTAATCGTAACGACTGTTTGATCTGGACTCACTACCCAAGACTGCGCTAAATTCTCACTAATGGACCCATCCTCTTCAATGTTGATTAAGGGACTAAATATTAAATATAAAGCTTGCTCCACATTGGCTTGTGTATTATATAATGGATTAAGCGTTGTTGTTGTATTCATCGCAAGTACCAACTTATTCTCTACTGGTGCTTGCTCTTTATCTTTTTCATTCTCTTCTTGACCTGTTTCTTCTATCTGATTGATGTTATCATTTGGTTGTGATTCTTTGTCATTTTGTGCCCACAAACCACATCCTGTTACACCCAATACAAGTAAGCTAAGTAGCATGAGCTTCTTAAGCTTTTTCATTCGTTCTCCTCCTTAAACTTAAAATCTATTTTTCTATCTGCTCCAGAAATACCTTGATTTGTTCACGTGTCTCTTCTAAGGATACACTATTATCAATCACATAATCTGCTGCTGCTTTAAGTTCTTCCCATTCTTTTTGAGCTTTAAACCTTTTTAGGATTTGTTCTACTTCCAATCCTTCACGTTCAATCACTCTTTTTAATCGTATATCGGCATCTGCATAGACAGCAACCACAGTATCTGTTAAATCCACTAAGCCGCTTTCTAATAGTAATGCTGCCTCCAAAATAATATGTTGCCCTGGTCTTATTTGCTTTGCCTCATTGATACGCTCAATCACGCACTTAGTAATAAGTGGATGTGTGATTGCATTAAGTCGTTTCACACTTTCCTCATTTCCAAATACAAGTGAGCCAAGCTTTTTACGAACAATCTCACCGTGCTCATCTAAAATACTTGTCCCAAAGGCTTCTATAATGGGTGCATACGCTGGATGTCCTTTTAATAAAATTTCATGACCAATAAGATCGGCAGAAATATAAGAAACAGGTTTTAGTTCATTGAGAATTGCAATCACTGTTGACTTACCTGCTCCCATTCCCCCAACAATTCCTATTACTTTCATATCAAATCTCCTATTTTACAGCTAACCAGTTTTCTCCTTGATGTACATCTACATGAAGTGGCACACTAAACTGACCAGCTTGTTCCATTTCTTCTTTTAAAAGTTGTTTAACAACCTCAATCTCTTCACGATGTGTTTCAATTAAAAGTTCATCGTGTACTGTTAAAATAAGTTTAGAACGTAAGTTCAGTGCTTTTAATTTGTGGTGTACACGAATCATCGCAATTTTAATCAAATCTGCTGCTGTTCCTTGAATTGGTGTATTCATTGCAACACGTTTTCCAAATTCTCTAAGATTATAATTACTTGCTAAAATCTCTGGAATTTCTCTTTTTCTATGATATAACGTTTCTACATAACCATGCTCCATAGCATATGCAATGGTATTATCAATATAGTCTCTGATTTGAGGATATTTTGTAAAGTAACCATCAATATAACGTTGTGCTTCTTTTTGCGAAATACGTAAGTCCTCTGCTAAAGCAAATGCACTAATGCCATACACAATCCCAAAGTTAACTGCTTTTGCATTACTACGTTGAAGTGGTGATACTTCTTCAAATGGCACATGGAAAACTTGTGACGCTGTGAGCGCATGAATGTCCACATCATGTTTAAACGCATCAATTAAAGTTTGATCGCCTGAAATATGTGCAAGCAGACGTAATTCGATTTGAGAATAATCTCCGTCTAGGAAAACATAATCTTTTGAAGATGGAATAAAGAGGCTTCTGATTTTTTTACCCATCTCAAATTTAACTGGAATATTTTGTAAGTTTGGCTCAGTACTACTTAAGCGTCCTGTCGCTGTAATCGTTTGATTAAATGTAGAATGGATTTTATGCTGCTCTGTCATTACTGCAAGTAAACCTTCTACATATGTTGATTTCAGCTTTGCATACTGACGATACTCTAGGATTTTATCTACAATTGGGTAGTCTTTACTTAAAACCTCTAGTACCTCAGCTGCTGTAGAGTAACCTGTTTTTGTTTTCTTAACTGGTGGAATCCCCATCTTTTCAAATAAAATCACACCTAATTGTTTTGGTGAATTGATATTAAAGACCTCACCAGCTTCTTCATAAATCGCTTCAGAAATTTGATTTAGTAATGCTTCAAGTTCTTCACCATATTGTTTTAATCCTTGTGGGTCTACTGAAATCCCGGCAATTTCCATATCAAATAATACTTCAATCAGTGGCATTTCAATCTCTTCAAATAAAGTCAACATATTTTCTTCTACAAGCTTTTCTTTCATATGAGCTGCCATAGAAGTTAAAAGCATCGCACGCTTTCCAATCTCTTGCTTACGTACTTCTTCTTCTAAGTTTGTCCAGTTCTTTTTGCTTTTTCCTTTACCTAGAAGTTGTTCTTCTGAACTGAGCTGATGGCTACCTACAAATAACTCTTCTAATTCTGCTAAATCATAATCTTTATTTGTAGGATGTAATAAATAAGCAGCAATAAATGTATCAAAGACAACATTTGCAAGTCCCACACCATATTCAATTAAATCATGCATCATTTTCTTGCTATCATGAACAATCTTGATATAGCTTGGACTTTCAAAGAATTCAATAAGTAAATCTTTTTCCTGGGTGTCTGTAATGTCCCATTCTCTATAATAGACTGTCTCTTTAGTCGCTAACGCCATTCCCAATGTTTGATCCTCTAAAAAGTAACTTACTGATAGCGTTTGGTTTTTATAATCTCTTAAAAACTGTTTGAAATCATCTAAAGAAGATTCCTTAATTTCAAGTGCTGCTTGCTCTTCTTTTAATGTTTTACGTGGTAATTTATTCAGAATTGATTTTAACTCTAAAGATTGGAAAAGCTCATTTGCCTCCTCATCCAGCATTAAATCAAATTCAAAAGACTCCCAACTATATTCTAGTGGCACATCACAAACAATCTTTGCAAGCATCTTGCTATCTCTTGCATCTTGTGCATACACAGTTAAATTTTCTTTTAGTTTCTTTTGTTTAATATCTTCCACATGATCTAACAGATTTTCAATACTGCCGTATTCTTTAATTAACTTGACTGCTGTTTTTTCGCCAATTCCAGGTACCCCTTTAATATTATCTGAAGGATCTCCCATGAGGCCTTTTACATCTACAAATTCTGTTGGTGTAACACCATATGTCTCTATAACATCCTTTGCAAAGAAACTTTCAATTTCTGTTCCTGTTTTCTTTGTACGTGGAATCTTAATTTCAATTTGGTCAGACGTGATTTGGAATAAGTCACGGTCTCCTGATACAACCGTTACCTGCATTCCGTTTTTCTCACCTTCTTTGGCTAGTGTTCCTAGAACATCATCTGCTTCGAATCCTTCTTTTGAAATTATTTGGATATGCATAGCCCCTAAAACTTGCTTTAAAAGTGGCATCTGTGCACGTAATTCTTCTGGCATACCTTTACGATTACCTTTATACTCTTCAGAAAACTTGTGTCTAAAGGTAGGTGCACTCAGGTCAAATGCAATTCCTAAATAATCTGGTTTTTCTTTCTCAATAATGCTTAACATCATATTTAAAAAGCCAAAAATAGCATTTGTATATTGTCCATTCTTATTAGTTAATAACGGTACGCCATAAAAGGCTCTATTTGCAATGCTATGTCCATCAAATAGCAATAATTTTTTATTCATATTACACCTCATCCATTCATTTAAAGTTATTATAGCATATTTCACTACTTTTTATCGCAGGATTTTCAAATCTCTTCCTTTAATCTTACCACTTTTTACCTATTTTTTTGTTTTTTAAGTACAAAAAACTCCATATAAGCCTCATGCATTTTATATCCAATACACGACTCTTATATGGAGCTTACTTTTAGTTGCTCTACTTAATCTTGTAATCTTATTTTGCTTGTTAAAGTACATCTAGTCCCTCAATAAATTCTAAAGTCTTAAAACTTCGATCCACATAATAAGGTACATAATTGTCGCAAACTGCATCTAATTGCTTTTGAATCACATGCGTTACTGTAAAATGATAAAGTTGCTTCATAGGACTTCCCAATATATACTGCATAGTAAATCGTGTACTATAGCTGATTGTTATAAAATCTTTATAATAACTTTTGCAACTACTGCATATAAGTCCACCTGCTTCGGATGAAAAATAATAGTTTTCTTCTTCTCCATTCTTTAAAAGCTCACCACATTCAGTACATGCAATAAGTTGTGGCCTAAACCCCAGTTCACCAAGTGCTCTTAGCTCAAAGATACGTCTAATCAAACGATAATTGACTCCATCTCTTGCCAATGCTTGTAAACTAAATAAAACTAATCTTAGAAGTTCTGGCTGTGGTAACATTGGCTCTGTTACATACTGCACAAATTCCATCATATAACTGGCATAGCTGAGTCTGTCTAGGTCATTTCTAATACCATGGAACATCTCTATAATTTCTGCATTCACCATTCGATATGTATCTTTAAATGAAGTCAAAATAAAATCCCCATATACAAAAAGCTGGGTTGCGGAAGCAAATCCTTTGTCTACTTTTTTTGCTTTTGGGGCAAGTGCTTGTATTTTTCCATATTCTTTAGTAAAGAGAGTGACATACTTGTCACTCTCTCCTACAATATATTCTTTTACGACTAAAGCTCTAGCTTTTATAATCATGCTTAAATCATCCTATCTATTCACCAATTTTTGGCTCCTGGAAGCTACATGGATTATGGCTCGCCTCCTCATAGGCTTTGTAGTTTAAATACATTGAAACATCACCTGTTGTCATAAAGTAACTCCAAAATTCCTGTAACATCATTATAGCCCCCTAATGGTTGAATTTATAGTTAAGATATGCAGTTTCACATAATTTATCCTTATAAAATCTACCAGTCCAAAAGGCCTTGACACATAGATTACATCAAATCTTTACGATCATAACCGTAGTTTTTAATGAGGAAGTCACTATCTCTCCAGTTTTTCTTGATTTTTACCCATAGTGTTAGATAAATTTTTGAACCTAATAAACGTTCAATATCATAACGTGCTTTTGTCCCAATTTGCTTAATCATTTGGCCTTGTTTACCAATGATAATACGTTTGTGAGAGTCTCTTTCACACACGATTGTTGCTTCAATATCTACAACATCTCTTTCTTCTCTTTTTTTCATACTTTCAATTTCTACAGCAATACCATGTGGAATTTCTTTATCTAAAAGATGAAGCGCTTTCTCACGAATGATTTCTGCTACGATTTGTCTTTCAGGTTGATCTGTTAACATATCACTTGGAAAGAACTGTGGTCCTTCTGGTAAATATTGTGGCATTGTTTTTAAGATGGCATCTAAGTTAACACCTTCATAAGCTGAAATTGGAATAATCTCTTTGAAGTCATAAGCTTTTCTATATAAATCGATTGTTTCTAGTACTGTTTCTTTTGGTACACTATCAATTTTATTGATACATAAAAATACTGGTGTATCAATATGTTTTAAACGTTCAATAATATCTTCATCTAATTTTCCAATGAATGCTTCTGCTTCTACAAGGTAGAAAATAACATCTACTTCATTTAATGTTGTAATAGCAGATTTTACCATAAATTCACCTAATTTATTTTTAGGTGTGTGAATCCCTGGTGTATCAATGAAAACAGCTTGGAAATCCTCTGTTGTGAGTACTGTTTGGATACGGTTACGTGTTGTTTGTGGCTTATTAGACATAATCGCTACTTTCTCTCCAATAAGCTGGTTCATTAATGTCGATTTACCTACATTTGGTCTCCCAATAATAGATACAAATCCTGATTTAAATGTTTCTTTCATGTATCATTCTATTCCTTTCCGAATAAGTCTGCTTTTGTATCATTTAAAACAATGTCTTATCAATCAATCCCTACCATTTAAGTAAGCTGTTACTTTTGTAAACATTATTTTATAGTCAGTTTTATCATTTTTTATCTTAAGATGGATAAATATTGTAACACACTTTCTTGCTTTGTAAACATATTTTTTTCATCTTCAGGTGTCATATGGTCATAACCTAATAAGTGTAACATACTATGAGCTACTAAGAAACATACTTCTCGCTCTAAGCTATGACCAAAGTTTACTGCCTGTTCTTTGGCTTTTTCATCACAAAGAATGATGTCACCTAACATCACTTCTTCTGTATCATAATTCACACAGCTACTAAAATCAACTGTATCCCAATTAATGTATCCAATCTTCTCTGGATCTATTTGAGGGAAAGAAAGTACATCTGTTGGTCTGTCAATTGCTCTATGCTCTTTATTAATCTCATGAATCGTATTTAAGTCCACAACAGATAAACTAACTTCTACCTCATAAGGCACCTCTTCTTGATCTAAACAACGCTCAATAACACTTTCAACTTTTTCGTATAGCCCAGGATGTGCGTCAAAAAATCCTGTTTCGTCTTCTAAATATACTGTCATTTCTTTTCATTCCTTTCTGGATAAGCAATACGTTGGTGATACATCCCATTAAGCATTTTTGTGAAAGATTCAATAATTTTCTCCATATCAGATATATAAAGCTGACATTCGTCTAATTGTCCTTCTTCCAACTTTTGCTTAACACTTCTTCTCACCACATCTTCAATTTGAATTTCCTTACCAAGCTTATCCTGCATTGCTCTTGTTGTGGCTTCTACAACATCAGCAAGCATAACAAGGGCAGCTTCTTTTGTTTGTGGCCTAGGCCCTGGGTAAGAAAAGGCTTTTTCGCTAATAGGTTCATCTGACTCCTTTTGTGCCTTCACATAAAAATACTGCATAAGGCCTGTCCCATGATGCTGCATAATAAAATCTTTTATATAATTTGGTAAATGATACTCTTCTGCCAATTTTAAACCTGATGTAACGTGAGAAACAATAATTTCATAACTTTCCTTTGGCGTCATATAATCATGCGGATTGGTACTTCCTTGATTTTCTTTAAAATAATTGCTACAAGTTAGTTTTCCAATATCATGATAATAACCACCGACTCTAGCTAAGAGCGGATTAGCATCAATACTTGCTGCACCCGCCTCAGCTAAATTAGCAACTAATAAACTGTGGTAATAAGTCCCTGTTGCTTCCAATAATAATCGCTTTAAAATCGGTTGATTTGGGTTTGTCATTTCCAAAAGCTGCATTGGTGTAACAAATTCAAAGATTGCCTCAAACATTGGAAGGGCCCCAATTACCGCAACGACTGAAATCATCCCCATAATAAACGCTACCAAACCTTCTGATAAAACCGTTACACTTAATGGTGAACCTACCAGAAGTTTTAAGGCAATATATAAAACAAATTGAATGCCACCTACATATAAACTACTCATAAGCGTACGTGTACGCTCTTGCATCCTTGTTACAATAAGTGTACTCGCTATTCCCGAAATAAGGAAGTATAAAATAAAAATAATATCCCCTTTAAAGATAATAGCCGAAAAAATAACAATTAAAACTTGTGTCATAAAAGCAATCTGATGCTCCATGGCAAAAGCAATCATCATACACGTAATACTAAGAGGCAAATAAACAAATGTAGCCCCTAAAAAAGCTCTTGTCATCAGCATCGCCAAACTAAACAAAATAAATACCAGACTCAGTCTTTTATCTTTTTGCCTAATGGTAATATGCTCTTTTTTCGTTAAGTACACCTTATAAATATAATAGTAAAAGAGTACACTTACCAGTATAATAAGAGCCAGCACACCAATATATTGTTGATAACGTTCACTGCGATTTGTTTCTAGATAGCCTACCTTTTCTAAAAGGCGATAAACCTCTTCTGTTACTCTGGCTCCTTTTTCAATAATTTTTTCCTGAGCCAACACATAGACTGGATCCACTTTATCTTGCGCAAGTTTCTTCTGCTCGTTCGTCGCCACTTCATCAATAACCACATTAGGTTCCAGTACATGATTCATAATATCTTCAGCGATTTTCTTCATCGTTGAGTTTAAGTTTTGTGATTCTACAGCCATTCTTACTTCGATACTTTTATTACTTTCTTCAGGCGAAATCCCTCCATTAAACAGGTTGCTTGTCACTTCCATACAAATATTTTTCATCTGATTTAATGTATCGGAATTGGCACCAAGTAATGCCTCATACTGTTCATTATAAAGTGCAATAGGTGATAAACCACTTAATACTTCTACAGGCGTTTTTTCTAGCTTTTCTGTTAGGTCTGTTGTTTGGATGGTATGAATATAATCAAAAAATGTCTCTATATTGCCTATCGCTTTTTCCTGAACGGTACTATCCTTTTTATAAACTGGCTGTACTGCTGCTTCTGCCTCTTGTTTTTTTCTAGCAGTGGCAATTTCATTTTCTACTTGAAATGGGGCGTACAGTGTTTCCTTTGCAATTTCACCTAATTGAAGTGATACCTTTTTGGTAAAGAAATTTCCTGATACCACACAAAAGAAGGTTAAAATGGCGGATAACACTGCAAACAGCACCCATTTATATGATTTTATTTTTATCATTTGTCCCCTCAAGCCCCCCTCTAATGGCTAATGATCTTGTTTATGTTCAAAGGCATCATATGCTTCTACAATACGTTGTACAATAGGATGTCTTACCACATCTTTTTGTGATAAATAAGTAAAGCCTATCCCCTCTACGCCGTCTAAAACTTTCATCGCTTGTTTTAAGCCACTCATTTCATAGTGTGGTAAATCAACCTGCGTTAAATCACCTGTTACAACCACTTTTGAATTAAAACCAATACGTGTTAAAAACATTTTCATCTGTGGCATTGTCGTATTTTGTGCTTCATCCAATACAATAAAGGCGTTATTTAATGTACGGCCCCTCATATAAGCTAGTGGTGCTACCTCTATAAGACCCTTCTCCATATTTTTTTCAAAGTTTTCTGGTCCCATAATCTCAAAAAGTGCATCATATAAAGGACGTAAATATGGGTCTACTTTACTTTGTAAATCTCCTGGTAAAAATCCTAGTTTCTCTCCGGCTTCAATGGCTGGTCTAGTCAAAATAATCTTACTTACTTCACCTTTTCTAAACGCATTAACTGCCATTGCCATAGCCAAATAAGTTTTTCCCGTACCTGCTGGACCTATTCCAAAAACAACTGTATTCTTTTTAATTTTTTGGATATACTCACTTTGCCCTAATGTTTTACATTTGATTGGCTTTCCTAAATGAGTTAATGTAACTGTATGATTTTCAAGTTGTCCTAACTCCTCTTCCTTTTTGGTACCTACTAAATCTAAAATATACTTAACACGTTGAATATCAATTCCTTCTCCTTTTTCAACTAACTTAAAAAGCTTTTTTAATACTTTAGCTGCTAGTGCAACTTGACTTGCTTCTCCTGAAACCTTTAATTTATCATGACGTAAAACAATCTCTACATCCAATGTTTTTTCTATTAAAAGTGTATGAGCATCAAACTGCCCAAATACATTGGATACATCATAATCAAGAATATCTAGTTCTTTTTCTATTTTACTCACTTGGCACTTCTCCTTCATTTTGCATGTTCATATTGATTTCCACTGGATAACTCACTTCTTCTTCAGCTATAACATAAAGTGAACCCGTTATCATTCCTTCTGTTGCACTAAAATAAGCTTCTCGCTTTAATATTTTGGCCTCACTGCCTAAACTTAAACTAATCTCTTGCCACATATCTGATAAAAGCCTATCCTTAGCTTCTTCCTCTGTTAAAGTATAGTAACTTGGCTCATAACCAATTCGACTCTGCACCTCCAGTCCAAAAGGTAGTGGAAAAAGTTTTGTAATTTGTAGCTGATGTAACGTATACATGGTGTCATAATGACTTGTACTATTCTTTTGGTTATATAATGTAAATGGTTTGTTAAACAATTTCAAAATATAAGTTTTACTCACATCATCTAAATACTGTTTTTTGACCTGTTCTAGATTGATTGTCTTCTTGACTTCATAAATCGTCTTACCACGTACTGTGGCTTTTGCGCATGTATAGTACAAACTAGGGTCTTCTTCTCCTAATGGCATCTCACCTGCCACAAGCACGTCCCCTTTTTTGACAATATCTCCTGCTTTAATCATAGGTTTTCCCTTTTCTACAGCAATATATGTAATGAGTGCATCACGTTTTGAGACCAATGAACTGGAGGGAATTTCCTTTGCATTCATCTCAGGCGGTAAGACACTTTCTGCCACTCGAACAACCATGCGTGTCCCTTCATAATCAATCCCTACCCAAATCAGATCTGGGTATTCTTTAATTAATAGCGCTTCAGCCGTTCTAAGATTCATCTTCATTTTAAGCTTACCTGTGCTATATCCATTAGCTTCTAGTGTGGAAATTACATCTATACTATTGATTCTTGTATTTCCTTCTACTTCCACAAGCCATACAAACGAAGATAAAATCCATAACATGACTATAAACACACCTATGCCGATTACAAATAACTTTCGCTTTTTATAGCGATATGTAAAAAAAGGTAACCCTTTCTTTTCCATAATTTTTAAACGAACTTTCGTTTTATGTGCATCATGCTTCATTGCTTTAAAGTTTGGGATGGATGTACAAAAGCGAATATATTCTCCTATCCTTTGTACATTCCACAACTCAATACCGTGGTAAGTGACCAAATTCAAAAATTTTTCACCATTTACGCCACGTACTTCTACTATAACATACCCCTTTAAATAATGCCATAACGATAAAAGCAAAGCCATTTCCCCCTTCACACTACAAATCCAATTTGAATGATCGTACCCTTAATCGTAATATACTCAGCCGTCATTTTTTGTGCTTCTAATGCAATTCCATGAATCACTAAAATGCCACACTTCGTATTTAATCGTATCGTTTGTGATGTATATTCAAGAATCCCTCCAAAGTTCTCAACACGTATCTCTTGATTCCCAGACATAACCACTTGTGGTAAATCGCTCACCACTTCAGGCGGCACATCGAGCATCTTAGTCAATTGACTTTTTAAGCTTTCTGGCTTACGATTTCTTTTCTCCTTCATGACATACAGCCCCCTTATAATTCATGTTTATGCAATAGGACGGGCAAGTAGAAGTAAAACCTACTGAAAGCAAACAAAAAACACCTAAAAAGCTTTTAAAACTTTTTAGGTGTTCTCTTTAGATATTAACTGCTATATGGATTCTTATTTTTAATTATTTGCTAGCTTTCCAAGCATCTAATTGTTGTTGTTTATCAGCAATAATATCATCAACATTTGCTGCTTTTAATGATTCAATGAATTCTGGAAGTACAGTTTCTGGATCAACAGCACCAGTTTCTAATGATGGCATATATTGTTTCCATACGTTTGTACATTGAGCAATTTGAGATTGAACTGCATCTGATTGATAGATGAAACCAAGTGTTTGAGTATTTTTAGCTACATTGTTAAATTCTTCGAATTTATTCCATTTTTCAGCTCCAAGTGGTTCTGAATCCCAGATGTAGTTGATTAATTGGTTACCTAATGCCCAACCAATATTTAAATTGTATTTGCTAACATTTTCACCTTGAGAAATAATGTTTTCTGTTCCTTCAACTTTTGTATAGTGATCACCTTCAATACCGAAGTTGATTAAGTTGTTGAACTCAACATCTGTATTGAATAATTCAAGAAGCATTAAAGCTCTTTCAGGATGTTTAGAAGTTACAGAAATAGCTTCCATTGATCCTGTTGTTTCTCTATTAGAGATGATTGGATCTGTTAATTCAACTTGGATATAATCATGTTGGAATGTTTGAGCTTCCTCTGCTGCTTTTCCTGGTTTTAAAGAACGAACAGCTGCAAAGATTTTACCAGCTTTTTGGTCTACTTGATAATCTGTAACAGATGGTGCATCTTCACGGATGTATCCAGCTTGATAGTATTTGTGCATTAACTCAAAGAGTTCTTTCATTTCTGGTTTTTCTACTTGGTTGAATACAACTGATGCATCATCATTGTATACAGCACCTGGCATAGAGTCAGAACCAATATAGTCGTAATCAAGAAGTCTCTTAGCAGATTCACCTTCACAAGCTTCAAGTGCATACATACCTGGTTCATTTTCTTTAATTGTTTGGAAGAATGGTTCCATGTCTTCTAAAGTTTTAACATTTGAGAAATCCATATTATATTTTTCTGCAATATCTTTACGGATTACTAATCCCCATTGATGAGCTTTTTCTTTGTTAGCTGGAATTGCATAGTTTCTACCATTAATTTGTGAACCTAAAATAAATCCTTCACCAAGTATTTCTTTTGTTTTTGGTGCATATTCACCAAGCATATCTGTAATATCTACATAAGCCCCTTTACCTGCTTGTGTTGTATAATCATTACACCAGTTACATGTGAAACAGATATCAAATTCTTCACCAGAGTTAATCATTGTATTCATTTTTTCTGGGAATGTACCAAAATCAAAGAAGTTTAATTTAATATCACAGTTTAAGTTTGTTTTAGTTGCAATATATTCATTTGCCGCAGCTTCAACTTTTGCTAAATCTTCTGGTTCTGTAGCACCTGCTTGATACCAAGTAATTGTAATATGTTCTGATAAATCCACACCATTACTATCTGCTGCTGGTGCTTCACTTGCTGCAGCACTTTCTTTTGGTGCTGCATTTGTTGCTGTTGCAGCACTTTCTTTTGGTGCTGTATTTGTTGCTGTTGCATTATTTCCACCACAACCTGTCATAGCCATACTAGCTACGCATGTCATACCTGCTAAAATTGCTAAACTTTTCTTTGCTAATTTCATTAAAATCTCCTCCTAAAATATGATTTAAATCAAAATAGAAATTTTATATCAAACCAATTATTCTTTTGTTGCTCCCAATGTAATACCTTTTTGGAAATAACGTTGGAAGAAAGGATATGCAAGAACAATTGGTCCAATAGCGACGATTGCCATTGCCATACGTGCTGTTTCTGTTGGAATATTGGATAAATCCACTGCTCCACCATGACCAGACGCTGCTACAATACTTTCTACTTTCTTTTGCATAGTGTAAAGTAAGTATTGTAAGTTGTAGTGATCAGTCTTTGTGATATAAAGTAATGGATAATACCAGTCATTCCAGTATACTAACATACTAAATAACATAACTGTTGCAAGGGCTGGTTTTGCAAGTGGTAATACAATCTTAAAGAATGTAAAATACTCACTACTACCATCAATTTGAGCTGCTTCAATTAAGCTCTTTGGTACATTTGTTCTATAGAATGTACGAATAATCATGACATAGAATGCACTAAATAATGAAGGTAAGATAATTGCCATATAGTTATCTTTTAAACCTAATAGTCTTACATATACCATATAAGTTGGGATTAACCCACCTGAGAAAAGCATGGTAATAACAGCAATTAAATTAAAAAGTGTTTTTTGTTTGAAGTCATCTCTTGCAAGTGGATAAGCATACATTGCCATAACAATTAATCCTAAAAGACCACCAAATAACGTACAACCTATTGTTACTAAGTAAGCTTTTCCTATTGCACCAAAGTTACCAAAAATATATTCATATGCAGATAAACTAAATTCCTTTGGAATAATGCGATAACCATATACCGGAATCGACATTTCATCTGTGAATGAAACCATTAAAACCAGTAATAATGGATACATACATAATATTGCAAGTACAATAAAGAATGCATTTAATAAAATATTAGTTGATTTTTTAATTTGTACACCTGTAACGGTAGATTCCATTTCTACATTTGAAGCCATACTGTAACCTCCTCCCTAAATAATAGCAGCATCTTTGTCGTATTTTCTTACAATAGCATTGAAACCTAAGATAATGATTAAGCCTAAGATAGATTGATAGAAACCTGCTGCCGCAGATAAACCAATATCACCTGTCATAGCAAAAGCACGATATACATAAGTATCAATTGTATTGGTTACGTCAAATAAGATACCTGTATTTTTTGGAACAGTGAAGAATAGACCCATATCTGTATAGAACATTCTTCCTAAACGGAGTAATACAAGTGTGATACAAAGTGGAATTAAACTTGGAATTGTAATATGTATAATTTGTTGTAATCTAGTGGCACCATCAACAGCAGCTGCTTCAAATAATTCTTGATTAACACCTGTAACTGAAGCAAGATATACGATTGTATCATATCCTGTCCATTTCCATGTATTAACAGCAACTAAAATCACTGGCCAGTATTTTGGTGTTGTATACCAAGCGACTTTACCTAAGCCTAATGATTGAAGCATACCATTAATTGCACCATATTCATTACTTAATAAACCAAATGCAATATAACTTGCAACTACCCATGAAAGAAAGTGAGGGATAAAGTATATACTTTGATATACCTTAGCTGCTTTCTTATTGCGAAGCTCATTTAAGCAAATTGCTAAGAAAATTGGAACCACGATACCAATAATAATGAATACTAAGTTGTATCCTATTGTGTTACGTGTGATGAGCCATGCATCATTAGACTTAAATAAGTATTCAAAGTTTTTAAGTCCATTCCAACCAGAGCCCCAGAACTTCTGCACTGTATTCATTTTTCTAAATGCAAAAACCAAACCAAACATTGGCATGTAGTTATTAATTAACATGACAATGAGGCCAGGAAGAAGCATAGAGATCAGCGCAATGTTTAACTTCTTTTTCTTTTTTGTTTTTGTGGTACTTTGCATATTATTCATTCACTTCACCTCTCCTTGACTCTATGTTATAACTTTTTACTATTTTAATTAATAGACTATGTTGTCTTTTTGTTAATATTTCATTATTTATTTTTAATCAAAATATTACAACAATTAATTGCTATAACATAGAGTTTTAACTAATTCTAGAGAAGTGTTGGCAACTATTTATAAAAAAATTGCACTAAAGTTGACTATCTTTATATTCTGTAGGTGTCATATTGACATATTTCTTAAATATTTTTGAAAAGTAATGGGGATCTTGTATACCTACCAATTCAGCAACTTCATAGGTTTTATATTGGTTACCTTTTAACAATTCTTTTGCCTTATCGATACGTACTTCATTTAAATATTCCACAAAGTTCTTACCCAACTCTTTTTTAAACATTCTGCTTAAATAATAGGTGCTGACATAAGTGTGTTCTGCCAATTCATTCAGTGTAATAGACATCGTGTAATTTTCACGTATATAATCAATAGCATTTTGTAAAATTTGATTAATATTCTTTTTGTTATATTTATTAATACGATGTACAACACTCATAGCTGCCTCACTTAATAAACTTTGTAATTCATTGATTTGGGTAGCTTGATCAATCATACGATATAAACTAGAAATATCGTGACTCATTTCTTTATCCTGTACCTCTAAACTTTTAATAGAAATGCGAATCATATTAATCTCATAAATCAAGTTCCAATAAAATGTCTTAATATACTCTGGGTCAAAATTGACCTCCACAACTTTCTTTTCAATTTTGTCTAATATATTCTTTACGTCTTCTTCATTTCCAGTTTTAATCACATTACATAGTTCCTTATCTATGCCATCAAATGCAAGATAATCTTGTCCTCGATAAAATCCCCTTAAATCACGGTATAAAATAATAGAGCTATTCCCCAGGTAAAAACGATAAGATAACGCATTTCTACATTCCTGCATCTTTTTATGCAAATCTGAGATTTGATCACCTTTTGTACTAATTGAAATACTTACTGTAAAATCAAAGCAACTTTCTATAAGCTGTTGAATATTATGTACCTTCTTGTATATATTTTCTTCTAATAACTCACTTTCCTTAGTAGTCCCAACAATAAATGCAATTTGACGGTTATTAAGTACAATTTTTTCCACCTTATACTCTTCTGCAAACATTTCTTCTACAGTATTAATAATGCCGAATTGGTACAATTGTCTTTGATAAGGTTCTCTTTTCTTAGAATCACCATCCATATCAATAATGAGCATAATAAATTCATCTAGCTCTATCCCATAGAGATTGAATCCTTCTTTAATTTCTTCTTCATTAATATTAATTTGAAAAATGACATCATACAGTAGTTTTTCTTTTAAGATTGGAATACTTTCATCAAAACATTTTCGAAGTTTTTTTATTTCTAATTGATGATCCATTTGGTATTTAAGTTCCATTACTGCACGACGTGTCACTTCGCAAATATCTTCTATACTAGAGGGTTTCAAAATATAATCAAAAGCACCAATTTTGATAGCTTCTTGCATATAAGAAAATTCTCTATAGCCTGAGAGAATAATAAATTTACAATGTGATACAATACTTTTTGCTTGTTTAATCATGTCTATTCCATTGATCTCTGGCATATTGATATCTGCAAATACGATATCAGGCTCATATTCTCTAATTTTTTCCAGGCCCTCTACACCATCACCTGCTTCACCACAAATTTCACATTGGAATTTCTTCCAATTAATAATGTTAATAAGTCCTTTTCGTATAGTTGGTTCATCGTCAATAATAAGCACTTTAAACAATTACATTTCCCCCTTTATTTTCATTGGAACATAGAATTTCATTTTTGTATAATTTTCATATTCACTTTCTACTTCCAATCCATATTCTTGTCCAAAGAATAGTTTTAATCTCCCATCTACATTAGCAAGTCCAATACTCTTGCGATTGGTTCCTAGTAAGTAATCATGATTATCTTCCTTAAACAGACGATTCATGTCTTCTACTTCTTCTGGTGTCATTCCTTTCCCATTATCTTTTATTTCTATATAAATTTGATTTTGTCGTTGCTCCATCGTTAGTGTAATGACACCTTTTTTTCTCATACGATCAATGCCGTGATAAATGGCATTCTCAACTAATGGCTGTAATATTAATTTAGGCACTTCATTTCTAAGTAAACTCTTGTCAATGTGATTTTCATACGTTAGACGATCGCCATAACGATTTTTCATAATTAATAGATAGCTATCTATGTATTTCAATTCCTTGCTTAAAGGTACCATTGGACTTCCCTTTCCAATACTTGCTTCCATTAGTGCACTTAATGAAGTCACCATATCTCTTATTTCTGGTACATTATTAAGTTGTGCCATCCAATTGATGGATTCTAATGTATTAAAAAGAAAATGTGGATTAATTTGTGCTTGCAAGGCTTTGAGTTCAGATTCTTTCCTTGTAAGTTGTTCTTTATAAACTCTATTAAGCAAATTGTCAATCTCACAGGACATCTTGTTGAAACATTTACTGAGGTAACCTAATTCATCTTCTCGGTCTACTAAGACTTCTTCATGTACATTTTCTTGTTCTACTTTTTTGATACTATGTACTAGTCTATTAATTGGTTCAATAATATCCATGGCCATCAGAATACTAAAGATGGATACAATTAAGACTGTTGTAATCATAATCACCACAAATACAACTCTAAAATGTGCCATCTCTTGGCTAAATAATTCTTTTAAAGAAGTTTTTGCAACAACTTTCCATGGTGTTCCCCAAATATTCATATATGCAATCATATGTTGTGACTTATTATTAATCTCATAACTCCATTCTTCACTTTGCTTTGAAAGCCACTCACCTTCTGCTTCACTTAATGGCGTCATATCCATCCCTATAATCCAAAGATTATCCTGAGATAAAATCTGAATACTTTCCATAAATTCTGTAGAAAGATCAAAATATACATTTTTTAATCTCTCACGATTCACTTTTAAAATAATAAATCCTATTTCATTAAAATTATCTGAGTCATGAATCATGCGAAGCATATATAGATTTGCTTGCCCATCTTCCGTTGGTTGGATATACCATGTTGGCATGCGATGTGCTGCGCGTACTGTTTCTAACATTTGGTTAAAAGGAATCGATTCATCTGGTACGCCTCCCGCATTGAGGTCATAGCTGTAGATATGACCTTCTAACGTTGCAATCGCTACACTTTGTAATTTACCATTGGACTTACATAATCTTCTTAAAGATTGATAACATCTTTCCTTTGCTTCTTCACTAATTGTATCCGAACTTTCATTTAGCACAGCATACATATTCTGATCATATAAAATATCTTCTGTAATACTTGTTAAGTTTTCTTTAAAATCATCTAGACGAAGTTCTACCATTTTCAACAAATCTGCCATATAGTTGACACACTTATTTTGGATAATCGATTCTGTGTTACGATATAACATAATGCCCATAAATACGATAGGTATAATAATCTGAACTGAAAATAAGAGCAGAAGCTTTTGTCTAATGGATAACTTTTTATAATAATGTTTTAAGTATTGCACAATCTACCCCCCCATTTTTCTAACCTATCTTGGCTTTTCCTGTTTTGTTTCTATTTAGTTATTTCCCCAATTGCTTTTTGCTGAATCATAGCTTCCTCTACCTGCTTACAAAGGGCTTCTGGTGTTAAAGTTCCCCGTAATATACTAGAGAATTTTTTGATTATCAAATTCTCCCAAATATTTCTGTTAATATACCAGTCTACAGCGCCAACTAATTCATTAGACCTAGCAATTAAATCGTCACCTTTCTTCCCCATAATCGTTTCTTCTGGTGCATATTGTCCTAAATCAATATTACTTATAAATCCTGCATCTTCCGCTAAAATAGCGACATTACTAGGAGATGTAAGTTCCTTTAAAATAGTGATACAATGATCTCTTAATCTTGTATCTTCCCATGCTGCACTACTCATATGAAAAATACCATTTCCACATCCATATATAATAGCTGTGGAGTCAGCTTTGCCATTTGGCATATCCGGAAATGGAACAACCTCTACCGTTATGTCATTACTATCTAATACATTCTCCCCTATAAGCCATGAGCCTTGAACAATCATAGCTGCCTTTTTATCCAAAAAAAGTTCATTTCGACTTTTGTCATCTAAACTATACCAGTTAGTTGGGAATGCGCCTAATTCATAGAGCTCTTTCATATAATACATACCTTCACAAAAACAAGGCTTTAATTTTCCATCTTCATCAAAAGGATTTTCCACATCCTCCTTTCCACCTAATTTCATCACCATATTTTGGTATATATAACTTCCTTCTGCTGTTTGGTTATAGGCAATTGGAATAATATTATTGGCTCTGAAAATTTTTATAGCTTCTAATAGTTCCTCATAATTCGTCGGAATCTTAACCTGATAGGCTTCAAATAAATCTCTATTTATAAACAATCCTTCATAAATTAGTTCAATAGGCAATCCATAAATTCGCTCATCAACCGTTACTGTATCCCATGTTGTTTCTTTAAATAAACTATACCAACTTGGATTATTCATTAATAAATCTGTTAAATCTGCTACTTTTCCCTCTTCTACCAACAAATTAAAATCTGATCCCGGCCATAATCCAAATATATTTGGATCATTCCCATTGGCAAAATCTGTTTTTAAAATAAACAAAAATTCTGCACCAGCTATAGAAGCATCCTCAATATCTAAGTAGCCATATCTTTCATCAAGTTGATTAAATATCTTCTTAATCTTAGCCGCTCTACTATCATATGCTCCCCAACTACTCATAAAAGTAATTTGTTCTTTTTGATTAAAAACAGCCATTGGTGTAATTTCTACTGTCTTATGATTGCTCATTAAAAAGTAGGTCCATACAAAAATAAGACATAAAATAATTGAGGCTAATGCAATAATATATCTCTTGCACATTTTATATTTGCCTGATTTAAAATCCGGCTTCCTCCTCTCATTTGGTACAATTCTCTAAAAAGTTCCTTTATAAATTAGCTTTCACTTACCGAATTGAATAACCCCCTTTATATATTATCACATTTTACTAATATTTACATATATTGTTATTTTTGTTTATAATCAAAAAGTTTTTATTGAACCAAACAAAAAGAAGGAGTCTTATGACTCCTCCCTCTATTTTAAATCCTTTTCTGTTCTCACCTTTATACCTACATCTAATAAAACCTGTGCTGTTAAACCATTTCCTTCTATCAGTTTTGCACTAAAACTACCATCATAAATCATGCCTTTACCACATGATGGAGAATTGGCTTTTAAAATAGCCTCTTCTACCTTATTTCCCTTAATTATTTCTAATACCTCTTTAGCACCCTTAATAAAAGCACTTGTAATATCTTTATGATCTTTGGAAATAACTTTGGCCCTTCCCTCTAATACATCTTTAGCTGTTCCACCTATAATTTCTGCTGGTGATCTTGGTATAGATAATCCCCCCATCACCTCTGGACAGATTGGTACTACTTCTTTATCTTTACAATAAGCCATAACAGTTTCACTATAATTATCTCCACCATTATATTTACACTTTTCTCCACATAAACAACTACTCACTAATATCATTTCCCTTACTCCTTTTATTTCTTTTTCTGGGGCATTTACACTCTCTGCTTAATATTTTTCAATCTTAGCAAAGTCTACATTATACAGTAAACATTTAACCGAATGCAAACCATCTAATTTTAATTTTATCACCTCGTTAATGATTTGATAATAGATTACTATCATCAAAAAAGCCTATAAATCCAGTTTAAAACACAAATGTATGCATAATTGATACATGTCATATGTTCTAATGGATTTATAGACCTTTATCTCACAACCGATATTTTTCTTTTTATTTAATGGGATCTATTTATTAATTTAGTTATTTATGCTTCTTCCACTGATACAGTTAAGCTTTGGCCATCATAATCTACAATAAATGTAGAAAATGGTGTAATTTCTTTTGCAATCAGCGTTCTAGCAATGAGTGTTTCTACCTTACGTTGTAAAAATCTTCTCAGTGGTCTTGCACCAAAGATAGGATCAAAACCTTGATCTGCTACATAATCTTTAGCACGTTCTGTTAAACGAACATGAAGCTGTTTATCTTCAAGACGTTTTTCAAGGTCTTTTTCAAGTAAAGAAACAATCTGTACAATCTCTGACTTTTGTAATGGTTTGTAGATAACAATTTCATCTAAACGGTTTAAAAATTCTGGTCTAAAGTGTGTTTTAAGCATATCATTTACGGCTTTTTCAGCTTCTTCACTGATTTCACCATGCGCATCAATACCATCTAGGATAAACTGCGAACCTAAGTTAGAGGTAAGGATGATAATTGTATTTTTAAAGTCGACTGTACGTCCTTTAGAATCAGTTACACGACCATCATCTAAAATCTGAAGAAGTACATTAAAGACATCAGGATGGGCTTTTTCCACTTCATCAAAAAGAATAACTGCATATGGTTTCCTTCTA